>JAEZCJ010000108.1 GCA_023433615.1 Bacillota bacterium | reverse complement strand
CGTGATATTCGACACGGGTAGTCCCTCCCTTTATTCCGGCAGGCCGAATTCTTTGCGCTTCGCGCGGTTCCGTCTGCGCATTGACGACAACCCGGTAGAAGGCATTGAGCAAGTGGCGTCCGGTGAAATAGCCGCCCGGAACTTCCGGAATGCCCTGTACCCAATCGAATTGAGCCTTCAAGTTATCGTAGTCGTTGACCGGCCATGGCAGGCGATCCAGCGCTTCGATGTTCGCGGTCGGATAACGGGCAGCCGCACCCATCAGGCCTTCCATCTCGCGTCCGAATTTCGTCTGGGTGTCGGCCGAGGTCCACCACTTCATGAATTCCCAAGCCGCTTCCTTGTCTTCGGCGCCGTTCAGCATAATCGTGCCGCTGCCTGCGCTGGCGACATCTCTGCGAATCTCTCCGTCTTCCTGGAGCGTACCCGGCACAGGAACGAATCCCCACATGCCGCGAATCTCCGGCGCGAATACAGTCAGTTGGTTATAGACCGTATAATCGGCGATGCCGATCGGCATCTGACCGGTACGGAAACGGTTCGGGAAGTCGAATTCCCGTTCGAGCTTGTAATCCGTATAGAATTCCGTCCATTGCTTGAACGTCTCGATGCCCGTCCTTGAGTCGACATCGGATTCTTTGCCGTTATTGCGATAGAACTGGCCGCCGTTCTGCATCAGCAGCATCGCGTACACCGAGCTCGGCGGCAAGTTCTCGCCCGGGTAGGTCGGATTCAATACGAGCGGCAGGCCGAATTCCATATGATTCTTGTTCAGGACCGCGAGAAGGTTCGATACGTCCTCCCACGTCTGAGGAATATCCAAGCCCAGCTCGTTCATGACATCTTTACGGTAGAACAGCATGTTGAACGTCTGCGTCTCCGGCAGCGCGAATACGCCTTGTTCGTACGTATACGGCACCAGAGCGCTCGGCCGGAAGCGTTCGGCAACCGACTTAAAGTCCGCGAACTGAGTCAAATCTGCCGCCGCGTTCCGCATCGCGTAGTTGACCGGGATATCGTTGCCGATCTGCATGGCGACGTCCGGTCCCTGCCCTGCCAGCGTAGCCGGCAGAAGCGTCTGCATCTGAACGAGCTTCAAGTTGACGTTAATGCCGGTATCCGGCGTGAACGTCTCGTCGATCATCGCCTTCAGCGTATTCGCTTGGTCGCGGCCGCTGCCGATCCATACGGTTACCGATCGATTGTCCTTGCCTTCCGATACGTTGCCGATCGTGTTGTAATCGATGAAGAACGAATAGCCGAACGTCACGATCTCATGCTTCAATTCGGAGAAGAATCCGAGTCCGCCCTTCGGCAGCTTCGTTTCCGGGGCCGCAACGTAGATCTCGTCGATCTCGAGCGGCATCTCTCGCGTACGGAGCAGCCAAGTGCCGAGTCCGCCGGTATTGGCCTTATAAGCAGCCAGCCTGCGAGGGATCGTATCCGGATCCTCGATCATCTCGTCCAGTTGAAGGTACATCGTCTTTAGCATCGCTTCGGCATCGCTGCTCCCGCCCGCCAAGCGATGCAATTCCTTGCTTACGCTTTTGAGGCGATCGCCTTCCGTCTTGAAAATATCGAGGAGATCCGGAATGCGGACATGCACGCGATAGTCCCGATATTGGTCAGGGGCGGCGCCCGTGATCATCAGAATTTTCCTGTAGGAGCTGTTAAGGTTGAACAAGCTCTGCTCGACTTCGCGGATGAGCGGCGCGAACTCGCCGAGGTTATTTTCCATCCGGATAATATTTTTGCCTTCGTTCAGCTTGAACAGGTAAGGATCTTTGCCGCCCATAACATCGACCCGATATCCGCTCTTATAACGGAACGGAACGCGCTCGACCTCATTGAACGGCAGTTCGCCGTTAATGAGCAGCCTGCGCGTGGAGTAGATGCCCCGAACGAAGTTCTGCTGCGACTTGAATGCGAGCTTGTAAAGTCCGGTCTCCGGCACTTCCACTTCCCACTCGATCCATTGGCCGGGCACCCGCCAGTTGAATCCGCCGATCGTGTTCACGCGAACCTCGTGCGTGCTGTACGGGGACACTGCCGGACTCGTCCGTTCCGATTGCGGATACAAGGTCGGGGAAGATTTCGCGACCGCGTCCTCTGCTTGCACGGTGACGAGAACGTCCTTTACTTCTTTAAGCCCTTCTTCTTCGTACTTCTTCAGCGTTTCCTCGTAGTTACCCGGTTTCTTGTAGTGGAAAAGCTTCAACTGACGGAGCACCATCGGCTCGCGCTGCGCGAGCAGCGACAGCGTATGGGTACCGGCAGTCAGATAGAATTGGAAAGGCTCCTCGTAATAGCCTTCGTAGTCCTTGAACAGCGCCTCGCGCCATTCGGGCCGTTCGATCTGTTGGGGGCGAAGATCGTTCCCCCGGTTATCCCGGAGCACCTCTTCCAGTTGATTGTCCCAGACCCGGTCGAATTGCAGGTAAGCCGCTTCCTCGAAGGGCACCTCGCCGTCGATCATGAGCGACCGTTCGATGCTGGAGCTCTTGCCCTCGATCGGGTAATAAAGCGCGGAAATGTGGTATAGCCCCGATTCCGGCACCTCAATGGTCCAATCTACGCGGCCTTTCTCACCCGTTAGAAGCGAATCGCCTGCCTGCCCTTCGTAATCGCGGAGCAGTTCGAATTCTCCGCCTTCTGCGGCCGTATAGCTTCCCGCATCGATGACGAGCTCTTGCGCTGCGGAGACAGCGCTTTCATGCTTCGCCAAGTAATCGGCATAATCGCCCTGTCCTTGAAGGAGCGCATACAGTTCGTCGCCCGTGAACGTCTGCGCGGCTGCGTCATTCGCAGTCTCGGCCGCGTCCGGTTCGGCGGCATAGATCCGGGGTCCGGATGCCAGGATGCCGAGCGCCAATACAGCACTCATCGTGGATAACGCCATTTTTTTAAGCCGTGGTATCCCTTTCAATGTCAGCCCCCCTAATAAACTAAGCGACGGATGTTCACGCAGACCTGGAAGCCTGCCGTTCGTCCAGCCTATCAATGTCATTGATAAGCACGAAAAAATCACATAACAATCGTATCACTCAACCAAACACCAGTCAATTATTTCGTTCCAAAAACAATCGAATTGTTTGGTTATTGTTATCAATGTTTGATTTTTCTCGACGATTTTCGTCGTTTTCATACAAAACACCGTAAATCATCACCAAATTCTTGAAAAAGAACGCATTAACTGCCAATCCTCCGTTATGATTTGTTATCCTCTTTTTCATAACAAGAAGGGCTGCACCGTCTCCACGGTACACCCCTTCCCGTCATTGCCGTATGCCGCTATGTCAGCTTACTTCACTTTTGCAAGTGCAGATTCGCCCGCAGCCTTGTGCTTCTCAACTGTTGCCGTAACTGATTGGTTCTGAATGATGATTTCGTCCATGACCGCATAGAACGGGAAGTCCGGAACGCCCTCTTCAAGTGCCAGGCGGCCAGTGCCGTTTACATTCTCGCGTGCCATCGTAATGTCAGCTTCCGTCTTGAAGCGGGACTCGAGCCAGTCTTGGCCCAAATATTCTTCGGTCGGAGGAACGTCGAAGCTTTGCTCGAAGATCGAGTATAGTACGTTTGCGTCCTTAACGCCTTTCGGGATGAACCAACCGTTCTGACCCGTGTTAGCGTAAGTGTGCTTGCCGTCAGATTGCGGACCGACCGGGTTTGGCACTACGCCTACTTCGAAAGTCAGGTCGCCTACGTTCCAGTCATAGTTGACGGACATCAGTACGTCGCCGTCCTTGAACGTGTTCGTCTCGTTCCAGTCCATCTTGTTGCCGGATTTTACTTTTACAACGTTCTCAACGTTGAACAGACGGTTCGTGAACTCCAGCGCTTCGATCATCTTCGGATCCGTCATGCCCATCGTCAGATCTTCATTAACGAACAGTGCGCCGTTCGTTACGCCGAAGTGACGTGCTGCGTCTGCAGGCCAGCCAGCATAGCCGAACGAGTCGATTTTGCCGTCGTTGTCTGTGTCGCGCGTTGCTGCTTTGGCCAGCTCGATGAACTTATCCCAAGTCCATTGGCCTGCCGCGTACAGCTCTTGCGGATCTTGCACGCCCAGCTTCTTCACCAAGTCGCGGTTGTAGTACATACCTACGATTTGGACGCCTGGCTCGCCGAAGGAATATTCCACGCCGCCGATTGCAGGCAGCTTCCTCATCAGGCGCTGCTCGTTATTGATGTCGTCCGTAGCTGCCGTGAACTCGCTGACCGGAAGCACCAGGCCTTGCTTAACGACTGGAAGCGCACGCTTAAGCTCCATGATCGCGATGTCTGCGAACGGCTCGCCCGCGAGCGTCGACGTCGTGAATTTATCCATGTACTCTTCGAACGGAATGTTCAAGAATTCGAATTTGAAGTTGTACTTCGCTTCGAGCTCCGCGAACTTGTCGAGACGCGCTTTCTCGCCTGCCGTGTTACCCGGCGGCTTCGGATCCCACCAAGCCGCTACCTTGATCGTGCGTCCGCCAAGGTCAACTGGTGCAGGTTCCGGATCAGCAGCCGGTTCTTCTTCTGCTGGCGTGTTTGCCGGAGCATTGCTCGTGTTAGCTGGTGCGTTTGCGTTGTTATTCCCGTTGTTTCCGCCGCCGCATGCCGTAAGTACGAGCATAAACGCGACGAGCAGGAGCGAAAGCACTTTCATTTGTCTCATTGCGAAACCTCCCAATAGTTATTCGTTCTGTTTGCCGCTCAAGCAGCGTCAGATCCCGTACAAGTACGGTCAATCCCCCGAAAGAAACCGTTTACATATTGCTTCTAAAAATAAGTGCCCATCACCACCATGACTCTTGTGTTTGATGACTACAAAACAATAATAGCATCACGCTCCGCTATCGTCAATTCCTATTTTGGTTAAAGATCGTATTTTGTTTTGCAATCGTTATGGTGTTGTTTGGTAGTTTTGCTTATTTGTTATCAATCGCTACCAAGACTCCTACCGGTAGCGGCAGGAGCTTCAGTATTGCTGGTATTCGATCATCGGCATATGACCCTAGGAGGCTGAATGATTGTCGGACGCAAAGGCATAATTGTCGCGGACAATAATCTCTCCGGAGATCATCTTCTTCTCGTAAGCCGACTCGCGGTTCAGGACCCGCCACAGCATCTGATCGACCGCTCGCATGCCTAACAATTCCTTATTGACGTTCACCGTGCCGAGAATCGGATGCGATTCGCACGTGTTGTCAAAACCAGTGACCGCACAATCCGTCGGTACGTCGACATTGCGCCTGCGCAAATGATCGATCATGAACTCCGCGTTCGAGTCGTTCGCGCATACGAATACCTCAGGAAGCTCCGTCAGATCGAGATTCGGAACCAGCTTAAAGATATCGTCCGCTTCAGATCCGATCAGCATCGGGTTTTGATTGAGCTCGATTCCGTAGCTCTCCAGCGTCGTTCGGTACGCGAGCCAGCGCTCGAAGAAGCTCTGCGCATCGGATATGTTGCCGACGAACTGGAACTTGCGATACCCTTTGCTCACCAGCTTCGTCATCATATCCTTCATGCACAAGAAGTTATCGGTGAATACGGTATCGCAATGAAACGCCGGGTCAGCATGGTCTACCATGACGACCGGTATGTCTAGCCGCCCGATGTCAAGCAGAATTTGCGTCGAAATCGTCCCGATCGTGATGATCCCTTGAATCGCTTCAGGCTTCACGAGCGAGAATACATGGTCGCGAGAAGGCTCCGTCAGCGTCAAGATGTCGATGCCCTTCTGATTGAGTCTAGTCGATATGCCATCGAATACAGGTCCCCAATAGACGGATTCCTTGTTCTGATAACGAATGTTCGGGAACAGAACGACGATTGCACCGGTCATTTTACGGTCTGTAAAGTCCTGCAGCTCGCTTGAGAAACGTTTTGGCTCATTGTTCTTGAAGTAGCCGAGCTGTCCGGCAGCCTTCAGAATCATTTCTCTCGTCTGGCTGCTTACGCCGCTCTTGCCGGTCAGAGCACGAGAGACGGCGAACTTGGATACGCCTGCCAAATCGGCTATTTCCTGAATCGTCACTTTCCCTCTCATCATAATCATCCCATTCGACAAGTATTCTTGATATGAATTGCAGGTAACGCTAATTATATCAGATTTCGAGTATCGCTCGCGTCATTACCCAACATCCGAAGTCGCCTTGGCACGCTCGGGAAGCAGCACGATGCGGTCTTCCTCCAATCGCAGCAGCACTTTATCCGCATCTTTTGCGCCGACCGCTTCCAAGTAATGCTCCGGCACTTGAATGCGCCCCGATCTGTCCATGACTGCATATTCAATATGCGTGTCCGAATCTTCGTTCAGATCGCCCTCGCCTGCGTCACCGTCATTGTCCAGCCTCCGAATCATCTCCGAGGAAGTTCGGCCGTCCCGAATCGATACCACGCGCTTCACTTGCTTAGCCAGATCGAGGTCATGGGTCACGATGACGATCGTGAGGCCGAGCTCCGCATTCAGCCTGCGCAGCAGCGCCATGATTTGATCCGATGTGCGGGTATCCAGCGCGCCTGTCGGTTCGTCCGCCAACAATAGCTTTGGCTTGTTCGCCAGCGAGATGGCAATCGCCACGCGCTGCTGCTCGCCTCCGGAGAGCTGTTCGAGCGTATTGTTGATGCGGTGGCCGAGACCTACGGCCTCCAGAAGCTCGATTGCGCGCGCCCGCTTCTGCTTCCGGTCGTGGAGCAGCATGGGGATCTCGACATTTTCCCTTGCCGTTAGGTAGGGAATGAGGTTGCGCGCTTTATTCTGCCAGATGAAGCCGACCGTCTCCCGCTTGTACCGCGTAAGGTCCTGATCGGTAAGCTTCAGCATATCCTTGCCGGCTACGTGGAGCCTTCCAGCCGAGGGGCGATCCAGCCCCCCCAGCATGTTGAGAAGCGTCGATTTGCCGCTGCCGGAGTTGCCGATAATCGCCATCATCTCGCCATGCTCGATCTGGAGATTGAGTCCCTGGAGCGCTACAACCTCTACATCGGCCGCTTTGTAGATTTTCACGAGATTCTCGCAGCTTATCAATCGAATCAATCCTCCCCGAGCTTGACAGCTTGATAGATGTTCATTCGCTTCAGTATCCACGCCAGGATGAGCAGCGCGGCGGCAAGCATCAGCGACGTCGAGATTCCCATCCGTATGATGTCGGCCTGATCGGTAATGACCTCGAACGGCGGAACGATTTTGCCCGGATCGAACGATAATTGGAACAACGGCACGAAGATGCGGCCAGCTGACAATCCGGTCGCGATGCCGATTAGGAATCCCGCGCCAGTCGTCAGAATCTGCTCGATCATGAGCATGCCTAACAGCTGTCTGAAGGAGATGCCCATCGCGCGATAGATGCCGAGCTGGAGCATTCGGCCTTGCAGCGATAACAACCAGAACAGCATGAACCCGATGAAGCTGATGACCAGCGAGACGATGAATCCTAGACTCATGACGCCGTTGATCGCCATGCGGAACGGATCCATCCGGCTCGCCGCGATTTCGCCGATCGTATCCTGGAACTTCTCGATCGCGATGCCTCGTTCGGCCATCGTATCGAGGAGCGCCTGACGATCCGCGCCCGGCTCAAGCTTCATCCAGACATCGTAAGGCTCCATGGCCAGTTCATTCTGAATCGTGTCGAGATGTCCGACGACCAGCATCGGACTCGGATCGTTCGGATTGCCCCTTGCCGCGGACGGATTCGGGTTGAACGACGGGAAGTAATCGATCACGCCGTAGACGATCATCCTTGTCGGCCGAATGCCTTCCCAGCCTACATCCAGCACATCGCCTGTCTTGGCACCGAAGTAATCCGCCGCCGTCTTGGACAGCAGGACTGCGTGCGCGTCAGGGGCCATGAGATTCAAATAATCGTAGAAATGGTACGGCAATAGGCTATCCTTCATCCAAGCCGCCATTCCGAAAGCATCCGTCTCGATGCCCTTCAGCGTTACCTTGCCGCTCTTGGTACCGAACCACGCATCCGCTTCCTGCTTCGTGAACACCTTGGCCGCGCTCTCGACGCCGGGCAGATTCTCAACCAGCTCGAACGGCGGCTCCAGGTAGCTGATGCGCGATGGCGCGATAGGCGCCGCTTGCGCTCCGGGCTGCGGCGGTCCCGGCGATTGAGCCGGAGGAGCATCGTTCTTCCAGTGCTGGCGGAGCACGATGTCGCTGCCCCCCGCGTACCAGATCTGATCCTCCATATTGCCGTTGATCGTTCGAGCCGTATTCGCGTTGTAGACGCCTGTTCCTACCGTCAAGACCAGGAACAGCATTAATCCGTGATAGATCCGATTGCGCCTGCTGACCAGCAGCAGCGTCGAATAGTTCTGGGGCGCCCACCGCTTGCGTCCCAACCGGTATATCAGCGAGACGACCAACGGGTATATGCGGATCAGGAGCAGCCCCGTTCCCAATATGAACAGCGTCGGTACCGTGTAGAGCAATGGATCGGCCGACAACGACTTGCCGTCCAATCCGAGCTTGACGAGATCCGACATCCTTTGATGGAACAGATAGTAGCCGTAGAACGCGATGCCGATCAACACAAAATCAAGACCGTAGGTCTGCCATGCGGCGCGCTTGCCTTCGCGTGCCTTGGCTCGCTTCTGGTCGACGATCGAGGCTCGGGTAGCCATGAACACAGGCACGAGATTGATTACCCAAGCGGCGAGCACTGCGCCTCCGGCATATAGCCAACTCTCTCCCGACATCTCTACTTGCAAGGCACCGCGGTTCACGAAGCTCATGAACGTGCTTGTCGAGCCGAGGATGCGCGTGAAGGCTGCGCCGATCCATGGGCCGATTGCATAGGCGAGCAGTGCCAGCAGGCCGAACTCCGCCGCATAGATCCCCATGATGTGCAGCCTCGATGCACCCCGGCTGCGGAGCACGGCAATTTCCGACTTCTGTCTTTCAATCAGCATGCCGGTAACCATATACAGGTAGAATCCGATTAGAATGAATAACGGTACATTGAGCGACCAGAGCAGATTGCGGAGCGTTGCTTCGCGGTCTGCATAAGCCGTCATGGCTTCGCTGCCCGGTATCCATACCGACGTGCTGACCGAGAAGTTGTACCGGTCCATCATATCGGCTGCCATGCTGCTCTTGAGCCCGATCATATAAGACGCTGTCTCAAGGTCGAACGCTGCATAATCTGCCGCGGCGAGCGCCCCTACCTTAGAGATCGTAATCGGCGCATCCTTGGCGAAATCTTGCAGGAACAGCTTTTCCGCCAAAAATAGCGCATTGCGCTCCGTTCCAAGAACCGCGCGGCTCCAATAGACGTCGCTCATATCTTGCTCGGCAATTACGCCGACCGGCATTATCCGGATATCGCTGCGTTCGACCCGCGGATCGGCGATGATATATTCCTGCCCGAGCAGCATCTTCATTTCGACTAGCGCATTATCGGTCACCATGACCTCGTAGACGCCGTCAACCCTTTCATTGGCAGGCAGCTTGCCGTCCACGAGTCGCACCTTGTCCTCCAGGCCGCTGCGCATCGCAAGCTTGCCGGAGCGCTTCTCATCGGGGTTGACGCGTGACGGATCGGCAGGCGTCAGCTGAAAGCGAACCGTCTCCATCAGAATCTGGTTCAACTGCAGCTTGAATCGTTCGCCGCTCGCGATGCGCGACGTCCAATACGAATCGAACCGATCGATGATCGCCGCTTGCAGCTTCGGATCGTCTGTCCGCATGGCCACGTCAACCGATATGACGCCGGGGTGATCGCCTGTCTCGGCGTAGCTCCGGTCCATGTCTTGTACCAGCATATATTGAAGAACGGCATTCTTGTAGATCGGCATGCTGGATGTCAGCGCAATGCAGCACAGCATGCCCGCGAGCAGGCTGGCGACGAGCCAGCGGTTTCTGGCCATCTTGCGCAGTAGCATGATGAGTACGGACATGATAAGCTTCCCTCGTTTCCTTACGGCCTCTTACGCTATAGGCGAAATTCTTATTGAAGTATGATCTTCATGCCTTCCTCGATCCCTTGCACGATCTCGTACTCGGTCGCTGTCTCGAGACCGGTCTCGATATCGACTTCCCGTCGCCGCTCGCCGTCTAACACCTGTGCATAGGTACGTCCGAAATAAGTGCGGACTCCGCTCTTCGGCACGACGATGACGTTATCGCGGCGAGCTGCGATGATGCGGACATCCGCCATGGCGCCGATCACGGCCTCTGCCGGCAATTCGTCCAGATCGATATAGAGGGTACGGGTGTATTCCTCGCGCAGTCGGTCATCGTCGGTCTGAGGTGCCGTCGCGGGTGTCTGGGACACTTTCCCCTTCAACGTCGAGCCTTTGAACGTAATCTCAGCCTCCATGCCAACCCTGATGTCGGCCAGCACCGGATTGGAAGTCGCGAGCAGCGCCAACCGCATGCCCGACGGGTCCGCAACGGCAGCCAGCACGCGGCCGGCATCGGTGCGATCGCCAGGCATCAGATCCGTGGCATAAGAGACGATGCCGTCCGCTTCGGCTAACAGAACGGAATTGCCGGCCTTTTCCTTCGTCTTGTCATAGAGCAGCTTCGCTAATTCATAATCGATGCGCGCGATTCGGGATTGGCGCTCGTTGCCGCCCTTGACCGCATCCTCGAATGCCAGACGCTTGCGTTCGTACTCCAGCTCGCGCTGCAGCAGTTCGACGTCAATGCCCTCGCTCTCTAACGTTACGAGCGCGTCCCCGCGTTTGACCTCGGTGCCGGCGCGGACATGAACGGTTTCGATGATGCCGCCGTTCTTGAATTGATAATAAGCGATATTCGTCGGCACGAACGTGCCGGATCCTGCGATTTGTCTTACGATGCTGCCAAGCTTCGCGTCGATCGTCTTCACTTCCGCCTGCGCCGGTTTCACGAGCGGCGGCTTCAGCGGCGCTTGCTCCTCCGGAAGAAGGCTGCAGCCGCTGACCGCAGCGCTCGCAGCCAGCAGTACGCCGAGCGCGGTCATGCGGAGTTTAAGGGCGTTTGATGCTTTCCGATCCAATTCGACCATCCTCCAATGCGTATACGTCGTCAACGAGTTCCATGATGTGCGGATCATGCGAGGTCATCACGATCGAGACGCCTTCGCTCGCGACCAATTCGCGGAATACGTTCATTACCTGCTTGCCCATTCTGGAATCCAATTCGGCTGTCGGTTCGTCGGCCAGAATCAGCTTCGGCTTGTGCGCGATTGCCCGCGCAATCGCCGTACGCTGCTGCTCGCCGCCTGACATCTCCTGCGGCATATGGTGCATCCGCGCTGCCAATCCGACGAATGCCAACGCTTGTTCCGCCAGTTTCCTTCGTTCATGTGCCGGTACCTCCGCGATGCGAAGCCCGAATTCGACATTCTCATACGCGGTCATGTAAGGCACTAACGCAAACGACTGGAAGATAAGGCCGATCTCCCTCTTGCGCATGTCATTCTTTTGCTGTTCCGACATCCGCTTGCCTTCGCGCCCGCTGTAGTAGACATCGCCCTCGGTAGGACTGTCCAATGCCGCCATGATGTTCAGCAGGGTGGTCTTCCCCGACCCCGACCTGCCCTTCAGCGCGATCAATCTGCCCGCCCCGACGCTCATTGTCGCGCCGCGAAGCGCATATACTTGGCCATCGCCTTTGCCGAATACCCGCGTAACGCCGCGGGCCTCGAGCAGAGGCAGTTGGGAAGTTTCCGATACGCTCACAATGGTTTCACTCCTCCATCCGTCTACGCTGCCGCGCTTCATGAAGCGATATGACTTCTCCATCTGCATGCGCTTACAAGGTAATCATAACAAATTGTTAGCCATGCGCAAATAAAAAGTTTTAAATGTTGCATAATTGTTATGATAACGTTTTGGTACATCGCATAACTCCCCGGAAATGAGAAAAGCCGGCTCCCTGGCGGGAACCGGCCTAAACGCACATCATTTTGACTATTGGAATCTGTTGCTGAAGCCTTGCGGGTCGTTCTTCCAACCGTTCAATAACGTTTCCTCTTCCGCCGTTATGCTTCCCGAACGCAGCGCCGACTCAAGCAGCGCGCTGTAGGAGGATAAGGTATAGAGAGGGATTTGCTGCTCCCCGAACGCCGCGGCCGCCTGCGGAAACTCATAGGTAAAGATCGCAACTGTACCTAGCACCTCGCATCCCGCTTCGCGCACCGCAACGGCAGCCTTCAACGAACTGCCGCCGGTCGAGACGAGATCCTCGATCAGCACGACCTTCTGTCCGGCCCGATAGTGGCCTTCGATCTGATTCGTCTTGCCATGCCCCTTCGCTTTGTCGCGCACGTAAAGCATCGGGAGGTCCAGCCGCTCCGCGACCCAAGCCGCATGCGGAATGCCGCCGGTCGCAATGCCTGCGACAGCTTCGCAAGCAGGGAATCGCTCGCGGATCACGGCCTCGAAGCCGGCAGCGATGCGTTTGCGCACATCCGGATAGGACATCGTAAGGCGATTGTCGCAATAGATCGGCGAGCGCAGTCCGGACGACCATGTGAACGGATCATTCGGCTTCAATACGACTGCCCCGATGCGCAGCAGATTATCCGCAATTTCTTGCGGAAGCTTCTCAAGCTTGTCTGTCGTCAACTTCCATCAGCTCCTCTAGAATGAGTTCCAGCGCTTCGCGCGGATCGTTCGCCGCCGTAATCGGCCGGCCGATGACCATGTAGTCCGTGCCTTGCGCAAGCGCTTGGCCTGGCGTCATGATTCTGGCTTGATCATTCGTCTCTGCCCATGCCGGACGAATGCCAGGCGTTACCGTGCGGAAGTCCGCTCCGCAAGTGCCCTTTACCGCCGTTACTTCCTGCGGGGAGGCGACCACTCCGGCCAATCCCGCTTGCCGCGCCAGCCTTGCGTATCGAAGCACCGCATCCTCAGCCGTACCCGCGATGCCGATCTCGTCATTCAACACCGCTTGACTCGTGCTCGTGAGCTGCGTAACCGCGATGACGGACGGTCTTGCTGCGCCGCCGCCTACCGCGGCATCGACACCCTCGAGCGCCGCTTGCATCATTCGGATGCCGCCTGCCGCATGCACGTTGAACAGGTCGACGCCCAGCTTGGTTACGCTGTTCGCCCCGCCCTTCACCGTATTCGGGATGTCATGCATCTTCACATCGAGGAACACAAGATAGCCTCGATCCTTCAAGCTTGCGACGAATGACGGTCCCGCAGCGTAGAACAGCTGCATGCCGACCTTCATGTAGCAAGGAATGCCCGACAACCGCTCCAGCAGCCGCTCCGCCGCCGCCGCCTCGGGATAGTCCAACGCGACCATGACACGTCCGGCCGCTTGTTCACGCGTAAGTCTCGTTTCCATCTGTTCGGCGTTCTCCCTTCGGACTAGACTAGATCATATCCCATTCGCGCTTGCAGCGGTTATGAGACCCGCACATATAAGACGGCCAGCCGCTTGCGGCCTGCCGGCTTCCGCCGGCGGCCTCAAGCGCATGGCCGTTCCAATTAGCTCTGCAGTACCGGCATCGGCCGGGACGAGAAGTTGATGGTTTGCAGCATGTTCAGCAGCGCGCGGACCGTGTCGAGCGACGTCATGCAGACAACGCCGTTCTCAACCGCCTCGCGGCGAATCCGGAAGCCGTCGCGCTCCGGAGTCTTGCCCTTCGTCAGCGTATTGACGACGAAGTGGGCTTGACCGTTGCGAATCAGGTCGAGAATGTTCGGCGACCCTTCGCTCAGCTTGTTGACCCGTGTTACGCGCAGTCCGGCTTCTTCCATTGCCGTAGCCGTGCCGCCCGTCGCGATAACATTGTAGCCGAGCTCATAGAACCCGCGCAAAATTTCAATCGCTTCTTCTTTATCCTTATCGGCTACCGTCGCGATAATCGCGCCAGTCGGCGGGATGCGCATGCCGGCGCCTACCAGGCCTTTGTACAGCGCCTTCGCGTATTGCACGTCGCGGCCCATGACCTCGCCGGTCGACTTCATCTCCGGCGTCAGCGTCGGATCGACGCGGCGCAGCTTGGCGAAGGAGAATACCGGCACCTTGACGGAGACGTACTCGTCCTCCGGCCACAGGCCGTCCTTGTAGCCGAGCTCGACCAGCTTCTTGCCTAGAATCGCTTGCGTGGCCAGGTTCGCCATCGGCACGTTCGTCACTTTGCTCAGGAACGGCACGGTACGCGATGAACGCGGGTTGACCTCGATGACGTAGACCTTCTCCTGAAAGATGACGAACTGGATGTTCACCGTTCCGATGACCTTCAGTTCCTTCGCGATCTTCGTCGTGATGTCGACGATTTGATCCTTGATATCGTCGGACAGCGACTGCGGCGGATAGACCGCGATCGAGTCGCCGGAATGAACGCCCGCGCGCTCGACATGCTCCATGATGCCCGGAATCAATACCGTCTCGCCGTCGCAGATCGCGTCGACCTCTGCTTCCTTGCCCAGCATGTAGCGGTCGATCAGCACCGGATGCTCCGGATTGATCTTGACGGCCACTTCCATGTAGCTCAGCAGTTCCTCATCCGAGTAGACGATCTCCATCGCGCGTCCGCCCAGAACATACGAAGGACGCACCAGAACCGGGTAGCCAAGTCCGCGAGCGGTCTCGACGGCCTGATCCACCGACGTTACCGTACTGCCTTCCGGCTGAGCGATCGTAAGCTTGCGCAGGAGCGCTTCGAACTTCTTGCGGTCCTCGGCCGAATCGATGCTCTCCAGGCTGGAGCCCAGAATCCGCACGCCTGCCTTCGACAGCGGCGCGGCAAGATTGATCGCGGTCTGTCCGCCGAACTGCACGATGACGCCGATCGGCTTCTCTTGCTCGATGACGTTCATAACATCCTCGAAGAAGAGCGGTTCGAAGTACAGACGGTCCGAAGTCGAGAAGTCCGTCGAGACGGTCTCCGGGTTGTTGTTGATGATGACGGCCTCGTAGCCGGCATTCTGAATCGCCCACACGGCATGCACCGTGGAGTAATCGAATTCGATGCCCTGGCCGATCCGGATCGGGCCGGAACCGAGCACGAGCACTTTCTCTTTGCTTGACTCCGTCACTTCGTTCTCGACCTCGTACGTCGAGTAGTAGTACGGGGTCGTCGCTTCGAATTCGGCCGCGCAGGTATCGACCATCTTGTACACCGGTTTGATGCCGAGCTCGAGACGGTACGCGCGCACCTCATGCTCGTCGGTATGCTTGCCGCTCGGCTGGCCTTCACGGCGCAGCTCGGCTATCGAGCGGTCGGAGAAGCCCATGCGCTTCGCTTCGTACAGCAGTTCTTGCGTTAGGCCAGGCTCGCTCTTGATCCGCTGCTCGAAGGCGACGATGCCTTCGATCTTGTCCAAGAACCACCAATCGATGGACGTCAAATCTTGAATCTGCTGCAGCTTCCAGCCGCGGCGGAACGCCTCGGCAACAAGGAACATACGCTCGTCGTCCGGCTTGTTCAGCCGAACGCTCAGCACTTCGTCCGAGAGCGACGCCGCATCCTTCAGATGCAGGCGATGCGTGCCGATCTCCAGCGAGCGTACCGCCTTATGGATCGACTCCTCGAATGTCCGCCCGATCGCCATCACCTCGCCGGTCGCTTTCATCTGCGTGCCCAGCTTGCGGTTCGCGGAGATGAACTTGTCGAACGGCCAGCGCGGAATTTTCGATACGATATAGTCCAGCGTCGGCTCGAACATCGCGTAAGTCTGACCCGTCACCGGGTTCACGATCTCGTCAAGCGTATAGCCGACCGCGATCTTCGCCGCCATCTTCGCGATCGGATAGCCGGTCGCCTTGGACGCCAGCGCGGACGAACGGCTGACGCGCGGATTGACTTCGATGACATAGTATTGGAAGCTGAGCGGATCCAGCGCGAACTGCACGTTGCAGCCGCCCTCGATGTTCAGCGCCCGGATGATGCGCAGGCTGGCCGAACGCAGCATCTGGTATTCGCGGTCCGATAAGGTCTGGCTAGGCGCGACGACGATGCTGTCGCCCGTATGTACGCCGACCGGGTCGAAGTTTTCCATGTTGCACACGACGATGCAGTTGTCGTTCGCGTCGCGCATGACCTCGTATTCGACTTCCTTCATGCCGGCGATGCTCTTCTCGATCAGGCACTGGCTGATCGGGCTGTAGCGGATGCCGGATGCGACGATCTCGCGCAGCTCCTCTTCGCTCGCGCAGATTCCGCCGCCCGTACCGCCGAGCGTGTAGGCCGGGCGCACGATGATCGGGTAGCCGATTTCATTCGCAAAATCGACCGCTTCTTCCACGGTAGTTACGATCGTGCTCTCCGGAACGGGCTGCTCCAGCTCGCGCATCAAGTCGCGGAACAAGTCGCGGTCTTCTGCCTTCTCGATCGCCGTCAGCTGAGTGCCGAGCAGCTTCACGTTCTCGCGCTCCAGCACGCCTGCGCGTGCCAGCTCGACTGCCATGTTCAGCCCTGTCTGGCCGCCGAGCGTAGGCAAGAGGCCATCCGGCCGCTCCTGGCGGATAATCTGCGAGACGAAATCGAGCGTAATCGGTTCGATGTATACCTTATCCGCCATATTCGTATCCGTCATGATCGTGGCCGGATTGCTGTTGATCAGGACGACTTCATAGCCTTCTTCCTTCAGCGCTTGGCAGGCCTGCGTGCCGGCATAGTCGAATTCCGCAGCCTGGCCGATGACGATCGGACCGGAGCCGATGACGAGAATTTTTTTGAGTTCATTATTTCTGGGCATACTGCAGTTCTCCTTTCAACGTCTCCGAGAGCCTTGCTTGACGCGGCTTCTGCGGATTGTTGCGCTTATGCTCGCGGATCATCTCCAGGAACTCATCGAACAAGTAGCCGGAATCGAACGGCCCTGGCGCCGCCTCCGGATGATATTGCACCGAGAATGCCGGATGCGTCTCGTGCTTCAAGCCTTCAATCGTCTTGTCGTTATTGTTGATATGCGTGACGACAAGCCCCGTGCCTGCGATCGACTCGTCCAGCACCGTATAACCGTGGTTCTGGGACGTGACGTAGCAGCGGCCGGTTGACAGTTCCTTAACCGGATGGTTGCCGCCGCGGTGGCCGAATTTCAACTTCGTCGTGTCGGCGCCGCAAGCGAGCGCGAACAGTTGGTGTCCGAGGCAGATGCCAAAAATCGGGAATTCGCCAAGCAGGGATGCGATTGTCTTAACGGCATGCTGGACATCCTTCGGGTCCCCAGGGCCGTTGGACAGCTGAATGCCGTCCGGATTCAGGCGGCGAATCTGCTCGGCCGTCGTGTCATGCGGCACGACCATGACTTCGCAGCCGCGCTGCGTCAACTCGCGCAGGATGCCGCTCTTCGCGCCGAAGTCGATCAGGACGATCCGTTCGCGGCTGCCCGGCACATTGATGAAGCTCTTCGTCGAAGTGCGCGGCACTTGGTCCGTCATGAGCGATGTGCTCTTCATACGCTCGAGCAGCTCTTCGACGCGTTCGTTGCCGGTCGTGATGACGCCCTTCATCGTGCCGTGATGGCGCAGGATTCTTGTCAGCATGCGCGTATCGATGTCGCTGATGCCCGGAATGCCTGCTTCTTTCAACAGATTGTCCAGCGAATACTCGGCACGCCAGTTGCTCGGCACCGGCTCATGGCGGCGTACCACGAATCCGTGTACGAACGGCGTGATGCTCTCGAAGTCATCGCGCGTAATGCCGTAGTTGCCGATGAGCGGATAAGTCATCGTGACGATCTGTCCGCAGTACGACGGATCGGACAGCACTTCCTGGTAGCCTGTTATTCCGGTATTGAACACGACCTCGCCCAGCTTGGCGCCTTCCGCGCCAAAAGAACGGCCGGTGAACAACGTTCCGTCTTCCAATAATAATCTAGCTTGCATCCGTATCACTCCTTAGTAGTTCTTTATTAACCTGGGGCAATCCAAGCCTTCGGCCATTTTAATCAAGTTCGGTTGTCAGCGCCGAGAAGGTTGGACGATGGTAGAAAGTGAGGAACGGAGCGTAGGCAAAACCTACGTGAGTACCGGAACTTTCGCCAGCGTTCAAGATTCGACGTCGAATACGCTTCCCGAGTTACTTCGCGATCACAACCGAACCCTTGTCCAGACAGTGCGACCGTTGACGATCGTGTGCACGGGCCAGCCTTGCAGCTTCCAGCCGCCGAACGGCGTGTTGTGGCTCTTCGAGTACATTTTCTCCGGCTCTACCGCGCGCTCGGCATCCAGATCGATGATCGTGATGTCTGCAGGCGCGCCTGCCGCCAGCTTGCCTGACGAGAGACCGAATACTTCGGCAGGGTCGGACGTCATGCGCTTCAGCAGGAATCCGAGCGTCCAACGTCCGGTCTTGACGAACTTCGTATAGAGCAGCGGGAAGGCCGTCTCGAAGCCGACGATGCCGAACGGCGCCAGGTCGACGCCTCTTCCCTTCTCCTCGGCGGTATGCGGCGCATGATCGGTAACGATCATGTCGATTGTGCCGTCCTCAAGCCCCTCGATCACCGCTTGCACGTCTCGAGGCGTCCGGAGCGGCGGATTCATTTTCCAGTTCGGATCCATGCCTGGAATATCTTCGTCCGACAGAATCAAGTGATGCGGGCATACTTCGGCCGTAATGCGCACGCCAACCTGCTTCGCAAGCCGGATCAGGCGCACCGACTGTTCCGTGCTCACATGGCATACATGGTAATGTACGCCCGTCGCTTCGGCCAAGAGCGCGTCTCGTCCGACATGAATCGCTTCGGATTCGTTCGGAATGCCCTTCAGCCCGTTCTCGCGAGAGAACTTACCCTCGGAAGCCCACGCGCCTTCGACCAGCGAGTCGTCCTCGCAGTGCGCGATGATCGGCATGCCGAGCGAGTGGGCAAGCTTCATCGCATCCTTCATCATCTGCGCGTTCTGGACGCCTACGCCGTCATCCGTGAACCCGATCGCGCCCGCTTCCTTCAGGGCAGCAAAGTCGGTCAGTTCCCGTCCAAGCTCGTTCTTCGTGATCGCGGCATACGGCAGCACGTTCACGTAGCCATCCGCTGCTGCCTTGTCGCGAATGTATCGCACCGTCTCCGGCGTGTCGGTCACGGGCCGCGTGTTCGGCATGCATGCGATTGTCGTAAATCCGCCCGCCGCTGCCGAAAGCGTGCCGGTAACGATATCTTCCTTATGGGTAAAGCCTGGGTCGCGCAAGTGGACGTGCATATCGATCAAACCTGCCGATACCAGCTTGCCGCCGGCGTCGATCGTCTCGCAACCGTCTGTCGCCGGCTGCGATCCGCCGTCCAGAATCTCGGCGATGAGGCCGTTCTCGATCCGTACGTGCTTCGTCTCCAACTGCTCGCGCTCCGCGTTCCACAGACTGCCGTTCAATATCCATAATGCCATTGGTAATCGATTCTCCCTTCGCTTCTATGGAGCTTGCGAGCTTGCCGTTCGCTCCGTATTACTGCAGCGCGCGCTCGATGACCGCCATCCGGATCGGAACCCCGTTCGCCATCTGCGCGAAAATGCGCGATTGCGGATGCTCGACCAGTTCATCGTCGATCTCGACGCCTCGGTTGATCGGTGCGGGGTGCATGATGATCGCATGCTTGGCGATATTCGCTGCCCGTTCGACGGTAAGTCCGTAGTGCGTGCGATAGTCTTCGGCCGAACGGATCATGCCGCTCTCATGCCGTTCCAACTGAACGCGCAGCATCATGACGACGTCGGCCTTCAGCGCTTCTTCGATCGCGACATAAGGAGCGTCAAGCTCGGGCGCCTCCATATTCGGCGGTGCGCAGAACACGACGTTGGCCCCCATCTTGCGAAGTGCCCACAGATTAGACCGGGCTACGCGGCTGTGCAGAATGTCGCCGACGATGGCGACCGTCAGCCCCCGCAGCGTGCCGAACTGCTTCTGCATCGTGTACAGGTCCAGCAGCGCTTGCGTAGGATGCTCGTTGTTGCCGTCTCCTGCATTGATGAGAGGAACGCGAATCTTCTCCGCCAGCTCTGCCAGCACGCCGATCGGTTTCAACCGGATGACGCCGGCGTCGATGCCGAGCGATTCGAGCGTGCGCACCGTATCGTAGATCGATTCGCCCTTCTGTACGCTGGATACGGCCGCGGAGAAGTTCAACACTTCCGCGCCGAGCCGCTTCTCGGCCATTTCGAACGAGAACCGCGTTCGCGTGCTGTTCTCGAAAAACATGTTCGCCACGATCGCATTCGGTGCAATACGCGTAATTTTATCCGGCATGTCTTCCCAATATTTCGCGCGATCCAGCAGGGACTGAATTTCGCCATCCGTCAGGTCCTTCAGGCCAAGCAAGCTTCGTTCTCTAAGTTTCACCGTGGTCATCCAGTCTGTCCCCTCTGCTGAAAAATCGTTACCGTATCCGTGCTATCTACCTCTTGCAAGGAGACTTCGATGACTTCGAGCTTGGAGGTCGGCACGTTCTTGCCCACATAGTCGGGCCGAATCGGCAGCTCGCGATGTCCGCGGTCGATCAGCACGGCCAATTGAATCGCCTGCGGTCGTCCCATGTCCATGATCGCGTCCATCGCCGCGCGAATCGTGCGCCCGGTGTACAGTACGTCATCGAAGAGGATGACTCTCTTCTCTTGGATCGCCGCCAGGCCCAGGCCTGCTTCGTCCTGCTGGCGCATCCCGATCTTCGCGCCCGGACCTCTGCGGTCGTCGCGATAGGAAGTAATGTCGAGCTCGCTTACCGGTACCGGCTTGCCTTCGATCTCCAGCACCCGCTCGGCGATGCGATTCGCCAAGTAAATCCCTCGCGTACGAATGCCGATGAACACGCAATCGTCAATGCCTTTGTTTTTCTCCAAAATCTCATGCGCGATGCGCGTCAACGCGCGGCGGATGCCGATTTCGTCCATGATGACATGCCGTTCTTCAACCATTTCGTCCGCCTCCTGTCGAAAATCGCGGTCGCCGGAGCCGTCCCGTTATTGCTCTGGCTGCAGCAAAAAGCTCCTTGCGGAAGCCGCAAGGAGCTAGACCGATGGACACAACTCGAGCATGGCAAGCCAAGAGATTCCTCTCCTGCATGCGGCTTCGAGCGTGTCAATCAAGTGTTCACGTTACCTTGCCAGCCTCACGGGACTGAGTTAAAGGTACTTCAGTTCATTAGTAGAATTATGCCATGGCCATGTCAGGAAGTCAAGGGTTCGCTTGTGATGACGAAGCATCGCGAAGAAGCTTACTCGATGTCGAATCTTGAACGCTGGCGAACTTTCCGGTACTCACGTAGTTTCGACTACGCTACGTTCCTCAAGTTCTACCATCGTTCAACCTTCTCGGTCCTGACAAGCGAACTTTTTGTGAACTGGGGAAAGATTAAGCCTCCCTCTTGCGCTTCGCTTGAGGGAGGCTTCAATTATTGATACATAATTATTGATACAAACTTACTTCAATACCTTACAAGCTAAGCTTCGTGATGCGTTCGACGGCTTTCTCGGTATTCTCGCGGCTCCCGAAGGAGGTGAGGCGGAAGTAGCCTTGGCCCGCTTGGCCGAATCCGACGCCCGGCGTCCCGACGATATGCGTCTCGCCGAGCAGCTTGTCGAAGAACGCCCATGAATCGAGACCTTGCGGCGTCTTGAGCCAGATGTAAGGAGCGTTCACGCCGCCGTACACCTCAAGTCCGAGCGAACGGAGACCGTCACGGATAATGCCGGCATTCGTCATGTAATAATCGATGATCGACGCGATTTGCGCTTTGCCTTCCGGCGAATAGATAGCTGCCGCGCCGCGCTGCGTCACGTAAGACACGCCATTGAATTTCGTCGTGTGCCGGCGGTTCCAGAGGTCGGCTACGACGACCTCGTTGCCGTGCGCATCCTTCGCCTTGAGCTCGCGCGGCACGACCGTGTACGCGCAGCGTACGCCCGTGAAGCCGGCCGTCTTGGAGAAGCTGCGGAATTCGATCGCGACCTCCTTCGCGCCTTCGATCTCGTAGATGCTGTGCGGCACGTCCGACTCTTGAATGAATGCTTCGTATGCCGAATCGAACAGAATGATGCAGCCGTTCGCCTTGGCATAATCGACCCACGCCTTGAGCTCGTCCTTCGTTAGCGTCATGCCGGTCGGATTGTTCGGGTAGCAGAGATAGATCAGATCGACCTTGCGGTCCGGCAGGCTCGGCTTAAAGCCGTTGCTCGCGTCGCAGCGCAGGTAGACGATGCGGTCATACTGGTTCTTCTCGGTATCGAACGCGCCGTGGCGCCCTGCCATCACGTTCGTATCCACATAGACCGGATATACGGGGTCTTGAACGGCGACGATTGCGTCTTGACTGAAGATTTCCTGGATATTGCCCACGTCGCATTTGGAGCCGTCGCTGACGAACACTTCGTTCAGCGCCAGATCGATGCCGCGCGATTTGTAATCATTGTCGATAATGGCCTGCAGCAGAAAGTCATACCCCTGCTCCGGACCATAGCCGCGGAATGATCCGGACTCCGCCAGCTCGTCTACAGCCTCGTGCATAGCGGACGTCACCGCGCTCGGCAATCCGCGCGTGACGTCTCCGATTCCAAGCGAGATTATCTGTGCTTCCGGATGCTGCTGCATGAACGCCGTACGGCGCTTGGCGATTTCGGAGAACAAATAGCTGCCGCGCAGCTCGAGGAAATTCTGATTGATCGTTGTCATTATGGATCACCCTTTACTGTTCGTCTGTCGCGCTAATGGATGCGGCGTAATGCTGGTTTCGCTCTCAATAGCATAGCGTATCGAACAGCGCCTCCATAATAGAATAAGTCATCGAAAATTTGCACTTTTACGCAAATTCTCAATGACTTATGAGCAAGGACTTACCTGTTTCTTAGGATGTGGAGGACTTCCTCCATGTCCGCCGGGATCGGCGCTTCGAACAGCAATGTCTCCCCTGTGCGCGGATGCTCGAAGCCGAGCATCGCCGCATGCAGCGCCTGACCGTTCAGCGGAACCGTTTTGGCTCTGCCGTAGATCGGATCGCCCGCCAGCGGATACCCGATATACTTCATGTGCACGCGGATCTGATGCGTACGTCCGGTCTCGAGGCGAAGCTCGAGCAGTGTATAATCGTCCAGCCGTTCCAGCACCGCAAAATGGGTCACCGACTCCTTGCCGCCCTTCGACGTCACCGTGAACATCTTGCGGTCATGCGGGTCGCGGCCGATCGGCGCATCGACCGTACCTTGATCATGCGGCATATTGCCATGCACGAGCGCCACATATTTACGAATGACCGTGTGCGCCTTCAATTGTTCGGCCAGCGACGCATGCGCCAGATCGTTCTTCGCGGCCATGATCAGGCCTGACGTATCCTTGTCGATGCGATGCACGATGCCGGGACGCATGACGCCATTAATGCCGGACAAGTCCTTGCAATGGAACATCAGCGCGTTCACGACGGTTCCGCTTCGGTGTCCCAGCGCCGGGTGAACGACCATGCCGCGCGGCTTGTTGATGACAATGACGTCGGAGTCTTCGTAAGTGATAGCGAGCGGAATGTCCTCCGGCTCGATCGCGGCTTCTTCCGCTTCAGGCTGAAGAACCGTAATCGCGTCACCTGCCTGCAATTTGTAGTTCGGCTTGATGCTCGATCCGTTCACGCGCACATGGCCGGACTTGATCCAATCTTGCACCTGCGTGCGCGAGACGCCTTCCTCCATCGCTTCCGCTACATACTTGTCGACGCGGTCGCCTGCATGTTCCTCGGATACGAGCCATTCTTGTTCTTGGGGTTCATCAGTTAACGGGTTTGTCTGAGCTTGCGAGCGATTCGCTGCCATGATTATGCACTTCTCCATCCTGTTCAGATACTGCCGCTGGTTCTTCCTTCGTCAGAATCGCATCCAGCAGGATCAGCCCGACGCCGCATACGATACCGGAATCCGCGAGGTTAAAGATCGGGAACGTATACGAGCCGAAGTTGAATTGCAGGAAATCGACGACTTCGCCGTGCAGGAGACGATCGATGAAGTTGCCGATCGCGCCGCCGAGCACGAGTCCGAGCCCGGTCAGCATCAGCTTGCTGCCCGTGCGCTTATTGCGCTCCATAAACCAGATGATGCCGCTCACCACGATGGTCGTAACGATAATGAAGAATACGCTGGCGCCTTGCAGGATGCCGAAAGCGGCCCCGGGGTTCAAGATATGGGTAATAAGAAAGAAATTGCCGATGACGCTGATCTGTTCGTGCAATTCAATCCGCGCGGCGATGACTTGCTTCACGATCTGATCCAGTGCGATCACAATCAATGCTATCCAATAATAATAGGCCTTCATTCGTTCCCCTCCACTGGTCGCTAACTTCCGTTCTTGTCATTCCGTATGTACGACAGCCATGCCCAAATATTGTAGCATACAGGACTACGCCATACCACAATACTTGTCGATTCTTATTATTTCCACGATTGCTAGCAATCGCTGTCCGACGCCCTTCTAAAATGAGCCCCGAAAGCAAAAGCTAACGGTCAACAAGGCAATAATCGAAGGAGGACCAGCGATGAATCATCTTACAAAGGAACAGCGCATATCCCTTCGCGCGGTGCTCATGGAGGATCAAGCGCGGATCGAGGAACGACTGGCCGAGAACGATCATTACGGCATGAGCGAGGCGCTAAGCGATTATGCCGGTGAACTGTCCTCTTACGACAATCACCCCGCAGACGTCGCAACCGAGACATTCGAGCGCGGCAAGGATCTATCGCTGCTCGAGAACGATGAGCGCCGCTTGAGACGGATCCATGAAGCGCTGCAGGCGATGGAGGACGGCGAATATGGTATTTGCCGCACCTGCCGTTCGCCGATACCGTACGAGCGGCTGCAGGCGGTACCCGAGACACGCTATTGCCTGGATCACTCGCCGCAGCGGCACCCTTCGATCGACAGGCCGGTCGAGGAAGAATTCCTCGCGCATCCGTTCGGCCGCAGCAGCATGGATGAGGAGAGCTCATACGCCGGCTTCGACGGCGAGGATGCCTGGCAGATCGTCGAAGGCTTCGGCAATTCCGATTCGCCGGCCATGGCAGAGAATCCGGATGCCGACTACGAGCGTCTGACCATCGAGCCGGATGAGCACGAAGGCTTCGTCGAATCGATCGAGAGCTTCCTGGCCACGGATATTACCGGTTCGCGCGTATCCGTCGTGCGCAATCGGTTCTACCGCGAATACATGTCGCAGCGCGAAGGCGATCCGCTGCTCGAGCCCGATGAGCTGCCGGAAGATCGCTAATACGCGCGTCCTTCGAGCTGATGCTGGACGATGCGCACGATGTCGGCGATGTAGTCGCCGACGATCGGCAGGTTGAGCTTGCCCAACATCTGCAGCACATAGACGATCGTGGCCGCGAAGAACGTGAAACCGAGCGCGATTCCGACGCCGCGCGCCAATCCGCCGAGCAAATTCCGCCATAACAGCGCGATCGGCCGATTCAACAGATCGACGTATTCGGCGATCTTGGCGCGTTCCATGTCGTTCGATACCGATTCGAGCTTCTTCTTCACCGTCTCCAGCGACTGCCGCATCAAGCTCCATTCCTCTGACTTATGATCCACGCTCATGGCTACAGCTCCTCCCGCTTACAAGAACGAGCCCCGCAAGGGTGGCGGACGACTAGGTATACCCGTCGGCCGCCCTCGCGGAAGCTCGCTGTACGTGCCTGCTTATTCCATTATACCCTTAGCCCTCGATCCGAATTCCGATCGTTTTCTCCCCGAGCTGCACGATCTCCATGTCGTCTTCTTGTCCGTAGGATACTTCGGTCAGCAGCACGCTGTCGAACAGCACGCGTTCGAATGCCTGCAGCGCGGCATGAAGCTCTTCGTCCACCTGCAGCTTAAGCTTGACGCGCTTCTCGATCGGCAGGTCGAGCTTCTTGCGCGTATCCTGTACCGCGCGAATCACCTCGCGAACCCAACCCTCTTGCTCCAGCTCCGGCGTAATGTCTGTATTAAGCGCAACGGTAAGCTGATAACCGGATGCCGACGCGAAGCCTTCCTTGGCTTGCTTCTCAACCAGCAGTTCCTCAAGCGTCAGCTCGACCGACTCGCCTTCGGCGACCATGAGCGTCAACCCGCCACGGACGACCGCGTCCCGCGCTTCTTCCGGCAGGAGCGCCTTCAGCTGCGCTTGGATCGGACCTACGTGCTTGCCGTACTTCTTGCCTGCTACCTTGAGGTTGAGCTTCAGGTTGAAATCGACGAAGCCGCTGTCGCTGCTCTCGATGACGATTGCCTTCACGTTGATCTCGTCCTTGATGATCGCCTCGTATTCCGCGAGGTCGAAGGCGCGGTCGAGCGATACGATCAGCTCCGAGAGCGGCTGGCGCGTCTTGATCGAAGCCTCGTTACGCACGTTCCGCGCCAGCTCGACGATCTGCCGCGCAGTCTCCATGTCGCGCTCAAGCGCCTCGTCGATCGCGGATTCGTCGGCTTGCGGATAATCGGCAAGATGCACGCTGCCGCTGCCGCCGAGATTGCGGTATACGTCATCCGCGACGAGCGGTGCGTACGGCGCGATTAAGCCCGAGAGCGTCATCAGCACGTTGCGCAGCGTATGGTAGGCCGCGATCTTGTCAGCCGATAAGCCGCTGCCCCAGAATCGATCGCGCGAACGGCGGATGTACCAATTGCTTAGTTCGTCTACAAATGCTTCGATTTCTTTCGCGGGATTCAAGAAGTCATTGGCATCGAGGCCTTTGACCACCTGTTTCGTCAAGCTGTTCAGCCGGGATACGATCCAGCGGTCAAGCTTGTTCGCCGCGCCCGTAGCAGACCCGTCAAGCGGATGCTGCGCAGGATCGAAGCCGTCGATCGACGCATACAGCGCATAGAAGGCGTGCGTGTTCACGATCGTGTCGATGACCTTCGACTTCGCTTCTCCGACGATGCCGCGCGAGAAGCGCTTGCTGTTCCACGGCGCGCTGTCCGCGAGAAGTGCCCAGCGGAACGCATCGGTACCGTACTCATTGATGATCTCCCACGGGTCGATGACATTCCCCTTCGACTTGGACATCTTCTGCCCGTTCTCGTCCAGAATATGGCCGGTGGAAATGACAGCCTTATACGGCGCTCGGCCGTTGTACAGCGTCGAGACGGCCAGCAAGCTGAAGAACCAGCCGCGCGTCTGATCGATGCCCTCGCAGATGATGTCTGCCGGATATTGCTCGGCGAAAGCCGCTTCGTCGCCGAACGGGTGATGGTGCTGCGCGAACGGCATCGAGCCGCTGTCGAACCAGACGTCGATCACTTCCGAAGTGCGCGTCATCACGCCGCCGTCGCAATGCGGGCAAGTTAGCTGGACTTCATCGACGTACGGCTTATGCAGTTCCAGATCCTCCGGGATCGGCCGTACCGAACGGTTCCGCAGGTCCGCATGACTGTCCGGCGCATATTCGCCCTTGCAATCCGGGCAGACCCATACGTTAAGCGGCGTTCCCCAATAGCGATTGCGGCTGATGTTCCAATCGACCAGATCCTCGAGGAACTTGCCGAAGCGGCCTTCGCGGATATGACCAGGGTACCAATCCACGCCGTTATTGTTCGCGATCAGCTGATCCTTGACAGCCGTCGTCTGGATGAACCAGCTCTCGGTCGCATAATAGAGCAGCGGCGACTTGCAGCGCCAGCAGAACGGATAGCTATGCTCGTAGCGTTCCTTGGAGAAGAGGAGTCCCTTCTCGCTTAGCTGCCGCACGATGTCGATGTCGCAATCCTTCACGAAGCGGCCTGCGAAGTCCGTCACTTCATCCGCGTATTTGCCGGCGGCATTCACCACGTTCAACATGCTGATGCCGTTCTGGCGGGCGACTCGATAGTCGTCTTCACCATGCGCAGGCGCGATATGCACGATACCGGTACCGCTTGCGTCGCTGACAAAATCGCCCGCGATGACGACATGGCCCTTCTCGATCGGCACGTAGCGGAATGGCGGTTCGTAAGCAAGACCGACCAGCTCAGAGCCGCGTACCTGACCGACGATTTCGTAGTCTTCCTTCAAGACGGATGCGGCAAGCGCTTCGGCAATGATGTAAGTCTCGCCGTCTTTACGTGCACGTACGTAAAGAAGCTCCGGATTGACGGCCAGCGCCACGTTAGCGGGTAGCGTCCAAGGAGTCGTGGTCCAAGCGAGGATCGACTCGCCGGATGCCAGCTTGAACTTCACCGTCGCGCTAAGATCCTTGACATCCTCGTAGCCTTGCGCGACTTCATGCGAGCTGAGCGTCGTCTGGCAGCAAGGACAGTACGGGCTGACGCGGTGGCCGCGATAGAGCAGCCCTTTCTTGTGAATCGTCGCAAGAATATGCCAGACGCTCTCGATATAGCGATTGTCGAGCGTGATGTACGGATTGTCCATATCCGTCCAGTAGGCGATCGCTTCGGTCAGCTCCCGCCATTGGCGCTCATATTCGAACACGCTATCTTTGCACTTCTTCACGAAGGCTTCGATGCCGTAGTTCTCGATCTCCTGCTTGCCGGAGATTCCCAACTGCTTCTCGACTCCCAGCTCGACCGGCAGACCATGCGTATCCCAGCCGGCCTTGCGGACGACGCGATAACCGGACATCGTCTTGTAGCGGCAGATGAAATCCTTAATGACCCGTCCCAACACATGCCCGATGTGAGGTGCGCCGTTTGCGGTCGGCGGCCCTTCGTAGAAGACGAAATTCGGCTTGCCGGCACGATGCTCGATCGATTGCCGGAACGTGCCCTCTTCTTTCCATTTGTTCAGCACTCGCAGTTCGCGGGCCCGTGCCCGCTCTTTCACGTCAACGCGTTGCATCGTTCATCTTCCTTTCATTCTTAGTTGCTATTAGCGGGAATAGTTCCCGATAACTGTGCAGCTTGGTCCTAATCATGAACCTTATACGGAAACTCGCCCGCTATATTGCTCACTATGGCAGATAATGACAAAAAGACCCGTCCCAGTAAGGGACGAGTCTATGCTCGCGTTACCACCCTCGTTCCGTTCTCTTAAGCATACCCGAATTAGGCATACATCAAGCGAACGGCTCTTAAGCAGCAGGCCTTCAAGATCTTGCCTGCGTTCCGTATAACGGCGGACGGCCGGCGCTGCTTACTGATCGGTTCAGCGGCGCTTCTACCTAGATGATGTTCGGCGGCGTTCCGAACGCTGGCTTGCAGCATGCACCAGCTCTCTGTGGATCGTCATCGCGGCCTACTCGTTCTCGGTCCATGAATTTATGATTTCGGTATGCATATAGTTATACGCTTCTTACATGTACATTGTCAACCCGCGTCCTGCCTACTCCCGCTCCAGCGCTTCGCGGGCCTCGCGGCCTTCGCGCTGCAGCAGGCTTCCGCCTTCGAGCGTATCCCAGCCGTCTTGGCTGAGCAGATCCAGTTGGGCTTCGACGAGCGTCCGGAAGCGCGCGCGATAGATCGATGCCTGCTTCTTCAGTTCTTCGACCTCCAACGCGACCTTCCGCGACTTGGACAGCGCTTCGTTGATGATCCGATCCGCGTTCTTCTCCGCTTCCTTGATGATCAGTTGCGCTTCCTTCTTCGAATTGTTCTTCACTTCGTCTGCGGCTTCCTGCGCGACGATAATCGTCTTGCTCAACGTCTCCTCGATGTTCGAGAAGTGGTTGAGCTTCTCCTGCAGGTTAAGCGCTTGGTTCTGCAGTTCCTTGTTCTCGCGGATGAGCGCCTCGTAGTCCTTGATCACCTGATCGAGGAACTCGTTAACCTCGTCCTCGTCATAACCGCGAAGACGGCGTCCGAACTCTTTGTTATGTATGTCCAATGGCGTTAACGGCATTGGCCCACCTCCTATGGTCCGTTTGTGATCGCGAAGCTTCTCTGGAAGCCAAATCGACGTCGAATCTTGAACGCTGGCGAAAATGAAGCGTATGCTTCCGAAGTGCGTTTCTTATGAAACGCTGGAGGTGCTCATGTAGGTACAGCCTACAAGCATATGCTTCCGATGCTGCGTTTCCTACGGAAACGCTTGAGCTCCTCATTTTCTACCATCGTCCAACCTTCTCGGCGCTGACAACCGGACTCTTTGAAATAGAATGTTAGAAAACTTTAATAACGTAACTTTCGACGCTACCTTGCAAAATCCTGCATATGGCTAAATAAATTTCCCCGCCTTAACGCGAATTCTGCCTTTTTTCGTCATGCCCTCGACGGATAGCATCTTGAACCGTCCCAAGCCTTGAAGCGAGACGACGTCCCCTTCTTTAAGGAGCGTGGACGGATCCTCTTCGGCCTTCCAGTTCACGCGGCAGCGGCCGGCGCGGATCGGATCGACGATCTTGGCCCTGCTAATGCGATAGACATCGCTTGCAATGCCGTCCAGACGCAAAGAAGCCACCGTGAAGCTCATCTCTTCCAGTTCCGGCTTGACTGTACGAAGCTGTTCGATCGGAAGGATGTCCGTCAGGACATGAGCCCGGTGCACTTGCCTCAGATGGATATTCATATAATCCGCGATCTCTTCCGCCACGAGGCAGTGGCAGCCGTCCGGGTGCACATGAATATCCCCGATCCGGTCTCGCTTAATGCCGAGTCCGAGAATCGCGCCCATATAGTCCCCGTGGTCCAGCTGCAGGTAGCTGTTATCGCCCGATCGGACGGCCAGCACGACGATATTCACGTTCTCGTCATCGACATCCCGGTAAGCAGGCGCAAGCACGGCCCGGCGCCGTTCCGCTTCCGGGTAACCTCCGTCCAGACGCAGCACGGCTTCCGGTTCGCGATTCGCCAACGTCGTCAAGATGAACGATTGCCGCGGGTCCAGGAAGTCCGTTATCTTCGTCTCGTGCCGATGCGCGGCGCGTTCGACCCATTCCGCGGCGCGGTCGACGAATGGCCGCTCATCCGGATGAAAGTGTACGTAGAGATCATTCTTCATGTTATCGTTCACACGAAGAAATCGATGACGGCGATAAGGCCTGCCGCGATGAATTGCAGGGCAAAGATCGCGACGATCGGCGAGATGTCCAGCATGCCGCCGATCGGCGGGATCAGACGCCGGAACGGCGATAGGTAAGGCTCCACGAGCTTGCCTAGAATCTCGCCGATGAAGCTCTCGCGAGCGTTAGGCAGCCAAGACAGCAGGATGTAGGCAATGATCACGAATGTGTATATTCTTTGAATTGTCATGATGAAACTTGCTATCTCAAACACGTGGTCACCTCATTTTGTTGGTTTCGAACTCCTCCGCCAGGATGTCCGTAATCGTGCCCGAGATCTCTACGGTATCCGGCGTGCACAAGAAAATGTTCGCGCCGAGCTTCGAGATCGTGCCGTTCAGCGCATAGACCGTGCCGCCGAGAAAATCGACGATGCGGATCGCATGTTCAGTGCGGACGCGCTGCAGATTGACGACGACGGAGCGTCTCGAACGCAGATGGTCCGCAATCTCCTGCGCCTCGTCATACGAACGCGGCTCGGTTAAGACAACTCTGGCACTCTTCTGCGAGTGGATGCTGACGACATTGGCCTTAACATTCTTACGCTGCTCGAAGGCAGGCGTTTCAATCTCTTGTTCCTGGTCATGCTGCGCGCGCTCGCGCTCCAGCGTCTCCTCTTCGTCCTGCAGCCCCAGAAAGTTCATGAACTTGTTCATGACGCTCATGAATGTTCCTCCTCTTTCCCCACTAGAATCGTACCCAGCCTGAGCCAGGTCGCACCTTCCTCAACCGCAATCTCAAAATCGTTGGACATTCCCATCGACAACCCGTCAGCCGCTTCAGGCAGCACCGCCAGCGCGTTAAGCTCGTCCCGCAGTCGCCGCAGCTCGCGGAAGACCGGCCTTGTCGCCTCCGGCTCCGCCTCGTGGGGAGCCATCGTCATAAGTCCTTCGATCTTCAGATTCGCAAGCTTCGAGACCGATCTTGCATAGTCGAATAATGCGGACGGGGCAAGTCCGTGCTTCGTATCTTCGCCGGATACGTTGACTTGGACGAAGCAGGGAACCCGGATACCGATCTGCCCAGCCCGCTTGTCGATCGCTTCCGCAAGCGACAGCCTGTCCAGCGAATGAATGTATGTAAACCTGCCGATGACGTCCTTGACCTTGTTCGTCTGCAGCGAACCGATAAAATGCCAGACGGGCGCAAGCGCATCTTCTCGGGCGCCTTGCGTCTGTTGTATCGCCTGCCATTTGCCTTGGGCATCCTGCCAGCGGTTCTCGCCTAGATTCGCATAGCCGCCGTTCAGCGCCTGCAGAGCCCTCTCCGTCGACACATACTTCGTTACGGCGATCACGCCGATGTCGCTTCGGTTTCTTCCGCTTCTAGCACATGCTTCACGGATCCGCCGTTCGACCGCTTCCTGTCTATCCTTCATGGACAATGGCCTTCCTCACCTCGATTTGATGCCGATGAAGCTCGCCATCCTGCCTGTTCGCCCTTGTTCGAGCCGATGCGAGAAGAACGCATCGTGACGGCAGCCGGTACATCTAGTCGTTAATTCGATGTTCGTCGGCAATATTCCTGCTTTTATCATAATCTGTCGGTTTATTTCTTTCAAGTTCAGCATGGCCTTGCCGGGCGCTGCCGGCTCGATCATCGTGCTCGGCTCAGCGCCTGATGCCCCGCACAGCGCTTGGACCAGCGGTTCCATTCGCGCGATAACCGGTTCGTCGACCTCGTAGCAGCAACTGCCGATCGACGGGCCGATCGCTCCGCGCAGCCTTGCCGGGTCGGTCCCGTATGCGGCCGTCATCTGTTCCGCCGTCTTACGGGCAATCTCCAGCACCGTCCCCTTCCAGCCGGCATGCGCGAGCGCTACTGCGCCATGCTCGGGATCGTGGAAGAAGAGCGGCACGCAATCCGCGTAGAAGGAGGTCAGCAAGATGTCCGGCACGTCCGTCATGATGGCGTCCGTATCCGGAATCGCGCTGTCCCGATCCGCCCTGCCGCGTCCGCGGTCTTCCCGCACCACGCGGAATACGGCATCGCCGTGCACCTGTTCGGCGCTTGTCCATGCCTCGAAAGGCCATCCAAGCGATTCGGCTACCCGTTTGCGATTGCGAATCACGTCTTCCGGCCTGTCTCCCACGTGCAAGCCGCAGTTGAGCGACCCCGGCGGCTCGGTGCTGACACCGCCATCGCGTCCCGTAATGCCCGCGGTTAAGCCGGCGGCGTCATTCATCCAGCATTGCAGCATGAACAGCGAGGGTCCATCCCCGGCTTCTCTATGTTGAAACGGTTCCATCCGCCCATCACCTCTGGCTACAGTGTACCATATTCTGTCGAATCGAGGATATGAGGCAAGCCGGCCCTCCGGCTGCTACCTTGCGGCCGGCTCATCCTCGTCTTGCCGATACTGCTTCGTATCGTCGAGCCTGACCAGCACGACATCCGCGCCGATCTTCACGATGTTCCGCCACGGGATGACGACGTCCGTGCCGCTGCTGAACAGCCCGAAGAATCGGCCGTAGCTCGGCACGACGATCGAATCGATTCGTCCTTGCCGCAGATCGAGCTCGAGGTCGCTGACTTGACCCAGCTTCCTCCCGTCCACGATGTTGATGACGTCCTTCGTCTGAAAATCGGATATTTTCAATGCACCGTCACCACGCTCTCACTGGTTGATGTTCATCCACCCTTCCGTATCAGTATATGTGGCCCAGCCTAGAAATGTCCTTCTCCATGAAAAAACCGCCCAGATTAGGCGGTATGCAGCTCAATATCTCGAATCAGGTTTTCACGTGCTTTTGCATTTGCTGGATCGCCGATTTTTCCAGCCTCGACACCTGCGCCTGGGAGATGCCGATCTCGTCCGCAACCTCCATCTGGGTTTTCCCCTCAAAAAAACGCATCGATAAAATCATTTTCTCCCGTTCGGCTAGCTTATGCATCGCCTCGCGAAGCGCGATTTCCTCGATCCAGGAGACATCTTTGTTCTTGTCGTCGCTGATCTGATCCATCACGTAGATCGGGTCGCCGCCGTCATGGTAGATCGGCTCGAAGAGCGAGACCGGGTCTTGAATGGCGTCGAGCGCGAACACGACATCCTCCTTCGGCACGCCGAGCGCCTCCGAAATTTCGAAGATCGTGGGTTCGCGGGCATTCTTGTTCGTCAGGCTGTCCCTCACTTGCAGCGCCTTATAGGCAATATCTCGAAGACTGCGGGATACGCGGATCGGATTATTGTCGCGCAGGTAACGCCGAATTTCTCCGATAATCATCGGAACGGCGTAAGTAGAGAATTTGACGTTCTGGCCTAAATCGAAATTATCGATAGCTTTCATGAGGCCTATGCAGCCGACCTGGAACAGATCGTCGACGAACTCTCCCCGGTTGTTGAACCGCTGAATCACGCTCAGCACCAAGCGCAGATTGCCGTTAACCAGTTTCTCTCTTGCTGCCAGTTCATTGCGTGTCTGCAGCGCCGTGAACAGCTCGCGCATCTCGGCATTCGTCAGGACCGGCAGTTTAGCGGTATCCACTCCACAGATCTCTACTTTATTTCGGGTCAACGTGATTACCTCCCAAGGTGAAACATTAATGATCATTATCCCCTCGGGTTTCTTTTTTATTCCACGCATGCACAGTCATACGTGCCGTAGCTTTGACGGCCGCAATCGTCCGAAAACGCTGCCACATCAAGGATTTCGCCGCTTTCCATACGCAAAAGCAGCCTCCGCGGGGGAGGCTGCTTCTAAACCATCTTATTGAATTCCTTGCGCAGCCGCTTAATGATCCGTTTCTCCAGCCGGGAGATGTAGGACTGCGAAATGCCCAACAGATCGGCTACGTCCTTCTGCGTCTTCTCCTCGCCGTCGGTCAATCCGAAGCGCAGCTCCATGATCGTCCGTTCGCGGTCGGACAGCTTGTCAAGCGCCTTGTGAAGCAGCTTGCGGTCCACCTGCTCTTCGATGTTGCGGTAAATCGTGTCGTTCTCCGTGCCGAGCACATCGGACAGCAGCAGCTCGTTGCCGTCCCAGTCGATATTGAGCGGCTCGTCGAACGATACTTCGGTACGAATCTTGCTGTTGCGCCGCAGGTACATCAGAATTTCGTTCTCGATACAGCGGGACGCATAGGTTGCGAGCTTGATTTTTTTCTCCGGATCGAACGTGTTGACAGCCTTGATCAAGCCGATGGCGCCGATCGATACGAGATCCTCGATATGAATCCCGGTGTTCTCGAATTTCCGGGCAATGTACACGACTAGCCGCAGATTCCGTTCGATTAGCATCGCGCGGATCGCGGAATCGCCGGACGGCAGCTTCTCGAGCAAGAATTCTTCTTCTTCGCGCGTCAGCGGCGGCGGGAGTGCTTCGCTTCCTCCGATATAGTAGATTTCTTCGCTCTTTAACCCGAATAAAAATAAAATCCGGTAATAGTATAACTGCAGGACCAATTTCCATTTTACGATCATGCTACGCCAGTCCTCCCCGTCAGCAATTTCGATTGTCAGCCGGCGTCCCGGCTCTCAAGCAATGAGGGATGGACTATCGCTTGATACGTCCCGTCCGAGACCAATTTTCCCCCATCCAGGCCGATTAGCACCTTGACCGCAACATAGCTTGCGCCATCCTGCTCGATACGTACTTGATCCGGCTTCAGGGCAAGCATGAACTGCGTGCCTCGATTGATGCCGCGGTACGGCACCAGCCGCAGTCGATCGCGCCACGGACTGTCTTCTTCATCCAGCCCCGCGACCAATTGATCGACCTCCGAGGCGCGGATCCGCGCAATCCATGACGGAGGCAGCTCGGCTTGCCAGATCGCCGCTTCCATGACCATGACAGGCGTTCTCGTGAGCGGGTCGTACAGCTGATTCCCCGTGTCCACGAGACCGGTGCAGGTTCGCTCCAACCCGTCGATGACGACCGATACGACCGCGAGATGCGACTGCGTCCGATCTACCCGCTTTCTTCCGCTCCACGTCGATCGATACACGTACAGCGCCGCCGCAAACGCGACGAGCACGAAGACCAAGCTGATCTTCAGCTCGAAGCCAAGCCCGCCTGTCCGAGTGAACCATATGCCCTCCCACAGTTCACCGGAGCTTTGCAGCAAATAATGCAGTCCCAGCACGCCGCCCGCCGCGGCAAAATTGACACCGTAGAACGCTGCAATGTTCCGAACGTAATGCTGCAAGCTCCCGAAGCCGAATGCCGTCCACAGCATAAGCAAGGAGAGCGCGAATTTCAGGATGAACGTATACAGGAACGAGAGGGCCGGCGCGAACATCATCGCGACGTAGCAGGCTCCGATCGCTGCCGCTGCCGCGATTCGCGGCAAGCGGGGGCGAATGCCTCTCACCCATGCCGTCATGAGCAACACTGCCGCATCGATTGCCAGGTTCGATAGGAAGATAAGATCAACATATACGACCAGCAGGCCTCACTCTCCCGTCTTGCTCATGCTTGCAAGTGCGCTCGCCTATCTCGTGAGCGGCCTGAGATTAGTATAGAAGATGCCTCGTTCGTTGTCTGTCTAAACCCGTTGTCATACCCGATCTAGTTTTGTCGATGGGCTTAGGTCGAAATAGCGCGAACAGCCCATGACCGGCAATCGTCTCCCTTAATGAATAAAGGGGCAGCCGCCTCGCGAAAATCCGCGGGTGACTGCCCCTGAATATATGACTTCTATTACCTACCGATCTCCGCGCGGACGATTGCGCAGGAATGCCGGAATATCCAACTGGTCGCCTGCAGGCGCGCTGCCGAACGGACGAATGTTCGGCCCGCCGCCGGATGCCGGCCGTGCGGATTCTTGCGAAGGTTCTGTCGCAGTACCGCCCATGCCGGGACTGCGGCGAAGCGCATTGCCCTTCAGCTCGAAGCCGGTCGCGATGACCGTTACCTTGATGTCGTCCTTCATGTCTTCGTCGATGCTCGCGCCGAAGATCATGTTCACTTCCGGATCGGAAGCCGAAATGACGATCTCTGCCGCTTCGTTCACTTCGTACAGCGACAGATTCGCGCCGCCCGTAATGTTCATGATAATGCCGCGTGCGCCGTCGATGGAAGTCTCGAGAAGCGGGCTCATGATTGCTTTGCGTGCCGCTTCTGCCGCACGGTTCTCGCCGCTCGCCATACCGATTCCCATCAGCGCCGATCCGCGTTCGGACATGATCGTCTTCACGTCCGCGAAGTCGAGGTTGATAAGACTTGGTTCCGCGATCAGGTCGGAGATGCCTTGTACCGCTTGGCGCAGCACGTTATCCGCTTCGCGGAATGCTTCGAGCATCGGCGTCTTCTTATCGACGATCTCGAGCAGCCGGTCGTTCGGAATGACGATCAGCGTGTCGACCTTCTCCTTAAGCGCCTCGATGCCGAGATCGGCTTGCGCGGAACGCTTGCGTCCCTCGAACGTGAACGGACGCGTCACGACGCCGACCGTCAGCGCGCCGCACTCTTTCGCGATCTCCGCGATGACGGGCGCTGCGCCCGTACCCGTGCCGCCGCCCATGCCGGCCGTTACGAATACCATGTCGGCACCCTTCAGGCGGCTGGCTACCAGCTCGCGCGATTCTTCGGCCGCCTTCTTGCCGACCTCCGGGTTCGCGCCCGCGCCGAGTCCGCGGGTAAGCTTGTCCCCGATCTGAAGCTTATGCTCGGACTTGGCAAGATGAAGCGCCTGCGCATCGGTATTCACCGTAATGAATTCCACGCCTTTGACGCCATTATCGATCATTCGATTGACGGCATTGCTTCCGCCGCCCCCGACGCCGATAACCTTAATCTGCGCCAGTTGTTCCATATCGAAATCGAATTCCAACATTGGTATGGTTCCCCCGATCAAATGAATTCGCTAAACATTTTCTTAAGCCGCTCAACCAGCCCGGGCTTGGACGGCGCAGACGCAGCAGCGTTAGGCTTGCGGGCTGCCGCCTTCTTGGCCGATCCTCCCGTACGGTTGCGCATGTACCGGGAGACATACTGAATCATGCCGACTCCGCTCGTGAATGCGGGATCGCGAACGCCGATATAGTCCGGCACCGCGATTCGCACGCTCGATTCCAGCTCGCTTTGGGCAAGCGCCAGCACGCCCGGCATCGACACGGAACCTCCGGTCAGGACATAACCGTTCACCTTGTCGCCGAAACCCAGCCGCCGTACTTCTTCACGAACCAAGTGGAAGATCTCCTGCATGCGCGGCTCGATTATGTTCGCGAGATCCACTTGGGAGAATTCCTTCTCCACGTTGCTCCCCATGCGCAGTACTTTGAATTTCTGATCGTCTGCCGCGTCGTCTACCAGCGCGCAGCCGAACTTGAGCTTGATCTTCTCGGCTTGCTCCGTCTGCGTGCGCAAGCCGTACGAAATATCGTTCGTCACGTATTCGCCGCCGACGGGCAGCGTCGTCGTAGCCGACAAGTTCCCTTGCTCGAACACCGCGATCGTGCAGGCGCCTGCGCCTACGTCGACAAGCACGGTTCCCATGTTTTTCTCGTCCTTCGTGAGGGCCATCTGACCGGATGCAAGCGACATTAAGATGACGCCGGAGATGTGCAGGTCTGCCTTCTCCACGCAGCGCATCAAATTATGTATCGCGGTCTTGGCGCCGGTGATGACCGTCGCTTCCACTTCTAGCCGAACCCCGATCATGCCGCGGGGATCGGAGATGCCGTCCAGTCCGTCTACGAGATATTGCTTCGGCATGAGTCCGATGATCTCGCGCTCCGGTGGAAGCGCGACGACCTTGGCGGCCGCCAGCACGCGCTCGATATCTTCTTCGCCGATTTCCCGGTCTTCGTTCGATACGGCCACAACGCCATGATTCGTCTGGAGTGCGATGTGATTTCCTTGAATGCCTACATATACATCGGATATTTGAATGCCGACCATGCGCTCAGCATGATCCACAGCATTGCGGATCGACTGCACGGTCTGGTCAATGTCAACGATGGCTCCCTTGCGAATGCCTTCCGAGTCGGCAGATCCAACTCCAATAATATTAATGGTTCCGTTCTGAACTTCCCCAATAATAGCACGAACCTTGGATGTACCGATGTCTAGACTAACGATGATGTCGCTGTTGCTCAACCCATGGCACCTCCGTTTCAAAAGAAATGTAATCTAAAATGAAGCGGTACATCATATAATGCTACCATAACTGCGTTGCCGCAGACACTGTTCTACTTATTCAACGCGCCTTATATTTTCCCTCTTTTTTCTACAAAATTTTTATGCCGATTGGGCTTCCAAATGTTTCATCCTGCTGGGAAACCTTGAAAAACCCCATAAATGAAATTGTATCATTGATTTCGCCTATTGAGTAGCCTCTTTTTAGTCGCCGGCTGCGTTATTCTGCCCCTCCGCCTCATCTTCGTCCAAATACGGAACATATCGATCGGACAGCAGCAGCGTGACGCTGCCGGGCTCCTGCGTCTCGGTGACCGCATAGATCGTCTCGGCCTTCTCCTGCAGCAGCGATACGGCCGTGATGATCTCGAACCTGGTGCGCGTATAGATTCTGATGCGATCCTTGTACGAGTTCGACGGATACGGCATGATCTCGGAGAAATCCGCAAGCAGCTCTTCCGGTACGGCAGCCAGCGCTTGGATCAGCCCGGCCTTATGCGGGTTATCCTTCGTCCAGCCGCTTAAGACGGGCTTATCGACGACGAAGCTGTTGCCGGCCGTCAGCACCGTGCCGTTCGACAGGATCGCCCTGATATCGCCAGAATCCAGCAGCTCGTAAGCCACGGCCGGATACTCGTGAATCTGAATGTCGATCTTGCCCGGGAAGGTCTTCTTCACGACCACGGATTCGATCGGCGCCAGCTTCTTGATCCGTTCGGCCAACGTTTCCTCGCCGGGATAGAAGAACGAATCTCCCTCTCGAATGCCCACTGCCTCGCGAATCGCTTCGCTCGTTGTATATTGTTCGCCGCTGATCGTCACGTCCGACACCTTGCTGATCGGCGAACGAAAGAAGAGAACGGCCAATAACAGCGCGAACAACAGCAATAGTATCGACAGCAGCCTGCGGCTGCCCCTTCTCCTCTGTTTCGGTTCCCGCAGCACGGGCATCGTGTCAGGCATCTTAAGCTTGTCCCTTCTCTCATGAAAAAACATCCGGTCTTCCATTGATGGAAGCCGGGATGCAAATGGTAAGCATCTAGCCCGGAATAACCCGATTGTTCTGCACGGAGGCGAATCGCGTTATCCTTGCGCCCAATCGGCCGAGCATGTCTTCGATCTGCTCGTAGCCGCGGTCGATGTGGTGAATCTGCTCGACCACTGTTTTCCCTTGGGCAGCCAATCCTGCGATGACGAGCGCCGCTCCCGCGCGCAGATCGGTTGCTTCGACCGTCGCGCCGTACAGACGAGGGACGCCGCGAATGATCGCCGCATTCATGTCGACGCGTATGTCGGCACCCATGCGCGTCAGCTCGCCGACATGCTTGAACCGTCCTTCGAAGATCGTCTCCTTCATGACGCTGACGCCTTCGGCAAGCGCGAGCAGCACCATGACTTGCGATTGCAAGTCCGTCGGGAATGCGGGATACGGCGAAGTTACGATCCGTTCGACTGCATTCGGCCGGACGGTGCCGCCGACTTTTATTATATCACCGTCAATGGCTACTTGAACACCCGAGCGGCGCAGAACATGGATGAGTGAGGTCAAGTGCGACGGGTTCGTCTGCTGCAGCGTAACCTGACCGCGCGTAACGGCAGCGGCGATCATGATCGTGCCCGTCACGATCCGGTCCGGAATGATGCGATGCCTGCACGGGACGAGTGACTGTACCCCTTCGATCGTGATCGTGTCCGTGCCGGCGCCGATGATCCGTGCGCCCATGCGGTTCAGGTAGTGCTGCAGATCTTGGATCTCCGGCTCTCTGGCCGCATTGTTGATCGTGGTGACGCCTTCCGCGAGGACCGCAGCCATCATGATATTCTCGGTTGCTCCGACGCTTGGAAAATCCAGATGGATTTCCGCGCCGACCAGCCGCTCTGCCTCGCATACGATCCGGTTGCCCGATTCCTCGACCTTAGCGCCGAGCGCTTCCAACCCGCGCAGATGCAGGTCGATTTTCCGCTCGCCGATCGCGCATCCCCCCGGCTGGTAAATCTCGACTTTCCCGAAGCGAGCTAGAAGCGGTCCCATCAAGAAGATCGACGAGCGCATCTGGCCCATAAGATCCTCCGCGATATGATACGAGTGCGCTGCCTCCGTGTCGAGCACGACGGAGCTGCCAATCTGCTCGGCCTTGCAGCCGAGATCCCTGAGAATGTCGAGCATGACGTCGATATCCAGCAGGTTAGGCACATGGTCGATGATGACGGTGCCTCTTACGAGCATACTAGCGGCCAAAATCGGCAGGGCGGCGTTCTTCGCTCCTTGGATGACGATCGTGCCGGAGAGCGGTTTGCCGCCTTCAATTACCAATTTGTCCAAAGCTTCACCTCCGATTTACCGCTCACCCACCACCAATACTTCCGGCACCAGCTCGACGCCGTAACGCGCCTTGACCGTGCTCTGAATATGGGCCATGAGGGTGAGGACATCTTCAGCCTTCGCTTGCCCGGTATTGACGATGAAATTGGCATGCTGTACGGAAATTTCCGCTCCGCCGACGCGATAGCCCTTAAGTCCGGCTTCCTGAATCAGCCTGGCGGCGAAGTCTCCCGGCGGATTCTTAAATACGCTTCCCGCAACTGCCAAATGCAGCGGCTGCGTACGAATCCGGCGTTCCTTGTATGAGGCCAGCGTTGCCGCGATCTCTTCGCGCACGCCGCGTTCGAGCTCGAACACCGCCTCCACGACGATACCCTTGCTCTCATGCAGCATCGAATGCCTGTAGTCGAACGCCATCTCTTCGCGTCCGTAAGTCACCAATTCCCCTGTCTCCGTAACAATCTGGGCTGATTGAAAGATACGTGACACATCCGACCCGTGAGCGCCGGCATTCATGTACACGGCACCGCCGACCGTACCCGGAATCCCCCCCGCGAACTCCAGTCCGGTCAATCCTTCCTTGCCTGCCAGAACGGACAGCTTGATGAACGAGAACGCTGCTCCCGCATAGACCGTCTGGCCTTCGAATCGGGCATAATCGAGTCCAGGCCCCGGCTTCACCACGACGCCCCGAATGCCCTTGTCGCTGACCAGCATATTAGAGCCCCGGCCTAGACTGGTCCATGAGACGCCATGCTCATGCAGCAATTTGACCGCGGCGGCCAGTTCTTCCTTGCCTTGCGGCACGATGAGCAGATCGGCCGGCCCGCCGATCTTCCAAGTCGTGTAATCCGCCAGCGGTTCGTTCGGAAGCACATTGCCGATTCTCGCGGCTTGCAGTGCTTCGATCAGCTTCTCCATGACCATTCCTCCTTGTTCTGCTGGTATTTGCGATCCCGGCATCCGGACCGAGCGGTCAACAGCGGCCTCTCGAATCGAACGCGGTAACCGTTGCCGTCAGGCGGCAGTCACGATTATGTGGTAGTCTATGCCTCCGCACCACCAATGGTGACACCCGCCTATAGACCGCTTGTGATCGCGATGATGATGCTGACGAAGCTTATTCGACGTCGAATCTTGAACGCTGGCGAAAATTCCGGTGCTCATGTAGCTTTGACTACACTGCGCTCCTCATTTTCTACCATCGTTCAACCTTCTCGGCGCTGACAAGCGGTCCATTAGAATGGAACTCGACTCGATTGTTCCATGTTGATATTGGAAAGTTAAGCTGAACGCTTAACCTTGTTGACTGCGATTCCTGGGGAATCTTGTCCCTGGAGTGACCCGATTTTTTCGGGGCTACTTCTTTAATGGACATCAGCGACGTTCTATTGCGTATATCGTTCATTTGCTATTTTTAACGGACATCCGTTGATAATCATCCAATAAGTGCACCTGAGTCCGTTAGAATCTAGACACACTTGCCGCACCGTTCGGATTGGTCACCTGCGAACGCTGCGTCTACTCTTACTCGCCCCAGTTCAGATTGACTGACCCATAAGCAGCACGGCGCAGCGCCCTCCCTAAGCCGATGGGATAGCCGCTCAGGTTACTTGCGGCGAGCGGCCAGCTCGCGCAGCTCGGCGGCGATGTGGATGGCCGATTCGGGCATGCCGAGCTTGCGCGCGGCATCTGACATGGCCTTCCGCTTGGCGTCGTCGTTCATGATCGCGGCGATTCGCTCGAAGAGGGCTGCGCCCGTCAGCTCTCGCTCGAGCATCATGACCGCTGCCCCCGCATCGGCGAGGCTGCGCGCATTCGGCTCTTGGTGATTGTTCGTGACGTTCGGCGACGGCACGAGGATGGACGGAATGCCGAGCGCCGTAATTTCGGCGAGCGATGAAGCGCCCGAGCGGCTGACGACGAGCATCGATGCCGCCAGCACCTCGGGCATATTGTTCAAGTAAGGGACGATATGGACGTTCGCCGCGCCGTATCCCGGCGAAGCGGCAAGCTTCTCTACCGTCTGTTCGTAATACGTCTCGCCGGTCACGAAGACGAGATGCGTATCCGGCATTTCGCGCCACCTGGCGATCACGTCCGGCATCGCCTCGTTGAACGCCCTTGCCCCCCGACTGCCGCCGACGACCAGCACGACTCGACTGCCTGCCGGTATGCCTAGCGAGGCGAAGCCCTTCGAGCGCTCCGCGTTCACGCCGTTGGTCGCGCACGGATTGCCGGTATACAGCACGCGATTATGATTGCCGAAGCGCTGCTGCGATTCCCGGAAGCTAACCGCGATCGCGCCGGCGTAACGGCTCAGGAATCGATTGGTCAAGCCCGGATCGACGTTCTGCTCATGAATGAGCGTCGGGATGCCCAGCTTGGCTGCCGCGTAGACGACCGGCCCGCATACGTATCCGCCCGTGCCGACGACGACATCCGGCTTGAATGCCCGGAGCAGCGTCTTCGCCCGGCCGGCGGCGCGAACGAAGCGGAGCACCGTCTTCACGTTCTCGATCGACAGCTTGCGGCGGAAGCCGGTAATCTGCACGGATTCGAACGGAATGCCGAGCTTCGGAACGATGCGGCTCTCCAGCCCTGCCTCGGTCCCGATATAGAGCAGCTCCGTCTCTGAATCCTCTCGCTGGAGCTGCTTTCCGATCGCGACAGCCGGATAGATATGTCCGCCCGTGCCTCCTCCGGTCAATACGACTCGCATGTCAATCACCTCGAATAACGGGATATATTAAGCAGAATGCCGAGCGCAGTCAAGAGCAGCGTCAGCGATGAGCCGCCGTAGCTGACCAGCGGCAGCGTGATGCCGGTAACCGGCAGCATGCCGATGACGACGCCGATATTGATGAACACCTGTACGGCGACGATGCCGGTGATGCCGACCGCCAGCAGGCTGCCGAACATATCCGGCGCCGTGATCGCCGTCCGCATGCCGCGCACGACCAGAATCAAGAACAGCACGATGACGGCCGCCCCGCCGATGAAGCCGAGCTCTTCGGACAAGATCGAGAATATGAAATCGGTCTGCGGCTCGGGCAAATAATTGTACTTCTGGCGGCTCTCGCCGAGTCCGAGCCCGATCAAGCCGCCCGGGCCGATCGCGTAGAGCGACTGAATGATCTGATAGCCGTTGCCGAGCGGATCCTTCCACGGATCGAGGAAGCCGGTAATGCGCTCCATGCGGTAGGGCGCCGCCAGAATCAAGCCCACCATCCCGAGTAAGCCTACGCAGGCCAGCGAACCGAGATGCGCCATGCGCGCGCCTGCCGTGTAGATGACGAGCATCGAGGCGCCGACCATGACGGCCGCGCTGCCGAGGTCCGGCTGCAGCATGATCAGGCCGAAGGCGCCGCCCATAATGCCGAGCGGGGGCAAGAGACCCTTCGAGAAGTTCGTGATCGTCTGCTGTTTGTCGGACAAGAACTTCGCCATGAACAGCACCATGGCCAGCTTCATGAATTCGGAAGGCTGTATGCCGAATGAGCTGATGCCGAGCCAGCTGCGCGCGCCTCCGCGCACGACGCCGATTCCGGGAATAAGCACGATGAGGAGCAGGCCGAAGCAGATAATCAGCCCGGCCGGCGCCAGCTTGCGCCACGTCCAATACTCCGTATTGGCCGTGAACGCCATCGCGCCGATTCCCAGCGCGGCGAACAGCAGCTGCCGCTTGACATAGTAGAATGAATCGCCGAATTCATGGAACGCCAGCACTGCGCTGGCGCTGTACACCATGACGAGGCCGATGGCCAGAATGAGCGAGATAGCCGTGATCATCCATAGATCCGGGGCGACGCGAGCTTTGGTCATGCGAGCACACCTCTTGCTTCATGGAAAGTAGGGACGGGCCCCCTACTTACAAGGTATGCGCCGATTCTTTAAAAATGCGCCCTCGCTGCTCGTAGGATTGAAACATATCCCAGCTTGCGCATGCAGGAGACAGCAGCACGACATCTCCGTCCTCGGCGATCGCGGCTGCTTCCCGAACTGCTTCCCGCAAGGTCGAATCGGCGTCCTCACAAGGATCGACCGTTACGACCGACTCTAAACCCGCCAGCTTCGCGACTTGGGCCAGCTTCTCCCGCGTCTCGCCGAACGCGACGATTCCTTTCAGCCGTTCGCGGAAGATCGGCAGGAGATCCATGTAGTCGGAGCCGCGGTCGAGACCGCCGGCGAGCAGCACGATTTTCCCCTTCACCGAACGAATGGCCATCGTCGTGGCCGTCGCATTCGTATCCTTCGAGCTGTTGTAATACGCGACTCCGCCGACATTGCGCACGTACTCGAGACGGTGCTCGACGCCGCGGAACTGCCGAAGCGGCTCCGCCAGCTTCTCCAGCGGCGCGCCAGCCGCCAGGCAGATCGCTACAGCCGCAGCCGCATTGGCCGCATTGTGGCGTCCGGGAATACCAAGCTCATTGACGCCCATCAGCGTGCGGGTGACCCCCTCCGAGCGCCATACAAGCATACGCTCCGCCCCGTCATCGCTTTCCGAGTCCGGATACGGCGGATCGACGAACACGCCTTCCTCCAGCCTCTCCTTCACGGAGAACGGCAGCACCTTTGCCGCTACTTCAGTGGCTAGGCTCCTGACGGCAGGATCGTCCCAGTTCAGCACGGCCGTGTCGGCTCGGGTCTGACTCGCGAACAGCTTCGCCTTGGAGCGGTAATAGTCTTCCATCGTGCCGTGATAGTCAAGATGCGTCTCGGCAACGTTCAGAAGCGCGGCGACGCGCGGTCGGAACGCCGAGGTCCCCTTCAATTGGAAGCTGCTCAACTCGACGACGAGCCAGTCGTCCTTGCTGGCTTCTGCAGCCGCGTCCGACAACGGTCTGCCGATGTTGCCGGCCACGATCGGATTCAACCCGGCAGCGTCCAGCATCTTGCCGACGAGCGTCGTCGTCGTCGTCTTGCCGTTCGAGCCGGTAATGCCGATGATCGGCGCATCCGTCAGCCGGAAGGCGACTTCGACCTCGGTCACGATCTCGATGCCGAGCGCCAACGCCTGCCGGATCGGGTCTACCTTATACGGGATGCCCGGATTCTTGACGAGCAGCGCCGTCTCCGGCGTCACGAGGTCTTCCGGATGGCTGCCGCATATCACACAAATGCCCAAAGCGGTCAATTCAGCCGCTTCGGGACATAATTCGAGTTCTTTAAGATCGTTGACGACCACGTCGGCGCCCGCCGCGTGGAACACTTTCGCCACGCTGACGCCGCTCCGGGCCAAGCCGAGCACGACGACTCGGCGGCCTCGATATGTATCCGGATGTTTCATGCTGCCACTCCTATCGATAGTTGCTTGTCAGAACGCTCGGCTGAGGAACAGTCCGATTGCCGCAAGGATAATGCCGACCAGCCAGAACGAGGTGACGACCTTCCACTCCGACCAACCGGACAGCTCGAAATGATGATGGATCGGACTCATGCGGAAAATCCTTTTGCCGCGCAGCTTGAACGAGGCGATCTGCAGCACGACCGACAGCATCTCGATGACGAACACTCCTCCGATGACCAGGAAGAGCAGCTCTGCCTTCGTCAGGATGGCCACCGCAGCGATGCCGCCTCCGATTCCGAGCGACCCCGTGTCGCCCATGAACACTTTGGCCGGATGCGCGTTGAAGACGAGGAAGCCGAGCACCGCGCCGATCATCGCCGCCGAGAAGACGACCGATTCATGCGCCGTAGCTTGCAGCGCCACGATCGTAAAGGCGCCGAAGGCGACCGCGCTTACCCCGGACAGCAGCCCATCCACGCCATCCGTGAAGTTGACGGCGTTGCTGATGGCGAACAGCATGAAGATCACGAATGGATAATAGAACCAGCCCAGCTCGATGCTCCAATCCGTACCCGGCAGCGCGAGCGCCGTGCCGTGATTCATCCTGTAGAGCAGGAAGCACACAACCAGAGAGAAGAGCAACTGGCCGATCAGCTTCTGCATCGCCGTCAAGCCCAGCGACCGCTTCAGCGCGATCTTGATGTAATCGTCCAAGAATCCGACCAGTCCGAACCCGAGCGATGCCGTGATCAGCACCCAGAACTCCATCGTCCTGTCGGCAAATTTCAAGAATGAGATGACGAACGCCACCATGATAATGATGCCGCCCATCGTCGGCGTCCCTTTCTTCTTCAGATGGCTCTGCGGTCCGTCCGTGCGGATCTCTTGACCGAATTTGAGCCTGCGAAGCAAGGGGATGAATAAGGGCGCTAGCAGCACCGCCAGTAAAAAGGAAGCGCCGAGCGCGAACATGATGACTTTGATATCCAACTGCGACTCCCCCTAACTGCCCTGCAATGCTTGGACGATTTCTTCCATGCGCATGCCGCGCGATCCTTTGACAAGCACGAGATCATTCGGCTGCATATGGTCCTTCAAATAGGCGGCGAGCGCCTCTTTCGTCTGAAAATGGATGACCTTGTCCGTACCGAGCTTCACGGCAGCTCCTTCCGCCGTATGGCGAGATCGTTCGCCGAACGTCAGCACCGCGTCTGCCTGCTCCGGGCCGATCAATTCGCCTGTTTCGCGGTGCATGCGATCCTCGTCGGCCCCTAGCTCCAGCATGTCGCCGAGCACGATCCATCGCTGCCCGAAGCCTGTCAATTCGCCGACCAGATCGATCGCTGCGCGAACGGCGGTCGGATTCGCGTTGAAGGCATCGTTCAGAATCGTGGCCCCGTTATACGCTTGGACGGTCTCGATGCGCATGCCAGTCAGTTTAACGGCCGACAGGCCGCCGCGAATCTGATCGGCCGTCATCCCAGAGTGGCTGGCTAACGCGACGACAGCCAGCGCATTCGATACGTTATGCTTGCCCGGCACCGGGATCTTGAAGGCACCTGTCAGCTTGGCCGCAGCTCCCGATGGACGGACGGTAAAAGCCGATTCCTGTGCGCCGATGACGATCGAGCCGGCCGACCAGTCGTTGGCTGCGCCTAAGCCGAACGTTTGCACCTGCAATTCGGTGATCTTCGCCAGACGGCTGACGCCTTCGGTCAAGAGCGGCTCGTCGCCGTTGATAAGCAGCAGTCCGCCGGTCTTCAAGCCCGAGGCGATCTCGAGCTTGGCCTTCGCGATTCCCTCGCGGGAGCCTAGCTGCTGCATGTGCGCATCCCCGATGTTCGTAATGATCGCGATATCCGGTTCCGCAATGCCCGTAAGGAGCTCGATCTCGCCGAAGCCGCTCATGCCCATCTCCAGCACGGCGAATTCCGCAGACTCTTCCATGTCGAGTATCGTAAGCGGCAATCCGATATGGTTGTTCAGATTGCCTGCTGTCTTATGCACAGAGAAGGCTGCCGCAAGCGTCGAGGCAGTCAGGTCCTTCGTCGTCGTCTTGCCGTTGCTGCCCGTAATGCCGACGATACGCGCACGAAGCTCGCGCCGGTAGTTCCTGGCTAGCTGCTGCAGCGCCGCGAGCGAATCCTCCACCAGGAGCAGCGGCTTGTCAGCGATCGCATCCGGAACAGGTCTGTCCAACTGCCAGATGGAAGCGGCTGCGCCGCTCGTTAAGCATTCCTCCGCATAGGCATGGCCATCGAATCGCGCGCCGATCAGCGGCACATACAGGCATCCGTCAGGCAGCTGCCTGGAATCCCTGGATACGCCGGTTACGAGTCGATCCCGCACATTCTCCGCGGCAGCGTTCAGCGCTGCCCCGCTCATGGCGGCCAGTTGTCCGATTGTTCGTCTGATCACGGGTATCGTCTCCTTATCGCTTGTTCGGCTGCGAGCCGGTCATCGAAATCGAACGTTTCCTTCCCGATGATCTGATACGTCTCATGGCCTTTCCCCGCAATCAATACTACATCGCCGGGGCTTGCCATTTCAACCGCTTTTTCGATCGCGGACCTGCGGTCGGCCAATAACTCATAGCGATCTGCCGGAACGCCCGCCGCATGCAGTCCTGCCTCGATATCCGCCAGTATGGCATGCGGGTCCTCCGTACGCGGATTGTCCGACGTGACGATGACGCAGTCCGCATGCTCGGCTGCGATCCGACCCATGATCGGCCGCTTCGTGCGATCGCGGTCGCCGCCGCAGCCGAACACGCAGATGATGCGCCGTTCGGCGAATTCCTTGACTGCTTTAAGCACGTTATCGAGGCCGTCAGGCGTATGCGCGTAGTCCACGACCACCGCGAACGGCTGTCCGGCATCGACCGCTTCGACTCGGCCCGGAACGCCTGGAATCGCTTCGAGGCTTGCCTTCGCGTCCGCAAGCGGAACGCCCTCGATCAATGCCGCCGTCAGTGCAGCAAGCGCATTGTACACGTTGAACTTGCCGACCATGCGCAGCGAGATGTCGGCGCTTCCGGCGAACGTGGCGACATGGAATGCCGTTCCGGCCGCCGTTACGCGAATCGACGTCGCACGCACATCCGCCTCGCCTTCGATGCCGTAAGTAATGACTTCGGAAGCCGCCGCACGGATGAAGTTAGGTGCCGCTTCGTCATCGCGGTTAATGACCGCGAATGCGCGCTCGGCGGCATCTGCCGGGTATTCGTTGCCCAGGCGGGCGAACAGCAGCTCCTTCGCGGCTCGGTATCGCTCCATCGTCCCATGGTAATCCAGATGATCCTGCGTCAGGTTCGTGAAGACGGCGGTACGGAATCGCGTCCCTTTCACCCTGCCTTGCTCGAGCGCGTGCGACGACACTTCCATCGCGCAATGCGTGACGCCGGCATCCGCCATGTCCGAGAGATAGCGCTGCAGTTCAAGCGCCTCGGGCGTCGTGCCCGACATCGGATAAGAGCGTCCGTCATAGCGCATCTCGATCGTACCGATGACGCCGGGCCGCTTCCCCGCGTCGCGCAAAATACGCTCAATCAAATAGGTGGTCGTCGTCTTGCCGTTCGTTCCCGTGACCCCGATGGCAGCAAGCTTCCTGCTCGGGCTTCCGTAGAACCGGTCGGCCATCATCGCCATCGCGAGCCGGCAGTCCTTCACGATAATCTGCGGCACGGCGATATTCAGCTCCCGCTCGACGACGAGCGCGGCAGCGCCGCGCTCTAAGGCCGCTTCCGCGTAATCGTGGCCGTCAACGGTATGGCCGGGCAAACAGATGAAGGCATCGCCATGCTTCACCTTGCGCGAATCCGTCTGCAGGCCTCCCACCTTAATGTCCGTTCCTGTTCGTGTCGCGGTCAGCATCAGTCCCGCAAGCTCGCTTAGCTGCATGCCCATTCCTCCATCCTACTCGCTATTCTTCATTATGACCGTGATTATGATTTTCAGGCGTCTCCTGGCCTAAATAGATGCGAATCGTCGATCCGCGGTCCACCCGCTCGCCCGCCGCTGGCGCTTGCCGGATGACGACGGTGCCCGTTCCAGCCGTGGACAGGTTGAAGTTCATGTTCAGGTCCTCGTAAATTTCGCTTACCGTCTTGCCTACGAGATTCGGCACGACGTCGATCGGCGTCTCGCCGTACTTGTATTCCCGCTCCACCTGCTCCTTGCGCGGCTCGACGCCCAGATGCACGAGCGCATCGGCCATGATGTTGCGGACGATCGGCGCCGTGACGACGCCGCCGAACTGGATGCCCTTCGGGTTGTCGACAGCGACATATACGATCAGCTGCGGATCGTCCGCCGGCGCGAAGCCGATGAACGATACGATATGCTCATTCGGCGAATACCTGCCGTTGATGACTTTCTGCGCGGTCCCCGTCTTCCCGCCGACCCGGTAGCCGTCGATGAAGGCGTTGCGCCCGGTCCCCTTCGCAACGACGCTCTCGAGCGCCTCGCGCACCTGCTTCGAGGTCTCGGGCGAGATCACTTTCCTGACCTCTTCCGGCTCGATCTGATCGACGACCTCGCCGGTCAGAGGATGCACCCAGGCCTTGGCCACATGCGGCTTATACAGCGTGCCGCCGTTGATCGCCGCGGACACGGCCGTAATCTGCTGAATCGGCGTAACGGATACGCCTTGCCCGAACGCCGTCGTAGCCAGCTCGACCGGCCCGACTTGGCTCGGCTTGAACATGATGCCGTTCTCCTCGCCGCGCAGGTCGATCCCCGTCTTCGTGCCGAAGCCGAAATCCTTGATGTACTGGAACAGCAAGTCCTTGCCCAGACGCTGTCCCAGCGTGACGAATCCGGGGTTGCACGAATTTTCCACGACCTGCAGGAACGTCTGGCTTCCGTGGCCGCCTTTTTTCCAGCAACGCAGCCTCGCCCCGCCGACCTCGATTGCGCCTGGATCGAAGAATGTCTCCTTATGCAGGTCAACCTTCTTCTCTTCGAGCGCCGCCGAGAGCGTGATGATCTTGAACGTCGAGCCCGGCTCGTACGTCATCCAGATCGGCAAGTTCCGATTGTAGACCTCGGAAGGCACCTCGCGGAATCGATCCGGCACATACGCCGGCCGGCTGGCCATGCCGAGCACCTCTCCGTTCTTCGGATTCATCGCGATCGCGATGATGCTGTTCGGCTCATGCTGGACCATCGCTTGGTCCAATTCGCGCTCGATAATTGATTGCACGCCCATATCGAGCGTCAGCCGCAGATTGAGCCCATCCTTCGGCGATTGGTACGTATCCGAGGAGCCCGGCATCTGCCGCCCTTTCGCGTCCGACAGGAACGACACGCTTCCGTTCATCCCGCTCAGCATCTTGTCGTACGTGAGCTCGACGCCGGTAAGACCTTGATTGTCGATGCCGGTGAAGCCCAGCACGTGGGCGGCCAGCGAACCGTACGGATTATAGCGTTTGTTGTCCTCGGCTACAACGATGCCCGGAAGGCCGAGTTCGCGGATGTCTTGCGCTTTGTCCGTCGAGATTTTTCTGCCTCCGGGCTGGATGCGTACGATGAGTTCGCGCTTCGTAATAAGCTTGTATACGGTCTCCTTCTTCATTCCGAGCGCTTGTGCCAGCTTGGCCGCCGTATGGTCGGCGTCCTTCACTTGCGCGGGAATGGCCATGACCGTCGGAGAGCTGATATTGTAGGCCAGCGGAGTGCCGTTGCGATCCTGTATCTCCCCCCGCTTGGCCGAGAATGGAATGTTGCGTCTCCATGAATCCTCGGCGCGCTCCGCGAGCGCCTTGCCTTCCCACAACTGCACGTAGCCAAGTCGGAACGCCAATGCCAAGAAGGCGACAGCCCCCCCGATCAGAATGAATAGCAAGCGCCGCCTGACCGTCACTCCCGATACTCTCATGCTTGACCTCCTCCGAATACGGCTGTTCTCTAGCGTGCGATCCGCACCTCTTTCAGCCTATTCGGACGAGGTGTCCGTTAGAACGAGCCCTGCATGTCGCAGAGCGCCTGCAATCAGCCTTCGTCCGTTCCTCCACCCTCTGCCTGATCGTCTTGCTCATCTTGTCCGTTCGCCGCTTCACCCTCGCCGTCCTCTTCATCGGCTTCTGGCAGCGCCGTAGTGCCCGGCGGCTCAAGCACCAGCTTCAGCACCCGCTCGCCTTGAGCCGACGCCAGAATCTGATTCTCCACGAAGCCCTCGCCTTCGGCCACGCATTTCAAGCCCATGAGCGAGCATACCTCGAGCGCGTCCCGCAGCGACAGTCCCCGTAGATTCGGCACGGCCAGCTTCGACCGTTCCTCCGTAATCAGATAGATTCGGCCATCGGGCGGCATTTGCGTCCCTGCCCGCGGAATTTGCTGCAGCACGGTCGAACCCTTGCCGACGGTCTCGTAGCTGAGCCTCCATGCTTTAAGCTCATCCGTTGCTCGAGCCAAGTCCAATTCCGTCACGTCGGGCGCCTTCACGGACGGTTCATGCTTCCTCACTTCGTCAGCCTTGACGGCGTTGTCGGGTGCGACCCCCATATGCCGCAGGCTCTGCAGCACGATTTCCTTGAACACCGGCGCCGCTGCCGAGCCGCCGCCCGCCAATGAGTCATTCGGCTCGTCGACGACGACATAGACGACGATCTTCGGATCTTCAACCGGCGCGTAACCGATGAACGAGACGATATATTTGTCGTCTGAGTATCCAGCTTTGCCTGCAACTACCTTCTGGGCCGTCCCTGTTTTACCTGCGATCCTGTAGCCTTCCAGATAAGCGTTCTTGCCGGTTCCGATCTCCCGGTCGGAGACGACTTGCTCCAGATATTCGCCGACCTTATTCGCCGTCGCCTTCGAGATGACCTGCCGCACGACCTTCGGCTCGATCTTCGTCGTCTCGCCAGTCACCGGATCTTCGATCGCCTTCACGAGATGCGGCTGCATCAGCTTGCCGCCGTTCGCGACGGCCGCTACCGCTGCGACCTGCTGGATCGGCGTGACCTGCACGCGGCCTTGTCCATATGTCAGCGATGCCCGTTCAGTCGGGTAACGCGCCGACACGGAACCGGCTAATTCTCCACCCAGCTCAATCCCCGTTTTTTGCCCGAAGCCAAAACCGTCGATATAACGCATTAACGTGCTGGTCTCCATCTTTTCGTAGCCAAGCTTGATGAACGCGACGTTACTCGAGCGCTTCAAGCCCTCCAGAAACGTGATCTCTCCCCAGCCTCCGCGCCTATGGTCGTTTATCGTTCGATCCGCGACACGAATGCTGCCCGACATATAAGTCTCATTCGGATTGAAGACGCCCTCTTCGACTGCAGCGGCAAGCGTTACGATTTTGAATGTTGAACCGGGCTCGATCAAGCCCTTGATGCCGTAGTTGAAATCATTCCCGGGCTCGGCATCCCAGTACACGTTCGGGTTATAACTCGGCAGCGTAGCCATGCCCAGAATGTCCATCGTGTTCGGATCGGCGGCGATCGCGGTAATGCTCTTCGGCTCGTACTTCTCGTACGCTTCCTTGATCGCGATCTCGATGTAGGACTGGATCTCGGTGTCGATCGTCAGCTGTACGTTCTTGCCGTCACGCGCGGGGATATACTCGACGTCCCCGTTCGAGAGCTGCACCCGGTTGCCGTCGCGCTCGTACTTGATCTCGCCGTTGGAACCGCGAAGCTGCTCATCCAGCGATAGCTCAAGGCCGTTCATCGCTTCGCCGGCTTTGTTGACGTAGCCGATGATGTGCGCGGCCATCGACTGCCTCGGATAGAATCGCTTCTGATCCTCCATCAGGTAGATGCCGACATCCCTTTCCTTCGTCTGCTCGCGCAGTTGTTCCCGGAACGCGATGACGCGATCCGCGAGCTCTTTATCGATTTTCCAGCCCTCGTTCCTTACTTCGCGCTGTTGATAGAACTCGCCGTCCTTGTTCCTCTTCGTCACGATGTCGCGCAGCTCGCTCTCGGGCTTGGCCAGCATCGTGTGGAATTTGCTTACGATCTGGTCCGCCAGTCCAAGCTCGTCGATCACCTTCGGACTCACGGCGATCGTGTACCCGGCAACGTCCATGGCCAATATTTTGCCGTCACGGTCCGTGACCGTGCCGCGGACCGCCGGAATTTTCTCGAACGCCGACCATGTCTTCTTCGCCTGCTCGTACCAGAAGTCGGCGTTCACGACCTGGACGAAGTAGACGCGCACGACCAGAACAGCAAATAGGAGGGTCATGAGCCCCCCTATGAGCAATGTGCGAAGCTTTATGCGCTTAGTCATGATGTCACCCTATTCTTTCATTGCGGTCTGGCTGGAGCCTGCCCCGAGCTCGACGGAGATGACCGGCTGATCGTTATGCACCATGCCTTCGAGCAGCGCCTTCTCGCGAATCGTGCCGGGATCGCTGAGCATCTCTACTTTTTTCTGCAGCTCCTTGATCTGGACGTTCATCTCTTCGTATTGCGTAGTCATCTGCTTGATCTCGAGATTCATCTGATAGATTTGCGCGTAGCGGTTAATGATAACCCCTGCGACAATGACGCACATGACGACCGTGAAAAGATACAGCAGCTTCTCCTGAACGGGGATCGTTTTGCGGCGTGCGGCGGGTTTCGCGCTTGGTTCGGGCTGTCGCTTCTGCTCCGTCCGTTTCTGCGGCTGCATCGCCAGGTTGCCGTGCATGTAAGCCATGGTATAACCCCTTTCTCATATTCGTTTTCGGTAGGTTCAAGAAGCCCACTTGCGATCGCGAAGTAATGCTTCGTAGTTTATTCGGCATCGAATCTTGAACGCCGACAACCGATCTTCTTGAATTTGTTCTTTCGGTATAATCGTTCGTTACGGCTGCAGCTTCTCGGCGATGCGCAGCTTGGCGGATCGGGAACGCGGATTGCGTTCGAGCTCCTCCGGTCCGGGCTCGATCGGCTTGCGGTTCACTAGCTTCAAGACGCCCTTCGAGCCGCACACGCACATCGGAAAGTCCGGCGGACATGTGCATCTTTCAACAAATTTCGCAAAAATTTGCTTGCAAATCCGGTCTTCCAAAGAATGAAACGTAATGACGGATGCGCGTCCGCCAGGCTTCAGGCAACGGACGCTTGCGTAGAGCGCTTCTTCCTCTGCGCCGAGCTCGTCGTTAACGGCAATGCGCAGCGCTTGGAACGAGCGCTTCGCAGGGTGTCCGCCCGTACGTCGCGCGGCCGCGGGAATGCCGGCCTTGACCAGCTCTGCCAGCTCGCCCGTCGTCGCGACCGGCTGCTTGCTACGCGCCTCGCCGATCGTCTTGGCGATTCTGCGCGCGAATTTCTCTTCGCCGTACCTATCCAGGATTCGCGCAATTTCGCGTTCGTCCCACTCGTTCACGATCTGCGCGGCTGTCAGCTCGCCGGACTGATCCATCCGCATGTCGAGCGGCGCATCGTGATTGTAGCTGAAGCCCCGGTCGGCCTCGTCCAGCTGCGGGCTCGATACGCCGAGATCGAACAGGATGCCGTCTACCTGCGGCACGCCGTCAACGATAGGCACGCCGGCTTCGCGGAGCCCTGCTTCCAGATGACGAAAATTGCTCTTGATTAGCGTTACTTTATGTAAGTGGTCTTTGAGTCTGAGCTTCGCATTGTCGTGCGCCCATTCGTCCTGATCGAACGCGATCAGCCGGCCGCCTGCGCCGAGCCGCGATACGATCAATTCGCTATGCCCCGCGCCGCCAAGCGTGCAATCGACGTAGATGCCGTCCGGCTTGATCGCCAGACCGTCGACCGCTTCCTCTTTCAATACCGTCACATGTTCAAACACTGTCAGCCCTCCCGGCTATTCTTAATCTCCGAATCGGGCAACCGTCGTCAGAAATTGAAATCGAAGTCCACAAGCTTCTCGGCGATTTCGTTGAAGGTATCCTCGGACTGCTGATAGTACCCTTCCCAGATCGCCTTGCTCCACACTTCCACACGGTTGGATACGCCGATGACGACGCAATCCTTATCTAACTTGGCATATTCGCGCAAGTGATTCGGCAAATTTACCCTTCCCTGTTTGTCCAGCTCGCATTCCGTCGCCCCGGAGAAGAAGAACCGGGAGAACGCGCGCGCATCCGACTTCATGAGCGGCAGCGACTTGAGCTTCTGCTCCAGCACGCTCCACTCGCTGGTCGGATAGACGAACAGACAGTTATCTAGACCGCGTGTGACGATGAACTGCGAGCCAAGCGGTTCGCGGAACTTGGCAGGAACGATAATTCGGCCCTTGTCATCGATGCTATGTTGATATTCACCCATGAACATACGGCCGCTCCACCCCTTCCCCCATATCCACCACTTGTCCCCACTTTTCACCACTCAGCTTGAATTATTCGCCACCTAAAATAGTATTCCTGCTTGATTCACGATTTTTATAAAAAAATATTTTATGTTATTAACAAGAGACGGGCCTAAACGGAGCCAAATATGTTGCGGCTTTGTGGATAACGGGAAGGCGTTAGGAACGCATGGTGGGGACAAGTGGAGGGTGTGGAGGCAAAATGGGTCGAATGTTCCCTAAGTTTGCTCGGAGCACAGCTTTCTACGTGGGTGCTAGTGGGAGAAGCGACTGCACGATGATGGGAAGATGTTTGAACGATCGGAGGCAATGCATCGGGGATCTGGAGGGGTGGTTAGACCGCACGCAATCGGCGCATCTTAACGGGGCCCGATCAAATAACTGCAAAATGTACACTTATTTCGGCAGGTTGATAGCCATGGCATTCATAGCGTCAAAAAGTACAACTAATTTCCAGGCAATTGAACATTTCCGCGAAACACCAAGGAATAGTGGTAGGAAATACATCTATTTCTCTCGAAACGGCGATTTACGATAAAATAGCTGTAGAAAATGACCTTAAGCCATGACGGAACTGAATCCTCCGGAAAGAAGCCTCTGCAGTCTATCGCCCTGCAGCCCGCAGCTTACATCCAGCGCCAGCCTCAACCTCCCTCAACCTCCTTCAATTTCATGACGTGACACAAATAACCGCCCCGGGCAGCGTCTGCTGTCCGGGGCGGTCCATGTGCTCGCTATTCAGTTGGAGCGCGGGCGATCAGTGCTCCTGCCAGCTGTCCAGGTATTGCTTCTGTTCGTCCGTCAGGCGGTCGATTCCCGTTCCGAGCGATTCCAGCTTGAACCGCGCTACTTGCTCGTCAAGCTCGTAAGGCACGTTCACGACATGCTTGCCGATCGACTCGTAGTTGTCGTTCACGTATTTGAGCGACATTGCTTGCAGGGCAAACGTCATGTCCATAATCTCTGCCGGATGGCCGTCGCCGGCCGCGAGGTTGACCAAGCGACCTTCAGCGAGCAGATAAATGCTGCGTCCGTCCTTCAGCAGGTACTCTTCGATATTGCGGCGTACCGTACGCTTGCCATTGGACAGTGCCTCAAGCTCCGGCTTGTTGACTTCCACGTCGAAGTGACCCGCGTTCGACAGAATCGCGCCGTTCTTCATTACGGCATAGTGCTCGCCGCGAATGACGTCGCGATTGCCCGTTACCGTCACGAAGAAATCGCCGCGCTTCGCGGCTTCGATCATCGGCATGACGGCAAAACCGTCCATGTAGGCTTCGACTGCCTTAATCGCGTCGATCTCGGTTACGATCACGTTCGCGCCGAGACCTTTTGCGCGCATCGCTACGCCCTTGCCGCACCAGCCGTATCCGACGACGACAACCGTCTTGCCTGCTACGACGAGATTCGTCGTCCGATTAATGCCGTCGAACACCGATTGACCCGTGCCATACCGATTGTCGAACAAGTATTTACAGAATGCATCGTTCACCGCGACCATCGGGAACTTGAGAGAACCGTCCTTCTCCATCGCCTTCAGGCGCAGGATACCAGTCGTCGTCTCTTCCGCTCCGCCGCGTACATTCGCCAGCAGATCCTGACGCTCGGCATGCAGAATCGACACCAGGTCGCCGCCGTCGTCGATAATGAGGTCCGGCTTCGTCTCGAGCGTCTTCACGAGCAGTTCCTTGTATTCCTTCGGGTCCGGATTATATTTGGCAAATACCGTAATGCCGTCCTCGACCAGCGCAGCGCACACGTCGTCCTGCGTCGACAGCGGATTGCTGCCCGTAATCGTCACTTCTGCGCCGCCTGCCGCGACAACCTTAGCCAAATATGCCGTTTTCGCTTCCAGATGAAGCGAGATCGCGACGCGCAGACCCTTGAACGGCTGTTCCTTCTCGAATTGCTCGCGAATCCGGTTCAGCACCGGCATATGCGCAGCTACCCAATCGATCTTCAGATGGCCCTCAGGCGCCAAGCTCATATCGGTCACAATGCTCTTCTCTTGCACGCTCACACTTATTCCTCCTATTGTTCTTTGCTATTTGTAATGCGAGTTTAAAAAGACCGGTTGTCAACGCCTCAAGCGTTTCCGAAGGAAACGCACATCGGAAGCATACGCTTAGGTTAGACGATGGTAGCAATTGAGGAGCGGAGCTCCAGCGTTTCCGTAGGAAACGCACATCGGAAGCATATGCTGTAGGCAGACCTACGTGAGCACCGGAAATTGCGCCAGCGTTCAAGATTCGACGTCGAATATGCCCTCGAGATAGCTTCGCGATCACAACCGGTCCCTACAAGTGGACCAGATAGTGACCGCCTAGTCGATCATAGGGTATCGCCATCAAGTTGTCCAGCCAATGCCGTCCGTGGCGGTTCCATAACGATACCCAGCTGATGACCCGCTCCTGCGGCTTGCCGTCCGGCTGCAGCCAGGCCGCGATGTAGTCGAACAGGCGAAGATCGGCCTCATGGCGAAGCTGATGCGCTTCATGGGTTTTGCGCTGCAGATAGCGAATCTGCTCGATAATGCGCTCACGATTGCGCTGACCCAACGCCCCGAGCCCTCCGTCCCGTTCGGCCAGTTCGTCCAGCAGCGGCTGATACAACGCCGCGAAGCCTTGTTCCGCCGCCTCAAAGCGCGCATCCAGATCGGTTGCGCCCTGCTGCGCGAGCCACGCCGCCTTCCGTTCGTCTAAGCGGCTCTTCACGTCGTCCAGCGTCAGATCGAACGCTGCCATCCGCTTCTTGAGCGGCTCGTCCAGCATCGTGAAGGACATGCGCGGCAAGACGATCGGCATGCGCATAGCGAGCGCACGGAAGGCATACGAAGTCTGCGCCCAATACGCTATCTCCCCTGGACCGAGCACCGTCGCCAATACAGGCAGCACATAATCCTGCATGAGCGGCCGCGTCAGCACGTTATTGCTGAGCAGCTCGGGAGTCTCTGCCGCAAGCTGCAGCAGCTTATCGCGCTCGACGATCAGCGTGCCCTTGCGGTCTTCGTACCGACCATCCCGCCGATACATGAGCACGCGTTCACCTGCTAATCGACCCGCGCCCGGCTGCAGCCGCTCATCTCGGAACACGAATAGATTGGCGCAATCCGGCTGGCTCTCGACCTGAAGCGGATAACCCAACGCTTCCAGGCGGGCGCCATTCTCCCGATAGGCTTCCTCCAACTGCTGGCCGGATTCGATCAAACGGGCGAACATCGGCCCCTCAATGCGGCGCAAATTCGGATCGTCCGCATCCATCAGGACGAGGCCCTCTTCGGCGAACAAGCATGCAAGCATGGCCGCGAATTGGCCGGACAACGTGTCGGAGCGCCGAATCGCCGCCTCCAGTTCGTCTAGCAGCGCTGCCTTATGAGCGGAATCCGGCAGCGTCTCCGCCAGCTCTTGAAGCGCAGCCTGCCAGATGCCGGGAGTCAACTTCGTGCGGCTCACGGATGTCCGCGGGTACTCCTCCCGCTCGACTGCGATCTTGTGCAGGCCGCCATCGCCGCGCACGATAACGGCATGGTTCGCTTCTGCCCAGTCGTGGTCCTCGCCGGCAATCCAGAACACCGGAACTACCCGTTTGCCTGTTGCTTCCTCTGCCCAGCGGGCAGCTTGTATAATGGAGATTGCTTTATGTATCACCATGACAGGACCCGTGAATAGCCCTGCTTGCTGACCGCCCACGATGACCGAAGCGCCTTGCTCCAGCGCGGACAGGTTCGCCTCAATGGCAGGGGTCAAGCCCAGACGTTCATTATAATTACGCAGCACGCCGGCTGTCTGTTTCCGATCTGCGCGCTGTTCGGCGCTATCGTCCAGCCATGCCATGCGTTCCCGCCATGCCTCCGCATCAACCGGATGACTGCCGAACAGTTCAGCCACACCCGGATCCGACTGATTCATGTATGCTTCTGTCACAGGGTGGCTCTGCGGCAGATCGATTCTTTCCACTAACATGTTGCAGCCATCCCTCCTTATACGTCCGTAACTTGATTGTAACAAGTACCGATCATTGCCGTCAAAAAAAACCTCCCTCGGGAGGTTCGGAATGCACTCTCTTAGGCTTGCCAGAACGATTGTCCGACGCCGATCGCCATCAGCAGCAGGTAGAAGAAACCCATAATGAAGAATCCGATCCGCCACACGGCCCTTGCAAGCCGCTTCACGTTGACCTCGCCCTTCGAACGGTACTGCAGATTCCCCAGCAGCCCCGCTCCCAGCAGCAGGATCAGGACGATCGCGAAGAAGCCGAACGAACTGCCGAATACCTCATTGAACAATGCCGCGACGATCCCGATGAGCAGCGCGGTCGTAATATCCATCGCCAATCGAATGGCTCTTTTCTTGTCGCGGGAATAGGCCAAGCTGGCGAAATACACAAGCAAGAACGGTACGATCGGCACAACCGCCATATACGCATACAGCTGTTTGAACAGCTCCCAGATCGCTCCCACTTCTACCCGCCCCTCTCCGTCCCGTACGCTTCAAGCGCCGTTATCCAAGCGACAGCGGCCTCGTTCATCGGCGCACTGATCTCGTACCGCTGCGCCAATCGGACGATTCCGCCGTTGATAGCCGCAATCTCCGTCGGCCTTCCGGCCCGTATGTCAGCCAGCATCGATGAGGTGTTCGCAGCAGTCAGCCTGCATACGTCCAGAATTCGTTCCCATTCGCCGCCGGCCGGGGAATAATCGGCATCCGCGCTCAGCACGCGGATCGATTCCTCGTAGAGCCCGCGCATGAGCCGATAGCGGGTTCCGTCCTGCGGCAGTTCACCGTTCTTCACGCCGAATAGCGCTGTCAGCGGATTAATAACCGCGTTGACCAGCAGCTTCGCATACACCTGGTCCTTGATGGTTTTCGACACCAAGGACTTTATTCCTGCTTTATGCAGCAATTCCAACAACATTTTTTGCCGCTCCGGGCCGTGCGCGTCCCCCTCATCCTCTGCCAGCCAGAGCTGGCCGGATCCGGTTAGCCTGACGGAACGCTCGTCCAGCCGCAGCGCGCCTTCCGTCGTGACGCCTTCCAGGAAAGCGATGCCCGGGCATGCGCTCCGCAGCTTCTCCATGTGACCGATTCCGTTCTGCAGGCAGATAACGGATGTTCCCCTGTCCGCTATCTTCCGAATGCATGCGATCGTGCCAGCAGCGGCCGCATCCGTCTGCTTGACCGCGAGCAGGACCCAGCGCGCCGGATTCACCAGTAGATCCGCTTCATCCTGTATCCCTTCTGTATGCCGGGCATCGACGCTCGCGACAGCATGCTGCAGCGGTTCTTCCACGGTGTCGTACGCGATGCCTTCGCGCCGGATTCGTTCGGCCTGCTGTCTCGTTCTTGTCCACACGCGCACGCTTGTCCCGCTCAAGGCCAGCCTGGCCGCTATCGACAGCCCGATCGCGCCTCCGCCAATGATGTCCAGCACGGCTCCCACGCCTCCTATCGCCATCCTCTTTTCCTCTTATTGTATCATGCACGGATGCATAGGCTAGACCCATTGCCGCCGGCAAGCCGAAAAAAGACATGCCACGTTCACGATCGAACGCTGCATGCCTTCTGCCTTCCCTGTCCGGGACATTATTCGATTCGTTCCAAATTGCCGTTCGCGTCCATCTTGAAACGCGGCTTAGCTTCTTCTTCCTCATCCAGCACGGCCAGCCGGCGTGCGCGATCCATAATCTGAATCAGCGTCTTGTAGTCGTCGTTAACTGCCCTGTAATCGGTCTGCGCGCTATTCACTTCACGCGACAGCCGCTCGTTCTCGACGCGAAGGTCGAACATCTCCTCGTCCTTCTCTTTCAGTTCCTTCTCGAGCGCTTTCACCTGACGGCTGACTTCCTGATAAGCATTGCGCCATTGGCGCAAGAATCGGATGACCGCATCCATCGACAAGGCTTCCTCGCCGACGATTTCGCCGCGGAACGTCCGATCCTCGCTATCCAATACGATCGAAGATACTTGCGACGTTGCGCTCGATTTCTTGATATAATTCCTTTTTTGACGCTGCTGCTTCGCCAGTTGAATCGCTTCCTCATACCGTTTGCGTACGCAGCTGTTCCAACGGAATCCGCAGGCAGCGGATGTCCGTCCGATCCGTTCGCCCACTTCTTCGAATGCCGCCAATTGGGTGCTGCCTTCGCGGATATGCCTAAGCGTCACTTCGGCGAGGATCAGATCGTCGTCTGGGCTCCACGCATCTTGTCTGACTGCTGTCATGCCATTCATTACCTCCTAACATGTTAGGCGCTTACTTTATCACTATGCTCTTGGTAGAGTTCATAGAATCTATCGGATACTAAAATGTATATCCATTTTTCGCAAGGCTCATACATCCTAGCGGGCGATATCGGGCATACTGAACGATATAGACGGGAGAACGTCAAAAAGTTTGCCATTTCGTCACGTATTCAGGTTTACATCGGGCAAGCCGTAACGTTATAATGGTCTGTAGAAAAATGGAGCAATGGCTGCGAGAGGGGGATGGATTCATGGCACGTATGTTTCGGGTACTCGGCTTTTGGACGTTGGTAATCGCATTGATGGCATTCGCGGGACACATGATCGAGATGTCATTACTGTTCTTCTTCCAAACCGCCGTGTTCGTCCTGTTGGGATACTTAAACTTCTCCGAACGCACCTACATACTTATGTTCTGGGGATATATGATCCTTTCGTTTTTGGGGTTCACCTATTGGACGGTTTTCGAGATGGGGCTTCCATTCTAAGAACACGCAT
>JAEZCJ010000061.1 GCA_023433615.1 Bacillota bacterium | reverse complement strand
GGTGCTGTGGACGCTGCCCGGCCGCGCCTTCGGCGGTGTATTCTCGCATGACGGCACGCTGTATGCGACCTACAACGGGCTGCCGACCGCGATCGACCGACAGACGGGCCGTATCCAATGGCAGACTATCGGCACCGGCATTACCTCTGCAGATGTGCAAGCGCCAAGCATGCTGCTCGCTCCGCAGGGCGGTCCGCTGCTCGTCATGGCTGGGCCCGACGTTATCGCGCTTGATCCGCAAGACGGCCGCGCGCTCTATCGCCTGCAGGACGCAGCCATCGGCTATCCAGAGACGCACGGCGAATACATGCGCAGCCATCTCGCCGTACAAGCGCCGGACGGAAGTCTCTACCTCGGCTCGGCGAACGGCATGTTCTCGCGTCTGCTCCTGCCGCTGCCACCGAAGTAAGCGTTGCATTCGCAAGGTTGTTCCTGTTAGCCCGCTCCCCATGCGGCATCGACGCACCGCTCGCGAGATCGGACTATCTAAGTTTGGTGAGAAGCTCCCCAGTCGGTAAGCGGGTGATTGGTGCTACTATGGTTGGTGCTGCGGTGATTGGTGCTGCGGCGGGTGGTGCTTCGGTCGGTGGTGCTGCGGCGGGTGATGCTTCGGTCGGTGGTGCTGCGGCGGGTGGTGCTGCGGTGATTGGTGCTATTATGGTTGGTGCTCCTTATGGTTTGCGCTGCGATCGACTGTGCTGCGGTGGATATGCTACTATGATTGGTGCTGTGATGGATATGCTGCTGCTTCGATGGTGCCTTCGAGCAGGGGCAAGGTAACGATTGCCCCTGCGCGCGGCAATAAAGTCAAAAAATACAACTATTTCGTACCAAATCAGGGGTCAAGCCCGGATAGTGTAAAAAAGTGCATCTATTTCTAAGACTATTAGGCTATAGCGGCATTTCATCCTGAAATAGATGCAGGTTTTGAACATATTCCTCGCAATAGCCTCATTTCTTTCGAAATAGTTGTAGAAAATTATGCTATTCGAACGGATGACCTCGTCTCGCCTGTTCATTCAAACATATTGCCCTATTCTCCGCGATCGAGTGCGAATTATCGCGCCGATTCCCCCATCCGGCCCAGCCCCAACCCAAGCAGCCCCTGCTCCTGCGGAATCGTGTTGCTCGCATGCCGCGTTCCTTACGATGCCTGCGGCAGCTCGCCTCTCTTGCGACCCCTGAAGTAAGTTGCCGCGGCGGCCGCGGCGCAGACCGCTACCATGACCGCGCTCGCGCCGTAGGTCGTCTCCGGGCCGTGCTGCTCCATAAGCGATCCGCCGATGCTGCTCCCTAGCAAGCCGCCGAAGCCGATGAACGTCACCGCGAACGTGGCCATACCCGTCGCGCGCAGCTCGACCGGCACCAGCTTCTGAATGTATTGAACGGACGAGACCAGGAAGAGAGGGAACGTGATGCCCTGCAGCACCTGCACCGCGACCAGCATCTCCGGACTTGCGGCTTGGCTGACGACGGCCCAGCGAACGATATAGATCGCCGCTGCGGCGATGAAGATGCCTAGCTCGCTGAATCGTCGGATGAAGCGGCCTGCATAGAGCATGAGCGGAATGTTGCAGAACGCGGCGATCGACCATGCGAGGCCCAGCTGCGCCTCCGACCCGCCGATCCGCTCGAGATGGATCGCCAGCATGCTGTCGTTCATCCGGTGCGGAATCGCGATCATGAGGACGAGCACGAGAAACCAGAGCAGCTTCGGCTGCCGGAACATGCGCCCGAAGGCCGCCAGATTGACCGGATCAGGCGTTGCCTTCGCATCGCGAAGCATCAGAGCGGCCACAAGCGCGACCACGATCGCTGCCGCGAAAATCGTGCCGATACTCCCGATTCCCGTACGCGTAACGAGCAGTCCGAGACCGACGGCCGAGAAACCGACGCCGAACTCGCCCCACAGCCTGAGCTTGCCGAATTCCAAGCCGCGTTCGGCGGCAAGCGCTACGCAGAGCGTCTCCGATATCGATGCGGCAGCGCCGTAGAAGAACATGAAGGCGACATACAAGAGGCCGATCAGCATCACGGTCTCGGCCGCGAACATGCCGGTGCTCAGCAGCAGGCTGCCGAGGATGATGACGATCAGCACCCGCTTGATCGTCTTCATGCGGTCGCTGACGACACCCCAGAACGGCTGGGCGATCATGCTGATGAACGAGCCCCAGCCGATCACCGTGCCGATCTGGGCGGAGTCCAATCCCTGATGGGTAAGATACAGCGGAAGGAAGAACACCATGACGCTGAACGTGGAGAACATGGTGAACATATAAATCGATATTCGCGCCATGAAGCGCCTCCTTGATCATGAATCCGCAATCGCGATTGCAGGAGCGCAGTCCGCGCCCACCTCATCATACACGCGCGTTCACAACGAGGGAAGTAGCGGAATTTGATATTTTCTTAACCGGCAGCGCCAACATAAACAGGCTGCCGATCGACTCGGCAGCCCGCTTCCTTACTGTGTAGTTCGACCCGCATCGTACTCGTGGGACAGCTCTTGCAGCGACTTGATCTTGCCGTGCGGATGCGGTTGCTGCTTGCGTGATTTCCATGCGGCTTCCTGTCGGCGTTTCTGATGACTCATCGCGTATCGCCTCCTTAAGAAGATGCGTGAATGGTGACTACATCGAATAGCTTGCTATAGATTGCGGCTACTCATACGTGTCCATCCGTTCTTCTTCGGCGATCCGCTCGACGTCTTCCGGCCGGATCACCCGATACGCGTAGCCTTCCTCGCGGTGCTTCTTCAACGCCTTCTCGTTCATGTACTTGGGACTGCCCTCGGCGACCTCTTCGTCATAGAACAGCAGAATGCCGTCGCTCTTCTTCAGCAGCAGCTCGTCTCTCGCCTGGAATTGCCAAGGTCCGGCATACGGCTGCTTGCTGACGGTCCCGTAGTAGTCGACGCCCTGAAGGATGCTCCGGTAATACGTCTGCTTGTCTTCCTTCCACTTCACCTCGGGATTCTGGAAGGCCGTCACGATCGACAGCTTCAGTTCCGGGTACTGCGCCTTCAACGCAATGACGGTCTCGCATGCCCACAGGTCGATTCCGTACTGGCCCGGCGTGATCACCCACTCCAGCCCGTCGTCGGCCAGCGGAATGATTTTCTCGGCGATCGCCTTCCGTATGTACGGAATCCCCTTGTGCTTCTGGTCGAAAATATTCAGTTCATGCGCCCGATAGCCGGTCACGAGCAATGTCTTCACCCTGTACGTCCCATCCTTCTTACGCAATATGGCAATGAGGAGGTGCCCATGGCCCCTCCTCTTCTCGATAATCTATTGCAGCGACGCCAAGTGCTCGCCGAGGCGATCCCAAGTCTCCTTAATCCCCTGCTCCATCCCCATGGCAATGACCTGCTGCAGCGCGTCCTCCGACTCATAGGTGGCATGGCAGACCAGCTTCGTCTTGCCGTCTCCGTGATCCTTGAAGCGCATCGTAGACTTGGCCGCAGGCATTGCTTCGTTCAGCGTACCTTCCGCATCGGAGAAGTAGTCCGTGTATTCATACGTGTCCGGCTCATCGATGTCGCCATAGACCGCCAACCCCCAAGATTCCATGCCGTAGAAGTCCCCTTGGTCCTTATCCATGCACTTGAAGCAGTAATGCCACTTCCCGCCAGGGCGAAAATCGACCTCGCACACCGTAATTTCCCAGCCGCGCGGCCCCCACCAGTGCTTCAGGTGCTCGGCCTGCGTGAACGCCTTGAATACGAGCTCGCGCGGCGCGTCGAATACGCGCTGCAGCGTCAGAACATTCCCCTCTACCTTGACCAACATCGGATTCGCCATCACGCATTCCCCCAATAATAGAATCGATTATTCCGTCCTGCCTTCTTCCCTTGCACGCATTTTCTTCAAGTACTGCTCCAACTGGTCGAACCGCTCCTCCAATACGTCTCGGTACGCCTCCAGCCAAGCGTCCAGCGCTTGAAAAGGCTCCGTGCGCAGCTTGTAATGCCTGCGATTCGCAGCCGCATGCACTTCCACTAGTCCAGCCTCAAGCAAAATTCGCAGATGCTTCGAGGCTTGAGGCTGTCGGAGTCCCAATCGATCGGCGATCTCGCCGACCGTCAGCGGACCATCGAGCAGCAGATCCACGATCCGCATGCGGTTCGGTTCGGACAGCGCGTTGAAGATTGTGATCTCCATATCCGCTCACCTCAAGCCCTTTCTTTGGCTGACCATTCTTGCTCGCATTTAGAATATACCATAACAGGAATATTCCTGTCAAAGAATATTTACGAACTACGGATCATTGCTGGTATTGCTCGATGAAATGCCGCGCGCTTTTCGATAGATAACGATCCTTCAGCCACAGAATGCCCACATCCGACTGAAAATCCGCATCCTTGATTTCCAGCGTGCGCACGACGTCCGACGGGAACGAGGACATGACGGATTTCGGGAACACCGTAGCGCCGATCCCAGCGGCGACGAGCGACATGATGATCGCCACGCTGGAGCATTCGCATATAATATCGGGTTCGAAGCCGTGCCGCCTGCATTCGCTCACGACTTGCTCGTGCATCCTCGTCGTGTAATCCGTCTTCAGCGTCAACAACGGGAAGCTGGCCAGTTCCTTCATGCTGATCGATCTGGCGCCGGCATAGGCCGTCCAAGAACCGGGTATGACCGTGACGTAAGGGTCGGATGGAAGCGGCAGCACCTCATAATGCCGCTCGGTCTGCGCTTCGAACGGCAGACGCGCGACGACGAGCTCGATCGCCCGCTTCTCCAATTGCTCGCCCAAATAATGATGGTCGCCTTCGGATATTTTGTAGGTCACTTGAGGATACTTCTCCCTGAAGTGCCGAATCGGCTTCGGCAGAAGCGAGATGCAGGAGACGACCGCTCCGATCGACAGCACGCCGCGGACGTTCTCCTCCATCTCCTTGATCTCCCGCATCGTCTCGTCGAACTGCAGGAGCAGCGCTTCCGCCTTGTCCCGCAGCAGCTCGCCGGCCGAGGTCAGCTTGAGCCGCATGTTGCTGCGGTCGAACAGCTTCACGCCCAGCTCCTCTTCCATCTGCTTCAGCTGGCGGCTGAGCGGCGGCTGCTCCATGTTGAGCAGCTTGGCCGCGCGCGTGATCTGGCCTTCCTGCGCTATCGCGAGGAAATATTTCAACTGTCGCATATCCATACGATCCGCACCTCGACTATACCTATAAGGTATGAAGAATCAATCAACTAGATATTTTTAATATAGCGAAATTAGTGGTACTATTCAAATAAGAAAGCGATTACGAACGGATGAGGAGAGATATCGGAATGAGTCTAGCACAATCACTAGGCATTGCCATCGAACGCAGCACCGCGAAGAAGCAACAGCCGGATCCGGACAAGCTCGGCTTCGGCGTGCATTATACCGATCATATGTTCATCATGAACTATGATGAGGGTCATGGCTGGCACCAGCCGCGCATCGTGCCTTACCAGCCGATCATGCTGGATCCGGCCGCGAAGGTATTCCACTACGGCCAGACGATCTTCGAAGGACTTAAGGCTTATCGCACGGAAGACGGCCGCATCCTCTTGTTCCGTCCGGACCGGAACTTCGCGCGCATGAATCGTTCCAACGATCGGCTCAGCGTGCCGCCGATCGACGGCGAGCTGGCTGTCGAGGCACTGAAGCAATTGGTCGCGGTCGATCAGGAATGGATCCCGAAGGAAGAGGGTACTTCCCTCTACATCCGCCCGTTCGTCATTGCGACGGAGCCGGCGCTCGGCGTATCGCCTTCCAAGCAGTACCTGTTCATGATCATCTTGTCTCCGGTCGGCGCGTATTATCCCGAGGGCGTTAATCCGGTCAAAATATTCGTCGAATCGCATTACGTTCGCGCGGTAACGGGCGGCGTCGGCGAAGCGAAGACGGCCGGCAACTATGCCGCCGGTCTAAAAGCGCAAGAAGGCGCCAAAGAATTGGGTTATACGCAGGTGCTGTGGCTGGACGGCGTGCATCGCCGCTATATCGAAGAAGTCGGCAGCATGAACGTCTTCTTCAAGATCGATGGCGTCGTGCATACTCCTGCGCTGAACGGCAGCATCTTGGACGGCATTACCCGCAGCTCGATCATCCAGCTCTTGAAGTCTTGGGACGTCCCTGTCGAGGAGCGCACGATCTCGATCGAAGAACTGTACGAAGCAGGCCGGAACGGCACGCTGGAGGAAGCGTTCGGCACGGGTACGGCAGCCGTCATCTCCCCGGTCGGCGAGTTGAACTGGAAAGGCGACAAGCTCATCATCAACGACGGGAAGACCGGCGAGCTGTCGCAGAAGCTGTACGACACGCTGACCGGCATCCAGAAGGGGACGCTTGCCGATCCGTTCGGTTGGATGGTTGAGATTTAAAGGTACTACTAGGCAGAGGGGCTGTCC
>JAEZCJ010000005.1 GCA_023433615.1 Bacillota bacterium | reverse complement strand
CTTGCTGCATGACGCGATAGCCGGCATCCGAGATGACCGCCTTCAGCTTGCCGATATAGTTCGCGGCCAGGAGGCTCGGATTCGCCTTCGCGTTCACGATATAGCCGATCAGCATCCGCTCGCCGGTGCGGAGGCGGACAGCCGTAATCTGCTCGCCGTTCAAGTCCGGGTTAATGACCCCCGAACTGATCGTATACCCGTTCAAGCCGATCAATAAATTGAACAGCGTCGCTCTGTCGCTCACCGCAATCTTCTTCCGGTATGTTCGCGTACTGAGAATCTCCTCCGCGTAATAGAAGGAATTGTACTCCCCTTGCTCGAACGTCAGGCACGGGTATTCGTCCAGCTCCTCGATCTCGATGATCGAGCTGGCCGCGAGAGGATGGTCCGTACTGATGAACACATGCGGCTCTGCCTCGAATAACGGATGGAACGTCAATTCCTTGTCCTTGAGCAGCTTGGCGATCACCTTCTCGTTGAAGCTGCTCGTGTAGAGGATGCCGATCTCGCTGCGCAGATTATGCACGTCTTCGATAATTTCGTAGGTTCTCGTCTCGCGGAGCGTGCATTCATACTCGTTCTCGTCCAATTCCTTCAGCAGCGACACGAACGCCTGGACGGCGAACGCATAATGCTGCGTCGAGATCGAGCACAGCTTCTTGGCAGGCTTCTTATCCGTATACCGCTGCTCCAGCAGCTCCGCTTGCTCCACCACTTGTCTGGCATAAGAGAGGAATTCGGCGCCTTCGTTCGTCAGCGCGATCCCCTTGGCGGAGCGATAGAAAATCTCGATGCCGAATTCCTGTTCGATCTCCCGCACCGCGCTGGACAGGCTGGGCTGGGAGATGTAGAGCTGCTTGGCCGCCTCGCTGATCGACCCGCTCCGCACGATCGTCAGGATGTATTTCAGTTGCTGCAGAGTCATGATATCCGTCCTTTATTGATGATCTTTACTTCTCTATATTTGACACGATACAGCAATTACCTGCAATTGGTCCGCTATGCAGCCGGATACCCTTCTGCTCCCCAGACTACAAAATAGCGTAAAAAAATGCATCTATTACTCCCGATAATCCGATTATCGAGAGCATAGATGCATTTCATACCATTAATTCCGGTCCATTCCGCGAAAACCGTATAAGCCCGATTAATAGTTGTAGTATTGTGCACTAAATGAACCATACTGAGAGTTTGCCTAAAATTAGTTGCACTATTTTACACTAATCTGGTATAGGTGCTCTCAGCGCAGCTTCTCCATCGAGATGAGCGCACCTGACAAATCGGCACTCCGTAACGCCCCATACTGTTGCTGGGTTATCTCCTTACTCCGCTCTTTCGATTATTACCGTGCCGCCGGAAACTTCGCCGCTCGCTTCCGTCGGCTCTGCCGGTTCTGCCGCACCTGCCGCCTGCACGGCTTGATCCAGCATCGCCTGCGCGTTTGTCTGCAGGCTGTCGAGCGCCTCGGAAATCGATTTGGCGCCTTGCGTCACGGCTTCCAGCTCCGTGTTCGCCATGCCGTCGAACTTCATGAAGAAGTCGCTCGGCAGATTCTCGAAACCTCTGTACAGATCGATCTGGCTCGGCTTGAGCGCGTAGAACGCCTCTAGGCGATGCCCTTCCTCGTCCTTGATGTACTTCGTACGGATCGGCATCCTGCCGCTATCCGTCTTGGACGTGACGCGCGCATACTCGTCGCTATGAATGTATGCGATGAATTCCCATGCTGCGTCGATATTCTGCGATGCCGCATTAATGGCGAAAATATTATAGAAGTTGACGTTCGTCGATTCATCCGGCCGCTGCGGATCTACCGGCATCGTGACGAGATCCCAATTGCTGATGGGCTTCTGCTTATCGCCGGCATAATTGGCTGCCTCACGAATCTGGTTCATCAAGTACGTGCCTTCGATGACCATCGCGACCTTCCCGCTGATGAACGGATCTCCGAAGATGTACTCCTCATAGGACGTGCCGTTGCGCGCTTGAAAAGGATCCTCCGCATAGAGGGCACCGGACTCCAGCGCGGCATGCGCGGTCTCGAACACCTTTTTCCACGAATCGGTATTGATGGTCACCTGCTTGTTCGCCGGGTTCACGAAGCTAAGCCCTTGCGAAGCTCCGATGCCGTTCGCCATCTGGAACAGGCTGGTCTGATAGCCCATCTTCAATCCATAGACACGGTTCTCTCCCTCCCCGTCGGTCGGGAATCTCGCCGCAAGCTGGAGCAGCTGATCCCAACTCATCCGATCCTCCGGAACCGGAACGCCGTATTGATCGAACAGATCCTTGTTGTAGTATATCGCTTGGCTGTAGAACTCCGGCGTCAGGCCGTACAGCTTGCCTCCTGCCTTGTCCCGCAAGTAATCCACCATTCCCGGCAGCAGTCCTTCTACATCGAATGCCTCTTGGGCAATGCGCGTATCGAGCTCGACCAGCTTGCCGTCCCCGGCCATCTGCTCGTATTGGCTGGCGTCGATCATGAGGATGTCCGGCTTCTCTTCTTCGATGAAAGCATTCATCAGTTCACGGTAATCCTCGCCGGGCTCAGGCCGGATGCTCTGCGTCGAGACGACCTCGAATTCGACATTCGGATGAAGCGCGTAGAAGAGCATTCCATATTGCTGATAGAACGAACGTTCATCGTAATAGACGACCTTCAAGGTGACGGGCGTATCCTCGGCTCCGTCCTTTCCGTTGCCGGACGAACATCCTCCGGCCAACAATGCTGCCGTTAGAGCCAGCGGCAATGCGAAGCGGCGTATCACTTTACGTATCATGTTGCTATTTCTCCTCCCATTCCCTATCTATCTACTAATTTGTTAAATGATACCACATATTCTAGCATATTTCGAATAGCGGGACATACGGCGAGTTATGCGGCCCGGATGACTACTGTCTCGGATGCGATAATTCATCGATGAAGCATCGCAGCGTGTTCGAAAGGTAGGCGTCCCGTCTTCGAATGAAAATCGTCGTGATCTGGTGAAAGGGCTCCGGCACGCCATGGCAAAACACGGTGCCTTTGGCCGCCAGATCGGAGACGGTCGATTCCGGGATGATCGTGATTCCGATTCCTGCGGCTACGCTTCCGATAATCGTGCCGAACGTACCGAACTCCATAACCTGCTTGGGCGCAATCCCCTCGGCTTTCATCCAGCTCTCCAGTCTTTCCCGATAACCGCAGCCCTTGTTGTATAGCAGCAGCGGCCTCGTTGTGAGCTCATCAAGCGAAAAGCTGTCATCCTTGGTGACCAGCACGAGCTTCTCTTGGATCACCTCGACCTGGTCGATGAGCGGATGCCGGATCGGCCCCGTAACGAATGCGCCATCCAGCTTCATCTCGATCACTTGCTGCAGCAAATGTTCCGTAACGCCGGCAGTCAACGACAGCTCGACATCGGGATATTTGCCGTAGTAGGCGGCTAGAATTCCTGGCAATGCATTCACTGTCTCTACGATACCGATTTCCAGTACGCCGGTTGGCCTCTCCTTATCTCGGAAGCGCTGCATCATCTCCTCCACCCGCGCCAAGATTCCCCTCGAATGCTCCAGAAGGCGCTTGCCTTCGGGATTCAGAATCATGCCTCGTTTATGGCGATAGAAGAGCTCCGTCTGCAGCTCATTTTCCAGCAGCTTGATTCTTGCGGTAACGTTGGATTGCACGTAATTGAGCTCCAATGCCGCCTTACTGACGCTGCCATGCTCGGCAACCTTCTCAAAAATTCTCAAATCATTCAATTCCACAGCGCATTCGCCTCTGCTCTCCGCCAATCTTCATAACGTCTATATTATCATTATTAATGATGAATAAGGCAATTTTAAATCATTTTACTTGATCGAAGTCCTGTTCCTATAATGAAGTACATCCATCCAATGACGAATACATAATAGGAGAGAGACAGCTTATGCATCGAAAACAACTCTTGATCGGCTCCATCCTGTGCCTTGTCGCAAGCGCATCGTGGGGGGCGATGTTTCCCGTAGCGCACCGAATCTTGCTGGTCATGGATCCGCTCTTCTTCTCATTGATCCGCTATCTCGCCGTTGCAGCCATTCTAACCGTGCTGCTGGCGTTGAAGGAGGGCCGCGCGTCGTTTCGCTTGGAGGGTAAGGGGAAATCCTTGCTGTTCCTGGGGACGATGGGATTTACGGTCTATAACATGGGCGTATTCCTAGGGCAGCAGCAGCTTGGCGAAGCAGGAATCGTCACGGCCTCCATTATGGAGGTGCTGATGCCCATGCTCACGATCCTTGTCTTGTGGCTCGCGACGCGAGAAGCGCCGGATGCCTTCACGCTCACGAGCGTAGGCATCGCGTTAGCCGGCGCCGCGCTCGTGATCAGCAACGGGAATCTTGCCGTATTCATCACGGCGGGACGCTCGCTGGTTCCCGTCCTATTCATATTGGCAGGCGTCATCGGCTGGGTGATCTATTCGATCGGGGGCAGCCGGTTCGAAGACTGGTCGATCTTGCGATATTCCACGTTCACCTGCTTGCTGGGGAGCGCAGTCAACTTCGTCATCGTGACGCTGGCATCGGGCTTTCATTTCGTTCCCGTCCCGATCATGCACACGATCGTCTCCATCCGGTACGAGTTATCCTTCATGATTCTATTGCCGGGGCTGGCTGCTCTGCTCTGCTGGAATGCCGGGATCAAATTGCTGACGCCGGTTAACGGCCTCTTATTTATCAATTTCGTTCCGATCACGACTTTCCTGTTAATGGCTCTCCAAGGTTATGCCATCAGCATCTATGAGTTTTTCGGGACGATGCTCATCATCTTTGCCCTGATCCGGAACAATGCGCGCCAGAGGCGGACGCGGCGTGAACCTGTTCGCCTTGCGCATCCTACCGTCCGCGAAACGTGACATCTCCACATAAGTAAGAGGCCATGGTTCGCCACGGCCTCTCGTTCGGGCAACAACGGTAACGCTATACCCATCTGTAGATTGCAATATCGACTCCCGCTTCCGTCGGACGCCCTTCCCCGACCAGGACATCTTCATGAAGAAAAGATAATGCCTTACTGTTCGTTAGGATACGGGGGTGTGTGCGAAACAAAACGCCTTCCCGATGACTCCTCGCATCTCCGTTGTTCTCGACATAGATTTTGCAGCTCTCGCCTGCATGATCGACGCCTTCTAACATATACCTGGCCGATAGAGTGTGTCCGCCGCCTTGTCCGATCACTTGCGTATCGACTCCCCCTTCCAGTACTTGTCCCGTGAAATACTTGCCGTCGACATGGCCCTTGAACGTAATCATCACGACGGAATCGCCCTGCTCGTTCTTCAGATCGATGGCCTGCTCAATGGCCACATGTACGATAAACACTTCTTCGAGTTGACCCATGCGACTATTCCACTCCTTCATCGTCGTTGTGCTGCTGTGTTCTATCAGTTCTATCATACACGCTTGCAACCGCACATGCCAAAGCCCGACCGGCTGCTATCGCCGTCGGGCTCTGTGCAATGCGAATCATCGCGCTCGTCAATTGACAAACGATATGTCATATGTTACTTATAACATATGACAATGATAACATTATGGAAAGGAAGGTGGATGCTCATGACAGCGATTTACAAGTCGGAGGAAGGCCGACGAGAAGTACTCGAACAATATCGCGCCATACTCGAGAACTGGCCCGTGGACAATCGCCAATACGTGGTCGATACAAGCTTCGGACGCACCTTCATCATTGAATCCGGAGACAGCGGCAAACCGCCGTTAATACTATTGCACGGCAGCGCATCGAACTCTCACGTCTGGTTCAGCGATGTCGCTGCGCTGTCTAAGCACTATCGTGTCTATGCCATCGACATGATCGGAGAGGCAGGATTATCGGAGGCATCCCGACCAAGCTACCAGAGCGGTGCATATCCGCAATGGCTGAATGAAGTGATGCAGGCGCTTGGACTAAGCACCTGCTCCATGGTGGCGATGTCGTTAGGAGGCTGGATGGCCTTAAGCTTCGCTGCCGATTGTCCGGACAAGGTCGATCGCTTGGTGCTGCTCTGTCCCGGAGGCCTAGCGCAGGCAAAAGCCAGCTTCGTATGGAAAGCGGTTTTCTTCTCGCTCCTTGGCAAATGGGGACAGCTGCAAACGCTCAAATTAGTGGGCGGCGGCGCGTCCGCGACATCGTCCTCCCGATCACCTGGGAATCTTGCTCTGGCTTCGCTTACGTTCAAGCATTTCAAACCGCGAAGGGCAAAATTGCCGTTATTCAGCGATCAATCCCTTCAACGATTGACGATGCCCGTGTTGATGCTCTTCGGCGACCAAGATCAATTAATCCCGGCTAAGCAGAGCATGAAGCGGCTTCAGCGCTGTGCGCCGCTGGCCACGGTCGAGATGCTGCCTCAGACGGGCCATCTTATCCTTAATCAGACAGACAGGATCCTGCGTTTCTTAGCCCGTCAAGGAAGCTGAGCGTTCAGATTCTCTTATACGTCCAATTGCGAAATTTGACCTCCCCGTCTCCCGATGCGTCCAAGCCGATCCGCAGCGCAAGGAACCCGCCCAATGCATTGTGGTGAAAACCGGAAGCTTCGTAGGAATGCGGAAGTTTCGTCCAGTTCTCGCCGTCCGGGCTGTAGTGGAAGATGACTTCATGCCGAACGCTTCTTAGCCGCATGTATACGCTGGCATGCTCGTAAGGAATCGGCGGGCAGTTCCAACCGCGCAGGATGCCGTACACGCCCTGCTTCGACAGCCCCATCCCCGAATAGGACCGATCATTGTAGAACAGCAGCAGTCTCCCTTCGCTCGCCTCGCCGATCGATATTTCGACCGTGATCTCGTAGCTGCGGTCCTCAGGCATGTAGACGAGCGGGTTCACGCCCGACGCGCCTCGCATGACAAGCCCATCTCCGTTCAAGGCATAGCGGCCGGGATCATGCTGCTTATAGAAGCTCCACTGCAGCCCCAATTCCTTCGCGCGGAAATCATCCGACTGCGGCAGGCCATGCGGCAGCTTAGGGCCCTTCGGCATCGAAAGCGGCCTGTCTACCGATACGGATGCCGGCACGCGGAACCAGCCGTCCTCCGTCCATTCGATCGGCTCGAGCAGCGTCTGCCTGCCCAGGGTATAGTAATCTTTCTCGTAGGCATGATAGACGATCCACCAATCGCCGTCCGGCGTATCGATCAACGTTCCGTGTCCGCGCGAGCACCATCGCTCTTCCTTGCTGCTCGTTCGAACGATCGGATTGTAGGGCGAATTTTCGAACGGCCCCCACGGGAACCGCGATCTCGCCGATACGACCATATGGCTCGTCGGCGGACCGGACGTGCCGCCTTGCGCCGATGTCAGGTAGTAGTACCCGTTCCGGTAAAAGAGCTTCGGCGATTCCAGAAACTTGCCCTCAACGACCCATTCTTCGGGAAAATCCCAACCTTCGTACACCAGACGCGGTTCTTCCGCAACCGACAACCCGTCCGCTGTAAGCTTCGCCATGTATCCTGCTCCGATGTGCAGATACCGATTGCCCTCCTGATCCGCAATATGACCGGGATCGATTCCGGTCAGTCCTAGATCGATCGGATCGCTCCACGGGCCCTCCGGCCTCTCCGACGTGAAGGCGAAGATCTTGCCGTCAATCGGGACGTAAATGAAGAACCGGCCGTCATGTACAATAAAGTCCGGCGCCCAGACGTCCCCCACGTAACGATCCATTGCCTTGCAGACCGGCTGCCAGTTCACCAAATCCCGCGAATGCCAGATCAGCAATCCCGGGGCAAACGTAAAGCTGGAATGCGTCATGTAGTAATCTTCCCCGACGCGTACGATGGCGGGATCGGCATAATCGCCTGCCAGGATGGGATTCATGTAATTTCCGTCTCCCAAATCGCCGCGAAGGGCGTTATCGGGCGTTGGTGCGGTATCGTTAGGCATATTCTATCCTCTCCTTATCATTGGATGAATTATAATGCGAATCACGAGGGATCGATCGTCCATCAAGGTAATTAAACTACATGGCGATTCGTGCCGCAATGCATTCCGGTTGCTTCGTAGAACAAAATCCGTTAAATTCATACTATCATGAATTCAATATAGAACAGGAGATCGAGACATGATCAGAGCGAATGGCGACACGGCCCATATGCCGCTGTACGAAGCGCTTGCGAGCGAAGTCAGATGGCGCATCATGGCGCTGATCGCCGACAAGGAAATGAACGCCAAGGACATTGCCGTCAGGCTTGCGCTAAGTCCCTCCATCGTGACGATGCATATCCGCAAGCTCGAGCAAGCGGGACTGATCGGGACAAGGCGCGTCCGCATCAATCGCGGAACGCATAAGCTGTGCTACCTGAAGCAGCATCGCATCGAGATCGAGCTGCCGGCCGCCGGCCCGGCTGGGTCCGTTCGGGAACAGACGATTCCGGTCGGCCATTATACCGCGTTCGAGGTCCATCCGACCTGCGGGCTCGGCACGCGGGAGAAGGAAATCGGCGTATGGGACGATCCCCGTTATTTTCTCGATCCCGAACGGGTGCATGCGGCGATCCTCTGGTTCGGGAAGGGCTATGTCGAGTACAAGACTCCTAACTATATGCTTCCCGAACAGCGGGCGGATAGGATCGAGATCGCGATGGAGATCGCGTCGGAAGCACCGGGCTTACACGACAACTGGCCTTCGGACATTCAGTTCTCGTTCAACGGCGTCCATCTGGGCACATGGACAAGCCCTGCCGATTTCGGCAGGGCTGCTCGCGGCCGTTACACGCCGTCCTGGTGGCATCGCAACGTGAACCAGTATGGATTATGGAAGACGATCCTTATCGACGGCACGGGTACTTATATGGATGAGAAGCGTCTGTCGGACTTCACGATCGCAGACCTCCGTCTTCAAGAGCCTTTCTGGACGATCCGCTATACGGTGGACGACCAGCCCGGCAATGCGGGGGGCTTGACGCTCTATGGAGCCGGCTTCGGCAATTACGACAAGGATATCGTCGTACGGGTGCACACGGCCGCGCATGGCTGACGCTCTGTTCTTCTGCCGTTACCCGTTCGTTCTCGTAAGGATGATGCGATCATAGGCAAGCGTATAAGAGCCGCTAGCCGGATTGCGTCCCGTAACCTGGAACCGGAACTGCTTGTTGCCGGCGGTACCGAAGGTTACGCTGCCTAACCCGACAACCTCGTAGCCTTGCGCTTCCCGGTACTGGTCGACAGGCTCTCCCTGCGCAATGCCGTCGACATAGAGCTGGGACGTGCCTCTGTCGGGATGCTTCTTCACCCTGGCGCCGATGACATACGTTCCGGGCTGCGGCACGTTCACCGTGTATTCGATCCAATCCCCTGTCTCGTTGAAGTTGCCGTAATTCAACGATCCGCCGCTAGCCGCCGAATCCGATGCGTCCACTTGGTTGTCGCCGGAAGACACCGTTGTCGGCAAGCCTTCGGCTTCGTATTGAAGCGGCTGCTTGGTAAGCGCGATATAATCCGTTGCGAGCGTATATGCGCCGCTGCTCGCATGCTTGCCCGTCACCTGGAAGCGGAATGACTTCGTGCCGGCGCTGCTGAAGCTCGCATCGCCGAGATCGACCAGCACGAACCCTTGCGATGCTTGATACAGGTCGATCGGGGAGCCTTGCGGCGCTCCGTCGATACTCAGCTGCGCCATGCCTCGGTTCGGATGCTTCTTCACCTGCACCTTCACGCGATAGGTACCGGGCGACGGCACGTTCACCGCATAGTCGACCCAATCGCCGACGGCATTCACGTTGGCGTAATGGAGCGCCTTGTTGCTGGCGCCCGATTCGTTCGCGTTCGTATGCGAGTCCCCGGCGGATACGGTTGCCGGCAAGTTCTCGCTCTCGTACTTGACCGGCTCCGGCACGGGAGGCGGCAGCAGGAGATTCGGCGAACGAAACGTCAGACGGATCGTGTCTGTAGCCAGCTTGTACGACGCTGCGCTGGCATGCTTGCCGGTTACTTGGAATCGGAAGGCCTTATCCCCGGGCGAGCTGAACGTGTAATCGCCTAGATTCGCTTCCGCGTACCCTTGCGTTGCCGCATAATGGTCGATCGGCGTGCCATGCGGAGCGCCATCGATATAGAGCTGCCCGATTCCCCGGTCAGGATGTTTCTTGACCCGCACTTTCACGTTGTACGTCCCCGCGCTCGGCACGTTCACGCTATACGCGATCCAATCGCCGACGGCATTCAGGTTGCCGTAGCTAAGCGAGCCGCCGCTCGCAGCAGAATCGCTTGCATTCGCCGCGTTATCGCCGGCGGAAACGGTCGTCGCGAGCGTCTCGGCCTCCGATTGGGCGCCGGATTCGACCGTTACGCTACCGGTTCCGCCGGCACCGATCGCAACGTCGCTGACGATCGCCCGATTGGCCGGCCTGTCGAAAACAACCACTTTGCCCGTCGTATTCGCGGGGCCGGTCGCGTTCACCGTCAAGCGCGATTCGCCTTCGGTTTCCGTGTAGCTCGTCACTTTCTCGTCCGCGTAGAGCACCTGCATCGCCGCGGCCTGGTTATCCTCCTGAATCCAGAACGCCTTACCCTTGGACGTGTTCTCGGTCAGGTTGACGGTCAAGCCCGGTGCCTTCAGCTGCGCGCCGGTATACCGGCCCTTATACGCATAAGCGCTTGTCCCGTTATCGTTCATCGTAATGTCTTCGACGAGATAGGTCTTGTTGTCGTCCAGCCAGCGGAGATCCAGCGTCAGCTCCGTGGCAGCGCCGGTCTCGCCTGCAGCCGTAACGATGACGAGTGCCTTGCGCTTATCCTCCGTCCTGTACATCCAGGCGTACGGGCCCGACGTGTCGTAGTTCGGACCGGCGTAGAGCGGTCTGGTAGCCTGGTTCGTCATCTCGAGAATTCGCGGGCTCTTGCGCCAGTCGTTGAATTTCTTCAAGGCGTTCATGGCCGGATCCGTCCAGGTTCCCGGATCGGTCTTGAACTTGATTGCCCTTGCCAGCATGTACGAATAGTAATCTTCCATTTTTCCGGTCGGCGCGCCGCCGTAGTAGACCGCATTCATCGGCAAGTAACCGAAGTGGTTCATCCCGATCTGCAGATCCTTATCGACGTCGCCCTTGGACGACACGAAGCCGTTGTCGGCGATATGCAAGAGCCCGATGTTCCGGTCGCCCTGCGTCGGATGGATGTCGACCTCGCTCGTCAGCTTGCCGATGAAGTCGGGATGCCGGGTCGTCAAGTCGTTCAAGTAATTGCGCGTCAGCACGTTCTTCCGGTAGACGCTATCGCTCGGATGCGAGGTAGAGGTTGCCGAGGCGTTCGGCCAGAACTCGGTCAGATCGATCATCTGATGCGTCAGATGGTATTCCGGTATCATGAAATCCTCCACCTGGCTGCGCTTGAATTCGATCTGCGCGGGATCAGCGAGATCTCTCCCCAGCATGTGGTTGTCGCCCGTCATGCTGAACCATAGGCCGAACTGCAGGCCACTCTCGACAATCTCGTCCGTCAGCGATTGCAGATCGGTCGTGAAGCTGCTGGCCGGCGTCGTCGTGTCCCGCGTCGTATTCCAGAAGTCGTCCGGCATGATCATGTCCAGCCCGGACTGAACCGCCCTCGGGATCACCGTGCTCCGATAGTAGGCATCCGAGCGTTGGCCATCCCAATGCCAGTCCCAATCGTTGACGAGAAAAATGGACTTCGTATCGTGATACTTGAACCGCTTGCGGAAGTGCTCCTCCATCGCCATTTTTCCGTCCAGGATATCGCCTTGGAACGTCGTCATATTGACGGACAGATACTCGAACTCTTCATTCGGGAACAGGACCAGCTGCAGCGAGCCCGGATTCGTGGACACCTTGACGCCGTCGATTCCGCTCCATGCGTTAATATTGGCGAACGGGAGACGGTCTACCGGCCCCAACGTCTTCCAATTCATCTCCGGCTGGACGATCCACCCGTCGCCCGAGTCGTACACGCTGATCGCATTGCGGCCGGTATTCGGCGCGAGTGCGCCTCTCGTGCTGGACCATGTCATGTTGGGCACATAATGGAGCGTATGGGGGTTGTCCGGCAAATTAAGCGCGACAATATCCGATTCGGTAATCGTCTTGTTGCTCGCGCTATGGTTCTTGATCCGGTTCGAATAGTTCAATCCGGCCCTGTCGTTATACATCTCGAATCGGAGCGTGACGGTGAGGTGCTGCGGCGATGTTCGGGTCACCGGGATCTCCAGCGCCTTGCCCCAATGAACGCCGAACTTCTGGATATCCGTGATAACGGCAGTACCTAACGTCCATCCGCCGTCGTTCGAGTACAATGCGCTGCCACCGTAGTTATGGTAGAACAGATGCTTGCTGCCGCTGCCCGTCAGATACTCCACGCCTGCCTCTTTATTGTAGAAGCTTGTCATTTCAATGGAACCGCTTCCATAAATAATCGAGACACGCATCACGTCGTTCTCCAACGTCCAGACATTCCCGCTCCGCGTAATGGTCGAACCTGCAGCGGAGGCAGTAGGAATTGCACTAGGCTTCACATAGGGAATTCCGGACAGGCACAGCAAGCCGACAATCATGATGCTAAGCCAGCTTCGCACGCTTCTTGACATCAATCGCACACCCTCTCGTTATGGTCATCTTTACGGCATCTATATGAACGGCGGCGATGCAGCCCCGGACCAACGTCCGAAGCTGCATGCACGGCCGGTTAGCGCCTTACTTGCTGACCGAATTCATGTAGTCCGCGTATTCCTTCTCCGCTTCGGCCGTGGCCGGGTACCACTCCTTCTCGAGGAATGCCTTGAACTGTTCCTCCGTAATGTTATTCAGAATGAATCGCATCTCCTGATCATCCTTCTTCTTCACAAGGTCCGGAATCGTATTGTTGAGGTTCAAGATCTTCTGCGCCCGGACGGCAGGCGCCTGGACGACGGTCGTCTGCTTCATCGCTTCTTCGAGCTGCGCGTTGAACTTGGCCATCCGCTCCTCCGTGTCCGCTCCTTCGATAATCGCGCCCTTGCCGTCGATCGCGTTCGCGAAAGTCATGTAGGTGCTGGTCGTGGAAGCAAGCTTGGCCGCCTGATCAGGCGTGCGGCTGATGTTCTTGGTCGCCGGGTCATAGCTGTCGTAGGTCAGCCCCGGAAGACCGAGCTGCATCAGCGTGTTGGCCTCCGTCGTGTTGCCCCAATCCAGCAGCTTGAGCGCGGCGTCGACGTTCTTCGAGCCCTTCGGAATCATCCAGCCGCCCCACATCGAAGGCGTAACCCAGCTCGTCGCTACGCCCTTGTCGTTCTTAAGCGGCGCATGATACGTGAATTTGATGTCGGACTCCGGGTCTTGGCGCAGATTGCCCATGACCGCATACTGATGGGCATACCGGATGCCGACGCGGTTCTGGTTCTGCTTATCGATGTCCGTATTGATCTTGTTGATCAGGAATTCCGGATCGATCAGCTTCTGTTCGTGGAGCATTTGGATGTATTTCAGGTAAGGAATGTAACCGGACATCTTCTCTCTGATCTTATAGACGCCGTCGACATCCGGCGCTCCTCCGATCTTGTACGGCATGAACGGCAGATTGAACGCCGACGTCAGGAAGTTCGTGGAATTCCAGATCGTATTGTTGCCCAGCTCCGGATTCGATAAGGTCAAGCAATACGTATCCGCCTGGCCGTTGCCGTCAGGATCCTGCTGCGTGAACGCCTTGCACACTTCCGTGAATTCGTCCAGCGTCGTCGGTGCCTTGAGCTGCAGCTTATCGAGCCATTGCTGGTTAATCATGTAACCCCAGTTATTGACGATATTCGTTCTCGGCACGATGTACGTCTTGCCGTCGTTCACCGACTTCACGGCATCCCATAGCTCCTGCGAAATGTTCTTCGTCAGGTTCGGGTACTGGCCGATCTTGTCGTCCAATGGCTCGAGCAGCCCGTTGGCCGCCCACGTCTCGTAGTTCGAATCCGCGCCGCCCCAGTTGTAGATGAGGTCAGGCAGGTCGCCCGACGCCATAACGATCTGGAGCTTGTCGACATAGTTATTGATCGGCGGCGCTTCGATGGACAACTCGACGTTCGCCAGCTTCTCCACTTCCGCGACGACCGGATTGTCGTCAAGGACGATATCCGCGTTCACCCTGTTGAAAATTTTGAGCTTCGCCGGCTCCGCCTTATCGTCCGCGGAACCCGATGGCTGCGCAGGCTCTTTCGCGGCGTTACTCGTATTACCCGTATTGCCGGTGTCGTTACCCGTGTTGCCCGAATTCCCCGTATTGCTGCCGCATGCCGCGGTTGCCGCAGCCAGCAGTAGTATGCAAGCCACTCGCGCGAGGTGTTTCATGCCTGCTTTTGTCATGCTATACAACTCTCCCCTTCTGAATGTTTTATTGGAACCGCGGTTCGCGGCTTCAACCGAAATCGCATCAGCCTTTGATCGAGCCGACCAGCAGCCCCTTCATGAAGAACCGTTGAAGGAACGGATAGACGAGCAGAATCGGCAGCGTCGCAAAAATAATGATCGCCATCTTCAGCGTAAACACGGTGACGGCGCCTGTCGCGCTGTCCATCGCATCCTTCGCCATGCCGCCGTCTTCGACGACGAGATCCCGCAGGATGAGCATGAGCGGCCATAAGTCTCTGTCCGAGGTGTAGATGATTGCCGAGAAGAACGTATTCCACTGCGCGACGGCGTGAAAGATGGTGAAGGTCGCGATGGCCGGCAGCGACAGCGGCACGATAATGCTGAACAGCACCCGGATATCGTTGGCGCCGTCCATATAGGCCGATTCCTCCAAGTCCCGCGGGATCGCCGCGACGAAGTTCTTCATCAGGATCAGGTTATAGGCGCTCAGCACCCCCGGCAGGATCATCGCCCCCAGCGTGTTATACAAGTCCAAGGAGCGGATCAGGTAGAAGTTCGGGATCAGTCCGCCGTTGAAGAACATCGTGAAGGTAATGAGCAGCAGAATCGTATTGCGCCCCTTCAGATCGGTCTTGGACAGCGGGTAGGACGTGATGATGAGCAGCAGAATATTAAGCGCCACGCCCGACAGCGTAATGATGATCGTGTTGCGGTAGCCGGACCACATCAGCGGCATCTCGAAGATTTGCCGGTAGGCGCCGAACTCGATCCTGCTCGGGATCAGCTTGAGCGGGTTCTGCAAATATTCCGAGTAGGGCGTGACCGAGAAGGACAAAACGTAAATGAAGGGGAAGATGCACATCAGCGCGAACAACGTTAGGCATGTGTAGTTGATGGTATCGAACGCCTTATCCCCGGACGATCGGATTTGCATGGATTCTCACCTCTGTGTTTGCTTATCGAGCTTTCTACCAAATCCCGTCCTCCTTCATCCATTTCGCGATCCGATTGCTGAGGATGAGGAAGATCAACCCGATCACCGATGTGAATAGTCCGACTGTCGTTCCGAACGAGAATCGTCCCCCCAGGATGCCGACCCGATAAGCGTATGTCTCGAACACTTCGGACACGCCCAGGTTCATCGGATTTTGCAGGACGAAGATTTGCTCGAACCCGTTGCCCATAATTTGGCCGAGCCGGAGAATGAGCAGAATGATAATCGTCGACTTGATGCCCGGAAGCACGATGTATCGCAATTTTTGCAGCCGGGATGCCCCGTCTATGCTCGCCGCCTCATACAGCTCCGAATTGATGCCCATGATCGCGGCTAGGTAGATGATGCTCTCCCACCCGGCCTCCTTCCACATGCTGCTGAGCACGACCAGAGGCCGAAAATATTGCTCCTCCGCCAGGAAGAAGATCGGTTCGGCGCCGAGCTGCTTAAGGAACATGTTGACGATTCCCCAGGAAGGCGACAGGAAGTTCACCATGATCCCGCCGATGACGACCCACGAGATGAAGTGAGGAATGTAGATGATCGTCTGGGTGATTCGCTGGTACACCACGCTTCTCATCTCGTTCAGCAGAATAGCCAGCAGGATCGGAAACGGAAAACCGAACACGAGCCGAAGCAGACTGAGACTTAGGGAATTCCAGAAAACGGTGTAGAAGTCGCTCAAGCCGAACATGTACCGAAAATTGTCGAAGCCGATCCACTCGCTCCGCAGAATCCCTTTGGCGAAGTTAAAGTCTTTGAATGCAATGATCACGCCGTACATGGGGAAGTAATGAAAAATCAGGAAGTAGACGACCCCGGGAACCAATAACAGATACAAGTACTTCTTCTTGCCGATATACTGAAACGTCTGTTTCATGCGTACAGCGATAACGCCCAAATCCATTCACCTCCAGTCTGTATTACCGGCTGTCTGCTTACAGTCTACAGGCCGCGAACGGATGGAACATTCAAACTCTATGGGTAAACGGATAACATATTTAGGGGAGGCTACCCATGCAAAAAAGCCCTCCGTCAGGCCGTAATCGGCCGAACGAAGGGCATCTAAAGGAATGCCGCTTATTGCTTGCTCATCGCGCGCTGCTGCTCAAAGATTCGGTAAATATCCTTGGTTAGAATGATTCGATGCCGCTCATTCGCGTAGAAATCCCGATACCACTCGTCCACGCGATGGCCGCCTGCCTTCTCCCAGGCCGCGATCGCGTCCGCCTTAGCCTCTGCGGCCGAATAGCTTGGCGTAAGTACGGCTTTGGTCCATATATCCCCATCACGCGCGCTGGTCCGTTTGACGGTCTGCTTCAGAATTTCCTGCAGCTCCTTAGGCGGCTGCGGCATATGCTCGGAATGCGTCGGTCCGGCCACCTGCAGATCGAAATCGACGTAGGACGAGTTAAGCTCGAACAGATCCTTTACGCGCAGCTGATCCGGGTCCCGTACGTCCAGCTTCTCCGATCCGAAGTGGCAGCTGCCCGACAGAATCGGCGATGCCAGCATCGCAAAATCCCCGCTGCCGTAATTGAATTCCGTCCGCCACTTGGCCAGATCCGCCATGCGGGGGCATGCGTCCGGCTTTGTCTCGCTATGAACGCCCTCGAAGCCGTAATACATCGTCTTCATGAACGCAGGCGAAGCCGCAAAATCGACATAGGCCATCACGGCTTCCGGGTCGCCGGCTCGGGCGTTGACCACGGCCGTCATCTGCACCGGATTGACGAAGATGGGGTTGAACGAGCCGACCGGCGTGCTTGGGTAAGGCATCACGGTCAGCTCTGCTTCGGGCACATTCCGTTTCAACGGCTCGTAATATTCCGTGTAGAACATCATGGGCACGTTGAATTGTTCCAGCATAATCCCGACTTTGCCGGTAATGAACTCCCACTTGGCACGGGTACCGTTTTTGTCGGTATAGTAGTACGGATCGGTCAAGCCTTCGGCATACAGTCTTTTCTTGAATGCGGTGACGGCCTCGATATGGTCCCAGCCGTGTACAAGCTCGCCGTCCTGCAAGACATAGTCCGGGTAAGTCACCCCGAACATCTCGTCAAGCGCCTCGCCGCTGTTGTAGGACATGGCGATGCCGTACGTATCGTCGATGCCGTTGCCGTCCGGGTCCTGAAGCGTGAATGCTCGAGCCGCTTCGTACAGCTCTTCGGTCGTCTTCGGTATGCGCATGCCCAATTGATCCAGCCAATCCTTCCGAATGAACATGCCGCGCTGGGGAATCGTCTCATTGATCCGTCCAAGCTGATACAGCTTCCCGTCCGCTCCCGTTCCTGCGATACGCAGCTCCGGGAATTGCCGCAGCAGCTCCTTGTACGTCGTGCTGTAGCGCTCAATCATATCGTCCAGCGGACGCAGCAGCTGCTGGTCCATCCATGTGTACTTCATCTGCGGCGCATACTCCAGAATCAGGTCCGGCGCTTCGTCCGACGCGAATAAGACGCTCATCGTCTCTTCGGACCGCGTCCGCGGAATCGGCACGAATCGAATGTCGACGGGACCGGCCTCGTTGATCCACTGCGTGATCTTATTGTTCGCGATCGTCCCTTCGCTGGAAGGAATCGTGCCGCGGTCGTAGATCGATACGGTAATCGCGCTGCGAGACCGGATCGAAGCGTCTCCCGCATCGACCTGTCCGCCTGCAGAGCTGCAGCCCGTCGCCGCGACGAGAAGCGCAGCCAGCGCTGCAGCCCGCAGTCTATGCCTTGGCAGCTTCATCGGCATTGCGGCCTCCTTCCCGGTCATGGTCACGGCGGTACTCCTTGGGCGACAATCCCGTGGACTGTCGGAACAGCTTAGCAAAATAATTCGGCAAGTCGTAACCGACGTGTCCGGCCACTTCGGTCACGCTCAGATCCGTGTTCCGAAGCAACTGCTTGGCGCGTTCCATCCGGACATCGATCAGGAAGTTCACGAAGCTTCGCCCCGTCTCCTTCTTGAACAGATGGCTGAAATAAGAGGCGTTGAGATGAACGTGGGAAGCGACCTGTTGCAGCGATAAGGACTCCGTGTAGTGCTCCTCGATGAAGCGCATGGCTGAGGCAACCGCGCCCTCGCTGTACTTCCTTCGCCAAGCCTCGTACGCCGACAGGAATCGGTCCATCTCCGCGCGTAGCCAGCGAGCCGCTGCGCTCGGTTCGGTGCATGCGTTCAACGCGCCGATCCGCTCTGCGAGCGTACGCGTCTCTTCCTTCTGCTCCAGCTGCCTTCGCGCAGCATCCTGCAGCGCGAGGCTGATCGATAAGGCTTCAATCTTCCATGATTCCCGGCTCATGCCCGGAATGGCTTGCAGGAGCTGTTCGAGATAGGCTGCCAGCAGCTCCGATTCGCCTGCCG
>JAEZCJ010000004.1 GCA_023433615.1 Bacillota bacterium | reverse complement strand
AATTTTCCGGTACAGGGCCGCACGGATGCACCGATGCTGTTCGACGAGTATCTGCACGCGAAGCCGGCGTTCTGGGCGGTCGCGGATCCGTCGAAGCTGGAGGAGCACCTGCTGAAGAAAGAATAGCGATGGTTGGGAGAGAGAGCGGCCGGCGGTTAGCGCGGCTGCTCTTTTTGCCATAGGATGATAAGCTCTCGCCAAGCGGCTGGTTGCTAGGCGTCACCGCGCATCTGCAGTTCGGATTTACCGACACTTCATTCCTTGCATCGAGCTCAGAATTACCGAAGAACAACAGCAATTCATGTCTACCAATCAGCATGCTCTCGCTGAGGCTTATATCGCTTCGGATGAGGGACAAGTGATCATGACGTTCGCAATCTATAAGGAAGAAACGCTGGTTGGATTCATTAGCATGTACTATGACGACGGAGACGGCGACTTTGAGCGCAGCAGTTACGGCGTATTCAAGATGATGATCGACAGGCGGTATCAAGGTAAAGGGTATGGGAAAGAAGCAATGGTCAAGGCGATCGAGTACTTCAGAACCTGGCCTCGCGGCAAAGCCAAAGTGGCCGAGCTCACCTACAAGCCTGACAATGTGCCGGCCAAGAAGATCTATGATGCGCTCGGGTTCATTCCGACCGGCGATGTTCTAGCATGCGGCGAGATCCATGCGGAACTTGCGCTATAGCTGGCGGACACCGAAGCTGCTCTTACAACGTGGATTGGAGGTCGCGTAACCTTGATTCGAAAAGCAGTGGCACAAGACGTGCCGCGTATCGCAGCGTTGTCTCGGCGATGGGCGGAAGAGGAAGTGACGTTCGCGTACCCGGCATCCAATGAAGACCAAATCGAGAAGCGATTGGGCGATTATGGCTGGGTTGCTGAGCGTAACGGCGAGGTGGCGGGCTATATCATCGGCGCCGTCCGGACATCGCACTACCCGGTCTTCCCGATGGAAGTCTCTTTCTTAGAAATCCAAGAGTTATACGTCCATCCGAACGAACGAGGTTCCGGTATCGGGCAGCGTCTGGTCGAGAAGCTATTGGAAGAGGCGAGATCGAAGGGCGTTACGCATTCGATGGTCGGATCATCCAATCTGGATTGGCGCAGCATTGCGAACTTTTATGAGAAGCAGGGCTTCAAGATGTGGTATGTCCAGATGTATCAATAATCGTACTGTGAGGGGATGCCATGAATCTTGAAGAGCGGCTGCTGCGCTACTATCTGGAGCTCAGAGGCCCGGAGGCGGGCGAGTGGAATCTATCTCCGGGATGCCTGCATGCAGAGATGATTACGAGGGATTATGTCAGAAGGTCATTCGCGCTGACGGATGGGCTCCAAGTATGCAACGTCGGGATCGGTACCGGAGACTGGGACGATTATTTAGGATATTGGCTTAAGAATCATGGCCAACTGACAAGCATCGATATCGACAGGGGTATATGCGAAATCTTTGCTTACCGGCAGCGGAGAGAAGGACACCCGAATCCGGCGACTGTCTTGAACAAGAGCATCTTCGACAGCGATCTTCCGACAGCGAAGTATGATCTCGTCACGCTGATCGGTTCCGCCGTCCGCGAGACGGGGGATTTCGAACGGTGTCTCGACGGGTGCATGAGCCTGCTCAAGCGAGGCGGGCATCTCATGTACATGGCACACCTGAAGCATTCACCGGTCGGGCTAATAGAAGCGTACTGCCGCGCGCGGAAGCATCCGATCGAGCAATTGGCGCGGTATGAAGCCTATGCGGAATATCCGTTCGTTATCGCGAAGGTTACCTGCACCAATTAATCAGCAGGTGGCCACACCAACGCATTGACGGGTTGCCGCCTCCATCTGTAAGCGCTAAACTATCCTTATCATCGGACTATCCATGAGCCGTTAGAGGCTGATGAGGAACAGAGAGGGGAACACGTCAATGCCTGAGCACGTTAACGCAATACCCAAACTCCACGAAGCCTATAAGGATCATTTCAAGATCGGCGCGGCCGTCAATCCTTGGACGATCGAGAAGCAGCGGGAGCTGCTGGCACAGCACTTCAATAGCATCACGGCCGAGAACGAGATGAAATTCGAGCGATTGCAGCCGGAGGAAGGACGCTATACATTCGAGCACGCGGACCGTCTGCTCGCGTTCGCCAAGGAGCATGGCATGGGCGTTCGCGGCCATACGCTCGTCTGGCACAACCAGACTTCGAAGTGGGTGTTCGAGAACAAGGATGGCGAACCGGTCGATCGGGAGACGCTGCTGGCAAGAATGAAAGCGCATATCGATACGGTTGTTACGCGCTACAAGGGCGAGATCTATGCGTGGGATGTCGTGAACGAAGCGATCTCGGACAAGGACGGCGAGCATCTGCGGCCTTCCAAGTGGCTGGACATCGTGGGAGAGGATTTCATCTCCAAGGCATTCGAATATGCGCACGCGGCCGATCCCGATGCCTTATTGTTCTATAACGATTACAACGAATCCGTGCCCGCGAAGCGCGAGAAAATATACACGCTCGTCAAATCGCTCCTCGACAATGGCGTGCCGATCCACGGCGTCGGGCTTCAAGCGCACTGGAATCTGGAGGTTCCTGCGCTCGACCATATCCGCGAGGCGATCGAGCGTTACGCGAGCCTGGGCCTGAAGCTGCACCTCACGGAATTGGACGTGTCGATGTTCTTGCATGACGACAAGCGGACGGACTTGACCGAGCCCACGGCCGAGATGCTCGAGCGTCAGGCGGAACGCTATGGCCAACTGTTCCGTCTGCTTGCGGAGTACCGTGCTTCCATCGATTCCGTCACGTTCTGGGGAGCGGCAGACGACTTCACGTGGCTGGACGGTTTTCCGGTACGGGGACGTAAAAATTGGCCGTTCGTATTCGATACGAATCATCAGCCGAAGCAGTCATTCTGGAACGTTATCGATGCAGCGAAGCTGTAATCATTAAAGGAGCGATACGATCGTGCAATCAACCGTCGTCACGAATCCGGTCATCTGGTCCGATGTCCCGGATGTCAGCGTCATACGGGTAGGGTCTGCGTTCTACATGGTCAGCACGAGCATGCATTCGATGCCCGGCTGCCCGATCATGAAGTCCGAGAACCTGAAGGATTGGGAACTCGTCAATTATGTCTACGACACGTTCGAGGACAATGACGCACACAATCTGCTGGACGGCAAGGGAATATACGGCAAAGGCTCGTGGGCGGCCAGCCTGCGCTACCATAACGGGACGTACTATGTGTGCTTCTCCTGCAACGACATGAATCGCTTCTATATGTACCGGACGAACGATATCGAGAACGGCCCATGGGAGCGGTCCGTGCTCGGCGGTCTTCACCATGACCCGGGCATGCTGTTCGACGACGACGGCCGCGTCTACGTCTTCCACGGCAACGGCGATATCCGAATCGCGGAATTGACGGCCGATGCCGCGGCACTGAAGCCGGACGGCATCAACCAGCTGGTCCTCGAGACCGAGCGGGACGGCATCGGGCTGCGCTGCGAAGGCTGCCATGCCTACAAGCTTAACGGCTATTATTATCTGTTCTTCATCGAATGGCCGAGGACCGGCAACGGCCGCAGGAGAGTCCTTGTCTACCGTTCGCGGGAGCTGCTGGGTCCGTACGAGTCGAGAATCGTGCTTGACGACGATATGGGCTATCATAATTGCGGCGTTGCGCAAGGCGGAATCGTCGACACGCCTGACGGCAGCTGGTATGCCGTCCTCTTCCAAGATCACGGCGCCGTCGGACGGATCCCATGCGTCGTGCCGGTATCCTGGGAGGACGATTGGCCTGTATTCGGCGTGGACGGCAAAGTGCCGGCCGTGTTCGAAGCCTCGCTTCCGAGCACGGAGCCGAAGCCGCTCGTCATCAGCGACGAATTCGATTATGCCGAGAACAAGCTGGCGCTTAACTGGCAATGGAACCATAACCCGGACAATAGCCTCTGGTCCGTTACCGCGCGGCCGGGCCACCTTCGTCTCACGACAGGCCATCTGGCACGCACCGTCGAATATGCGCGCAACACGCTGACGCAGCGCACGGAAGGACCGGCCTGCACCGTGTCCGCCAAGCTGGATGCGGCACATATGAAGCCTGGCGACCGTGCCGGATTGGTTGCCTTGCAGCGATACTACGGCACTGTCGGCATTCAGGTCGACGAGCAGGGCGACCGATACGTTGCCATGACTGCAGCCGTGGGAGACGGCACCGAAGAGACGGTTGAACGCATTCGCTTTGCGAACGATACCGTCACCTTGAAGATCGAATTCAACTTCGAGGACAACGCGGATACCGCGGACTTCTACTACTTAGCGGAAGGGGACCGCTGGCAGCGCGTAGGCAGACAACTGAAGCTCCGCTATACGCTCGAGCACTTCATGGGCTGTCGGATCGGTCTGTTCAACTACGCAACCAAGGAAGCCGGCGGCTATGTGGATTATGACTATTTGTGCTATAGCAAGCGGATGAATTCGTAAAGTTCGGTCCGACACATACGGCAGTCCGGCCCTTGCAGCCTGACTGCCTTTTCTCATGAGAGACTAGGAGGTGGACCCGCTGAGTCCAGTCAAACGCTATTTGCTGTGGGCCAGACCGTACTGGTGGATGATCGGCTTCATCATATTTCTAGGCATCCTGCAATTCGCAGGGCCGTTGTCGCTTCCGCTATTCACGCAGACGCTGATCGATGACGTCCTTGCCGGCAAGGAAGGAACCAGTCTATACGAGACGGTCGGCTGGATGGCCGCCATCCTGTTCGCAGGGACGGCGGTCAATTTCGCGCGCAATCATAGCTCGGCCATTCTGGGCAATCGCATGATGCTGAAGCTGCGCACCGAGCTGTACGCGCATCTGCAGCGCATGTCCGTCGGATTCTACGAGCAGCGCCAGGTCGGAGCGTTATCCTCGCGCGTCATTCATGATATCGGCGGGGCGCAGAATCTGATCGGCGGCGGCATCATTAATCTGGTATTGGATCTCTTGCTTGTCGGATTCGCGGCCGTGCTGCTGTTCCGGATGAACGTGACGCTGACGCTGATCTCGCTGGCCATCATGCCGCTCTATTACCTGTCCTTCACGAACATGAACGTCTATATCCGACTGGCATGGCGGGCCGTGCATCGGCAGTTGGAACGCGTCTCCGGCACGCTCGTCGAACGGATGGGCGGCATCCGGGTCGTGCAGGCATTCGGCGGCGAGAAGCTGGAGAAGGAACGATTCGAACGGCAAGCGCAGCAGCACTACAAGCATGCGGTGGCCGCGATGCTGTATTCGAATACGCTGGGACGGCTCAGCGAGTCGTTCGCGCATGCCGGCGGCCTGCTGATCTGGCTGATCGGCGGAGGGCTCGTGCTGAGCGGTCGGATGACTGCCGGCGAGATCGTGGCGTTCAACATGCTGCTCGGAAATCTCTACGGGCCGATTCAACGGTTCGCCGAAGCGAACGTCACGATCCAGAACGCGATCACCAACATTGAGCGCGTGTTCGAAATATTCGACGAGCAGCCGAGCGTCGTCGAGCAGCAGAACGCACGGGCGCTGCCGACTTGCCGGGGGACGGTCGAATTCGACCGCGTCACCTACACGTATACGATGCGCAACCATGTGTTCGCGAACGGCAAGGGCTGGGGGCAGCAGCCGGAGATTATCGAGCGGGAGAAGGCTCCCGGCAAGTTCTTCTGGAAGCCGACGAATACGCGGCCGCTGCCGCCAGAGGTCCGGCTCGAGGAACGGCGCGGCATCGAGAACGTCTCATTCAAGGCAGGCGTGGGGGAGACGATCGCGCTTGTCGGGCCGAGCGGCGCCGGCAAATCGACGATCATCAACATGATCCCGCGGTTCGATGATCCCATTACAGGGACGGTACGTATCGACGGCGTCGATATCCGAGATTACAAGCTGGCCGATCTGCGCAAGCATATGGCGATCGTGCTGCAGGACAATATCCTGTTCTCGGGCTCGATTCGGGATAACCTGCTATACGGCCGCCCCGAGGCGACGGAGGCGGACATGATCGCGGCAGCGCAGTCGGCCAATGCGCATGAATTCATCGCGCAGTTCACGGACGGCTACGACACGGCCATCGGCGAGCGGGGCATGCGCTTATCGGGCGGCCAGAAGCAGCGGCTTGCGATTGCCAGGGCGCTCTTGAAGGACCCGCGCATCCTCATCCTCGACGAAGCGACCTCGGCGCTCGATTCGGAATCCGAAGCGCTCGTGACCGAGGCGCTTGAGCGGCTGATGAAAGGGAGGACGACGTTCATCATCGCGCACAGGCTGGCTACCGTCGTGCGGGCCGACCAGATTCTCGTGATCGACGAGGGGGCAGTCGTGCAGCGCGGCACGCACCGCGAGCTGCTGCGCGAAGGCGGGCTGTACCGCAAGCTCTATGAGCAGCAGCTGAAGGCGATGAGACCGGAGGAACTCACTGGCGTCTAATCGCGAAGTTACGTGTATAATGGAATCGTATTCGAATATGTCCAACAGAGGAGCGTTCAGCACATATGACAACCTATCGCAATCCCGTCATCAGCGGCTTTCATCCCGATCCCAGCGTCTGTCGTCATGGCGACGACTATTACTTGGTGACCAGCTCGTTCGAGTACTTCCCAGGCGTACCGATCTTCCATAGCACCGACCTCGTGAACTGGCGCCAGATCGGCCATTGCTTGACGCGCACCGCGCAGCTGGACCTGAGCAAGGCCGGGAGCTCAGGCGGCGTCTATGCGCCGACGATCCGCGTACATAACGGCACCTTCTACATGGTGACCACGAACGTATCGGGCGGCGGCAACTTCTACGTGCATACGAACGATCCCCACGGCGAATGGTCCGATCCCGTCTTCGTCGATCAGCCGGGCATCGACCCCGACCTGTTCTTCGACGAAGACGGCACGGTCTATATCACGTCTTCGGCGAATCAAGGCACCTATCAGAGCCGGATCGACATCGAGACGGGCAAGCGTCTGTCGGAGCCGGTGCAGCTATGGCGGGGGACTGGCGGCCAGTATCCCGAAGCGCCCCATATCTATCGTGTCGGGGAATGGTATTATCTCATGATCGCCGAAGGCGGCACCGAGTACGGCCACATGGAGACCATCGCCAGGAGCAAGCGGCCGGACGGCCCGTACGAGAGCTGCCCGCACAACCCGATCCTGACGCATCGGAGCAGGCTGAAGACGATTCACGCGACAGGACATGCGGATCTCGTCCAAGCGCCGGACGGCAGCTGGTGGGCCGTATTCCTGGGAATCCGCCCGGTGGGCTACCCGTTCCGGCACCACCTCGGGCGCGAGACGTTCCTGGCGCCTGTTACTTGGTCGGAAGAGGGCTGGCCGATTATCGGCGACAATGGGGAAGTGAGCGAGACGATGTCTGCCGGGAGTCTCCCGCTCAAGCCGTTGGAATCATCGGAGCTGCTGCCGGCAAGAGAGGACTTCGACAGCACCGCGCTTGCGCCGCTGTGGAATTTCATGCGTTCGCCCGATCCGGCCAATTGGTCGCTGACGGAGCGTCCAAGCTGCCTCACCTTGTATGGGGCACCGACGTCCTTGAACGAGAACGGGGTTCACGCGTTCGTCGGCAGGAGGCAGCAGCACTTCGATTGCACAGCGTCCGCACATCTGACGTTCGACCCGCAGCAGGACGGGGAAGAAGCTGGATTGACCGTCTACATGAACGAACGATTCCACTATGAGATCGCCGTTGCCAGAATCGGGGGCAATCGCAAGATCATTCTCCGCAGGAGGCTCGGCAGTCTGTGGAAGGTCGAGAACGAAGCGCCATGGAACGGCGAATCGATCGTGCTCAGCGTTCGCGCGGACAAAGAACGTTACGTGTTCAGCTTCTCGTCGGACGGGCAAGGGCAGCCGTATGAGTTCGGACAGGGCGAATGCGCGATGCTGGCGACGGAGGTTGCAGGCGGGTTCACAGGCGTCATGATCGCGATGTACGCGACGGGGAACGGCTTGCGTTCGGCATCGCCGGCCCATTTCGACTGGTTCGCGTACGAAGGGAACGACTAAGCGAACTGCCAGAACTTTATAGGATGTTTGTAATCAAGGGTCCCCTATGCTGAACGCTTGCGCAATCGCGTTCTTCCGGGGGCTTTTTTCCGGTTGCTCACACAGCGCGACGGAATTTCCGATATTCCATTTACGTACATTTGTCGCGAGGTTGGGATTCGTTAATGAAACAATTCGTCGCTTGCTTGCTTCTCGGGTTCATCATAGGGTGCATGGCATCGCCGCAGGTCTGGGCGAGCCAAGACCTGCATCATTGGCATCCGGACGAGGACGCGATCGTGCAGTTGGACGGGCCTTGGGAATTCCATTGGAATCGCCTGCTCGAACCGCGCGATTATGCCGGCGGCCAGCCCGGGAACGCGCAAATCGTCTCCATTCCTGCCGAGTGGAAGTCCTATTCGATCGACGGACAGCCCCTAACGAATGAAGGTTATGCTACCTATCGGACGACAATACGGCTATCCGAGGCAGCCGCCGGCCAACCGCTTGCGTTATACGTCAACAATATAGCCTCCGCCTACAGGCTCTGGATCAACGGCAATCCGATGGACGGCAGCGGAATCGTCGGAACCGATTACGCGAGCATGACGCCGAGGAGCTATCCGAGAATCCACTTCTTCGTGCCGCGCCTAGGCGACAACGAAATCGTCATTCAGGTTTCCAACTTCGTGCAGCGCACGGGAGGGATCTGGGAGAGCATCGAATTGGGGACCTCCGACAAGCTCGCTTCGCGGCATCGCGATCGGGTCATGGCCGGGACCGTCATGACCGGAAGCTTGCTGCTCATGACGATATTCTCGATCTTCCTCTACTTCTTCCGCAAGCAGGAACGCGCCGCGTTATGGTTCGGCCTTATCTGCCTGGCTATCTGCGTAAGGTCTTCCCTGCTAGGCGCATCGTTCGCTTACGTCCTGTTCCCCGGGTTGTCTTGGGAGTGGGGGGTCAAGCTGGAATACTTGTCGGAGATCGCGACGCTTCTATGCTTAGCCGCGTTCGTGGACAAACAGTATCCGCAGGATGCGATTCGGCGCCTATTCCCGCTATTCGCTGCCGCATTGGCCGGATTCGCGGCATTCGTGCTCGTCTCGCCGGCCAAGGCATATACGGAATTCATGGTTGCGTACATTATCGCGCTGCTGCTGCCCGTATTCCTATACGTCATGTATGTCTACATTCGCGCAGCGCTTCTGCGGCGATCGGGTTCCGGCATCAACATGGTCGGCTTTCTCGGCTTCTTCCTCGCCGTCATTCACGAAGTGTTGTACTATACCGGCTTCGTGCCGTCCGGAGGCCTCGTCTCGTTCGGCCTGCTGTTCTTCCTGCTCACCCAGTTGCTTAATCTATCGCGCTTCTTCACGCGGGCCGTTACCAAGTCGGAAGTGCTCTCGATCGAATTGGATCGCGTGATTGCGACGCAGGAAGAGACGATTCGGCAGCGCACCTCCGCTCTTGAAGCGTTGAACCGGAAGCTGGAGCAAGGGAACCGATCGTTGAACCGGATCGAGAACGTTCGCAGCACGTTGATGGCGGAAGTCTACCATGATCTCTCGACACCGATCACGGCGATCAAAGGCTTCGCCAAGGCCATGAAGACGGCCGTCATTCCGCAGGAGGAAGCGCCGCTGTATGCCGGACGCATCTATGAGCGCAGCTTGCTGCTCGAGAGACTGATCGATAACGTCATCGAACTTAGCCAATTGAAGACGGGGGAGATACGGTTTCAATTCGAGGAAGCGCCGATCGAGCCATTCTTGCGCCAATTGTGCAGCCAGTATGCCGCCGAAACAAACGCGCAGCGGATCGCGCTGCTATGGGAAGAACCTCGCTACACGCTGCCCCACGGCAAGGAGCTGTCGGTAAGATTGGACCGATTCCGGTTCGAGCGCGTATTCGCCAACCTGGTTACGAATGCCGCGAAGTACACGCCCGAAGACGGCGTCATCAAGGTATGGATCGAATTTCTGCCGAACGGCGATACGGATGGCGGCCATGTCGTCGTCCATGTGACCGATACCGGTACTGGCATTCCGGAGTCCGAGCTATCCCGCATCTTCGAACGCCGGTACCGAGTCGCCGGCGAGCAGCAGGACAAGTCCGGGAGCGGGCTCGGCCTTGCGATATGCCGGGAGATCGTGACGCGCCATCAAGGCGAGATCGGCGCGGCGAGCGTCCTAGGCAGAGGAAGCGATTTCCGTATTACGCTTCCGGCTAAGGTTCGGGAGTACGGAGCAGGAGACGGGGAAGGCCGGATCGCCGAAGGAGGAAACGATGGACACGAATATTCTGTTGATTGAAGACGATCCAGACATACGCGAGCTGGTCGCCATCTACTTGCGCAAGGAGGGCTTTCGCGTCGACACGGCGGTGAGCGCAGAGGAGGGGCTGGCGCTGCTCGAACGCTCGGCCTGCGACATGCTGATATCGGATATCATGCTGCCCGGCATGGACGGCTTGGAGCTGGTAGAGCTTATTCGCAGCCGCTGCGACGTTCCGATCCTATTCCTGTCCAGCAAGAAAGCGCCGCAGGATATCGTGGCGGGATTGAACATCGGCGGGGACGATTACGTCACGAAGCCGTTCGAGCCGGAGGTGCTCGTCGCGCGCGTTCATGCGGGGCTGCGGCGCTATCGTTCGGCAGGGCGGCAGCCCGGGGCAACGAGCGCGAATGCGTGGGACGACGGCTGGCTGACGGTCCGCAAGGACCGGCTTGAGGTGCTGGTTGACCGGAAGCCGATCACTTTGCCCGCCAAGGAGCTGCAGCTGTTGCTGCATCTCCTCGACCACCCGAGACAGGTCTTCAGCGTAGTCCAGCTCTATGATCGAATCTGGAGCTTGAACGGCGTCGGCGACGAACGAACGGTCATGGTCCACATCCACAATCTGCGCAAGAAAATCGAGAAAGACCCGTCCAATCCACGCTATATCGTGACGATTCGCGGCTTCGGCTATAAATTCGGCGGAGCCTCGTGAACGTCAAGAAGCCCCGGCTAGTGCTATTGCTAGCAGCCGGGGCTTCTTGGCGATTCTCGACGCCTCGTTCTATGGGCGAATCTGCACTTTCTTAATAATCGGTCTCGTGCTCACGTGCAAATCTCCGCCCTGGACGTCCTTCAGCTCTTGCTCGGACACTTCCTGGGACAGATCCGTAAGCTTGACCTTCTCTGCTGCGTTCAATTGCTTCTCATTGTTCTCTGCCATCACTATCGCCTCCCTATCAATCTGCAATCAGGATAGAATAGCTTGTTTAAGTTTTGTTTAAGTCTTGAAAAATAAAAGAATCGCGGGATTTTTGCTTCGCATGCTAGAATAATGGCATCAGTAAACGGAACGCGAGGAATGCCATTTTGGACACTTCAAGCATCGTTATGCTTCGAATCGATCACAGAACGCTAACCTTAAGACAGCTCTTGCAGAGGCTGCGAATCGACGCCATGCTAGCGGACATTAACCGCTGCAAGGACGATCTGGCAATCGAATGCTGGGCCGACGAGATCGGGTTCGCGGCCGATGCAGCCGAGCTGCAGTCGGCCGTTAACCGATTCCGCCGCGAGCAGGGATTGTTCACGGCCGCTCAGGCTAACGAATGGCTGGGGCGCCGGGGAATGGCGCTGGACGAGCTCGTCGCGATCCTGAAGCCGCAGGCGCTCAGAGCGTCACTGCAGCAGCGCGTCGTATCGGAGGAGGACATTCGGGGGCATTATCTTGAATTCGCCTATCGATACGATCGCGTAGAGATCTCGATCATCGTAACGGTTCATTACGGAGCGGCACAGGAGCTGCTCTTCAGGGCAGAGGAAGGCGCCGACTTTCACGCGCTGGCACGCGCGTATTCGTCGGATGCGGCAACGGCCAAATCGGGCGGCTACGCCGGCCTCTTCGGGCGGGCGGAGATGGAGCCGGAGACGGCAGCGGCCGTATGGGGCGCAGTTCCGGGAGCGATCGTCGGTCCGTTCGAGCGGCGAGGCGCTTACCGGCTCATTCTGGTAGAAGGACTGTATCCGGCAGAGCTGAACGCGGCTGTCGAAGCCGCGATTAGGGAACAGCTCTTTCAAGAACGGCTGGAGGCTTATCGGCATGCACGCGACATTCACGAAGCGATATGGAGCATAGACGAGCAATGAAGCAGACGTACGGACATGACGGACAAACGATCGATTACCTGAATCACATCCCGCTATTCGACGTTTTTACCGACGAAGAGAAGCAGCTGCTGGCCGGGCAACTCCGATTCGAATCGTACGCGATGGGCCAGACGATCGTCGAACGGGATCGCGCGGCGGATGCGTTTTATATCATCCTGACCGGACAAGCCCGCAAGATCGGCATCCAGCCCTCCGGCAAAGAGACGAATATGGGCTTGCTGCATCCCGGCGAACACTTCGGCGAGCAGAATCTGTTGGACGGGGAAACGGCACCGCCCGTGACGATCCGGGCGTCCACCCCGCTCGAGGCGCTGTGTCTTGGCCGCAGCCAATTCAAGGAGATGGTCGCGCAGCATCCGGCCCTCGACAATTATTTCAGGCAATTCATATCCTCGGATATCATTCGCACATTTCTGAAGAACAACACCGTGCTGACCCATGTCGACCATGCCGCACTCCGGTCGCTGCTCGACCGGCTGGAGATCCGGAACTACGAGCCCGGCGGCTGCCTCGTGCGCGAAGGCGATGCCGGCGACGCCTTCTATATCTTGAAGTCAGGCACCGCGCTGGTAGAGAAAGGGGCGGATGCCTCGATCGTCAATCGGCTGTATCCCGGCGATTTTTTCGGCGAGCTGGCCCTCCTGACGGGCGAACCGCGCAGGGCGACGATCAGAGCCGCCGACACGGTGGCAGCCTTCCGGCTTGCCAAGACGGACTTCGACGAACTGATTCAGAAGTACCCGATCATTCTGGAGACGATCCGGCGAATTTCGGCGCACTACACGACGGACGCGATGGTCATGGTAGAGGCTCCGGAGGATTCCGAATCGCTGACAGCCGCAGGTCCTATCGAATCCGGTCCGTCCTCCGAACCGCAACCGATCGTCCGGCAAGCGATCGGCCCGTGGAGAGCTTGGAAGCATCGGCGCAAATATCCCGTTCTCATGCAGCAGAACGAGATGGATTGCGGCCCGACATGCCTCACGATGATCGCGAATTATTACGGGTTGAATGCCGGCGTGAACCGGATGCGGGAGCGCTGCAACGTAGGAGCAGAAGGTACCTCGATGCTCGGGCTGATCGAGACGCTCGAATCGATCGGCTTCGAGGCGCGAGGATTGAAGGCGACCGTAAGGTTGCTCGCTGAACTCGCAACGCCGTTCATCGCGCATTGGAACGGCAATCACTACATCGTCGTCTATGAGGTCGGCGAGCGGCATATCGTGATCGCCGACCCTGCGCTCGGCCATCTCGAAACCGTGACGCTTGACCATTTCGTCCAGCATTGGACCGGGTTTATCATTACCGTGCAGCCAGCCGGCCCGCTCGTCCCGTTGAACGATACCGAGCGCACGTGGCAAAGGTACCTTGCGTATATCCTGCCTTCCGGGAAGCTGCTCTTGGCGTCCCTTGCCGTATCCGTCCTGATCGAGCTGCTCTACCTTGCATTCCCGATCATGACGCAGCAGATCTTCGACCGTGTCTTGGGGGCCGCGAATTGGCCGCTGCTTCATGTCCTTGCGGCTGCCTTGCTGGCGCTCGCCTGCTTCAATGCGGCAAGCACCGCCGTTCGCCAGCTGTTGATCGGCCGTCTGGCGCATGCCGTCGATCGTTCGATGCTGGATAGCTTCCATCGGCAGCTGTTCCGCCTCCCTTACGCCTATTTCGCCAGACGGACGTCAGGCGATATTCTGACTCGCGTGTACGAGAACGAAAAAATTCGCAAGCTGATGACCGACCATGCCATCGAGCTGCTGCTGGATTCGCTCACTCTGCTTGCGTATGGCGGACTGATGGTCTATTACCATCCCGGTCTCGCCATGATGACGTTCGCGTTCATGCCGTTGTATGTCGGGCTCTACGCTTATGTGCTGCCCCGCATGCGCCTTAATCTCCGCAAGCAGCTCATAGCCGAGAGCGAGTCCCAGACGCAGATCGTGGAAGCCATCCATGCGATCGCAACCGTCAAAGGGTTGTCCATGGAGCGGACGATTCGCGGCAAGTTGACGAGCAGGATCGGCCGTTTGCTCGCGCTGCGGCTTGAGGGCGAACGGCTGGAGGCGATCGCCAAGGCCGCCGTCTCCGGCCTCCGGTCCTTGAGTCACGCGGCGCTGCTGTATTTCGGCGCGCGCTATGTCTTGGACGGGCAACTTAGCGCGGGACAGCTCGTAGCGTACACCGTCCTGTTCACTTCCTTCCTGTTCGCCCTCGAGATGATCACGCAGCGCGGCGGCGAGCTGTCCGAGGCGCGCATAGCGATGGAGAGGCTGAACGACATTCACGAAGCGACACCGGAGCACCCGCACCCGGAGCAGATGCGGATGCTTCCGGCCATTCAAGGCCATATACGGTTTGCGGACGTATCGTTCCAATACTACCGCGGCGGCAAGATGATCCTGCAGAACCTCGATCTGGAAATACTGCCCGGGCAGACGGTGGCGCTCGTCGGACGGAGCGGGTCAGGGAAATCGACGATCGCCAACCTGCTGCTGAAGCTTCTGGAACCGACGTCCGGAGACATCTATATCGACGGCTATCCGCTGCGTGAAGCGCATGCCGCCTCCATCCGCAGGCAGGTCGGCGTCGTCCAGCAAGAGACGGTACTGTTCCGCGGATCGGTGCTGGACAACATCGCCATGAGCGGCGAGAACGTACCGTTCGAGGAGGTCGAGCGTGCGGCCAGACTGGCCGGCGCCTCCGATTTCATCGAAGCGCTGCCGCTCGGATACGATACGATCATAGGCGAAGGCGGCATTCGGCTGTCCGGCGGCCAGCGCCAGCGGATCGTCATTGCGCGCGCGCTGATCAACAACCCGCGTATTCTTCTGTTCGATGAAGCGACGAGCGCCCTCGATACGGAATCGGAACGGATCATCCAACAGAACATGGACGAGATGCTTAAGGGACGGACGACGCTCATTATCGCCCACCGGTTGAGCACGATCCGCCATGCCGACCGAATCGTCGTGTTGGATCAAGGCGCGGTTGTCGAGAACGGTACCCATGAGCAGCTTCTGCAGATGAAGGGAATCTACCATCACTTGCTGCAGCAGCAAGGAGTGTAGCTGCGATCCCGGGCCGGCCTTGATCGTAAGCCGCAATGCTCTATAATGATGAATATAGCAAATGCGGTACATCACGATCGACTATAGGAGGTTTGTTCCATGGAAAGATTGAACCGATTAAGACCGCTGCTTCGCAGCTTTGCGGACCAAGGGCCGCCGGGATGTTCGTGCATGGTCGTCCACAACGGGACAATCGTATTCGAGGATTACGTCGGGTATGCGGATGCAGAGAAACAGCAGCCGGTGACGGCGGATACGATATTCCGGATTTTCTCCATGACGAAGGTCGTCACATGCACGGCAGCGCTCCTCCTCTACGAACGCGGGTTGTATCTGTTGAACGACCCGCTTGAGAACTATTTGCCCGAGTTCAACAAACCGATGGTCTATCGGAATGAAGGCGGGGAATGGACAGCCGTTCCGGCATCCCGTTCGATCCGCGTCAAGGATCTGTTCACGATGTCTTCCGGCATTACGTATGCCGGCGAGAATTCGGAGACCGAACGGAGGACGGCCGAACTATCCTCAGGTCCGCTTCCGAGCAGCAAGGACGGCGTGCCGCTGAACGTTCGCGGGCTGGCGAAGGAGCTTGCCGCGATCCCGCTTGCTTTTGACCCGGGAACGCGATGGCAGTACGGCTTCAGCCACGACGTGCTGGGCGCGCTCATCGAGGTGCTGTCCGGCAAGTCGTTGGGACAATTCCTCCAGGACGAGATTTTCGGTCCCCTGCAGATGATCGACACCTCCTTCCGCATTCCGGAAGAGAAGCGACATCGCCTAGCGGCGATGTATTACCGCGACGATGAGGGCAATCGCACGGCCACTTCCGATTTCAATGCCTTCTATGAGCCGGAGACGGTCTTCGAGAGCGGCGGCGCCGGCCTGCTGTCCACGCTTGGCGATTATGCCCGGTTCGCCTCGATGATGGCACTCGGAGGAGAACTGGATGGCGTTCGCATCCTCAGCCCGAGGACGATCGATCTGATGGCAGCCAACCAGCTCATCGCGAATCAGATGAAGGACTATAATTGGTCCTATCTGGCGGGCTACGGATACGGTCTCGGCGTCAGGACGATGATGGACCCGGCTGCTGCGGGCAGCACGAGCTCCGTCGGCGAGTTCGGGTGGAGCGGGCTTGCCGGCACGTGGACGCTGATCGATCCGAAGGAGAAGCTGGCAGCCGTGTATATGCAGCAGATGCTCCCCAATCTGGAGGCCTATCATCAGCCGCGCCTGCGCAACCTGATTTCGAGCGCGATCGTGCAGGTCTAGGAATCCCTGTAACCTTATTCCAATCCGCCGCGTCTAGAATGGGAATCGGACATTCGGAGGTGCAGCGATTGAACAAGGTTAGTAGAGTAGGTAAGGCTAAGCTGGCGTCGACGCTCTTGATCGGCCTATCGCTCTTGGGCAGCGCGACGCTGAACGCGGCGGGCATCACGGCGGATGAACGGCAGAACGTTCGTGTCCTTACCCCGCTCGTGGAAGATTCCAGGTCGGGGTACGAGGTATTCATGCTCTCGGATCAGGACGATTCTTCGCATGAGCGGAGGATCGCGATGCAGGACCCGAACGGAGCATGGAGCGTCCTGCATGAACGATTCGGACAAATCATGCCGTTCGACAGCTACCATGGCAGCGGCGATCGCGACCCGGAATACCAGGTGTGGATCAAGGACCGGCCTGGCGGGTATATCGGGCAGCAGTATTACTACAACCTCGAGGATCAAGCGGTATATGGCGGACTGTCCTATACGTGGTCGCCGAACCGAAGGGCCGGCTATTCGCTGGTGAAGACTCCGCGGCCGATCGAGGCAGGCGTGCCCAATTACGATTGGTTGGATCGCAGCCTGCTGGTCAAGGATGCGGAGTCGGGCGACATCCACGAATGGATGCGGTTCGCTACGCGGCAATTCCGCCTGTATTGGCTGGATGACGAGCGATTGTTCATCAGTCATTACAACACGAAGGCGAAGCGGAATGAATTGTTGATTCTGAATGCCCAAAGCGGCGAACGGAAGCATTATGCTTATGGCACGGCACTTGCGCAGGATGCGATGAGCGGCGAAATTCTGTTCGTACGGAACGAACCGACGCGTACGCGGATGATTTACGATGTACGGTCAGGGGAGGAGCGCAAGGCAACAGAGGCGGATATACGGCGGCTTACACCAGCCCCTCTTGCCGCACCGGAGGACATTCCGACGGAGCTGGACTGGCGCGTTCTGCCGATCGCGGACCCGCCGGTCGTGGAGCGCCATGAACATCGGATCATCGTAGACGGTACCGCGATCGAGCTGCCGCATGCTTTTCGCAGGGACGGCACGCTGTACATACCGGTTCGCCCGTTATTGACGGGACTCGGACTGGAATTGGAGGAGCGGTCGGGCACTGCGGCTCGCTACCGGATTCCGATTAAGAGCGGTACCGCGAGGGCCGTGCTGCTGCCGAACGATAACAGCTTGATTCTTGGGGATCGATTGTACACGACGCAAGGCGTCCTGCAGTCGCTCGGATTCAAGAACATCCGAGTAGAGGCGAGTGTTCGAGGCAGACAATCGTAAGGAGATTGAATCGCAGAATCGAAAAGACCTGGTCCTTGGGCCAGGTCTTTTCTCGTTCATGCATCGGAGCAGGGCGACGGCAATATCTCGCATCTATCGGCTATAGAAGTGAAGCATGCAGCCGTGACTGCGCATTGCCGCTACAGCGTATAGCCGAAGCCCAGGATAGTGAATCGCTTGTCCTCGTGGCCGGGAGCCATCTTGATCTCCACGGTGCGCGTCTTGGCGGCATTCCCCTGGAACGCGATCGCTGCGTTGCAATGCGTCCAGTTCACGATGCGAGGATCTGCCGTCAGCACCTGTTCGCCGTCCACGAGCACTACCGCACTGCCGAAATCGCTGCTTCCCGAGTCCTTGAAGGCAAGGATCAGATTCTTGCAGCTGATTGTCAGCTTGAAGCTCGCGCTTCCGGCATCTTCGGTGTGCATCCAGTTATGCGGGAACAGCGGCGTCGCATAGGCGTGATCGTCGAATTCCGCCATCTGGAGATCGGTATCCGCGGCAGCGAAGCCGCCAGCCTCGATCTGCGCGATGCCGGCGACGTTCGCCCTGTCCAACAAGCGCATGCCGACAAAATCATTGCCGATGACCGGCGGCCGATCGATCCGAACATCCTCCGGGCTCGTCTCGGACCGATCCGTTACTTCGAACAAATAGCCGAGGCAGTCAGCCATGATCGTATGTCCGGCATTCGTCGGATGATAGATATCGTAGAAAAATTGCCGTTTGGAGATGATGTTGCCCTCGCCCTTGGCAAGGCGGAACTGATCGACGACCGCGTCCTTGATGCTGACCATCGGGAGGTCATAGTGCCAGCCGACAGGAGCGAGCCGATCCTGCAAATTCCAATCGTTGACGAACACGCTGAACAGCAGGATGACCGCAGGCTTGTTCGCGGCGGACAGGATGTTCAGGCATAGACTCTCGTAGCAATTCCCTTCCGTCTCGTCTCCTGCGTCGTTGACGGCGAATTCGACCACCACGATGTCCGGCTCCGCCGTTCCGTCCCGCAGCACATCCCGGTCGTACCTGACGATGCCCAGCTCGGAAGGGGTGCCTCCCACGCCGGCCTTGACCAGATGAATATGGTCGCCGCCGTCTTGACCGAACATTTGCTTGAATCGTTCGTAAGATCGGTACGCATAACAATTCATGTTCAGCGGCTTCGCGCCTGCGCCATGCGTGATCGAGCCCCCGATATACGCGATCGTAACGTCCTCGCCGCGCTTCGCCTTGTCGATCGCGGCTTTCAATCGCTTGTTGTTGCCGCTTGCGAGCAGCGACCTCTCGATCATCGCCCGATAGCCTTCCGATTCGAAGGCAACCGGAGGCTCCGGATCGTTCTCCGGCACTTGGTAAGGCTCGTTCAGATAGAGCACGACGCTTGCCGTTGCGAGCGCGCCGGGCTGCTCGAATTCAAAGGACAGCACGCCGGGTACATCGTCGTCTTCGGACCATTCATGGTCGTCCAGCGTCACGATGACCTCCGACCCGTCGCTTGGGATCGATGCTCGGAGCTGGCTGCCGTTCTCGTATTTTTTCGTCCTCGCCCAGTTCTTCAGAACGAACTGGATCGTCGAGCGGTCGTCATCCTGGGATTTGACGGAGATGCCGATGCTGTGAACCAGCTTGCGGAATCCGCTGCAGTTCTGCAGGAGGTCGAGGATTTCCTCATCGGTCACGCCGCCCGTGAACTTCGCTTTATCCGCTAACCGGCCCTCCAGATAGATCTCTTCGGAATACTGCCCCGTGCCGCGGACACTGGCTTCGATGGCAGACTCGAATAGGATATGGAAACCGCTGCGCCTTGGTACGGCATCCGTCGGTGCGGCCGGCCCGTTCTTCTTGCTGTCGCCATGCATGTTGCGATCGATATTCGTCATATGAACCTCTCTTCTTTCCGCCGTAATGGCATCTTGATGGCATCCGCCATACCGGATATCCTACTCGTCATCATATCATAGAAGAGCATTAAAGCGCTTGCAGAACGTAAAGCGCGGGTAACGAATGTCAAAACATGAACATTGTTACGCCAAGAGCCGCACCAATATAATGAAAGCGTAGACATCGCATGCGGCATTGTCTCGAATACAAAAAAATGGGGGAATGGGCAATGAGGGGCAAACGCCTAAACCGTAGTGTCAAGGCATTGGCGCTGCTAATGGCCGTGTTCCTGCTGCTGACAGCTTGCAGCGGCAATAACGGCGGCAATAACGCAGGCAACGCAAAGAACGAGCCTGCGAAGCAAGGGAACACAGCGACGGATAACGGATCCAACGCAGGCAGCAACGCAGATGCAGGCAACAGCGCGGCAGCCGGTCCGATGGGCAAGTACGATCCCCCGATCGAAGTGACGACCGTGCGGAACTTGAGCGAGGTCGTTGAGAACAACGTACTTGGCGTTCTCGAGGGCGAGACGTTCGAAGATAACCGATGGACACGCGTATATGAAGAACTGCTCGGCATCAAGATCAAGAACGAGTGGGTCGTGAAGGGCAATCCCGATTCCGACCAATACGTACAGAAGATGAACGTTACCCTCGCTTCCGGCGAACTTCCGGATTTCATGTCGGTCAATGCCATTCAGCTGAAGCAGCTGGCAGAATCCGATCTCATCGAGGAAATGACGGCGTTATATGACCAGTATGCATCGCCGCTTACGAAAGATATTTTGTCTCAGGAAGGCAGCGGCCCGTTCGACGCGGCGACGTTCGACGGCAAGCTGATGGCCATTCCGCAGGTTGAACCGTCGATCGAGCGCTCGATGTTCCTCTGGATTCGCACGGACTGGCTGGAGAAGCTGAGCCTGCAGCCGCCGAAGACGATGGCTGACGTGGTCGCGATCTCCAAGGCGTTCGCCGAGAAAGACCCGGACGGCAACGGTAAGAAGGACACGTTCGGACTCGGCATGACCAAGGGTCTATGGGGCGGCTCCAACGGGCTGGAAGGCTTCATGGCCGGCTACCAGGCTTATCCGAACATCTGGGTGGAAGGCGCGGACGGCAAGCTCGTGTTCGGCAGTATCCAGCCGGAAGTGAAGAAGGCGCTGCAAGAGCTTCAGAACATGATGAAGGCTGGCCACATCGACAAGGAATTCGGCATTAAGGACGGCGGCAAGGTAGCCGAGGATATTACGGCCGGCAAAGTCGGCATGGAATACGGCGAGCAATGGAACTCTATCTGGCCGCTCCAGCTCAACAAGAACAATGATCCGAACGCGCAGTGGCAGGCATTCCCGATCGTATCGGAATCCGGCGATCAGCCGAAGGTTCCGCTGAAGTTCAGCACGACGAAGTTCTTCGTCGTCCGCAAGGGTGCCGACAACCCGGAAGCCGTCATCAAGCTGTTCAATGCACACTTGGAGAAGAACTGGGGCGAAACGGCTGAATTCGACGTCTACTACGCGCCGAAGGAAGCAGAGAGCGTATGGCAGCTGTCGCCGGTACAGCCGGCACCGCCGAAGAAGAACGTCACGGCCTACCGCGAGATCGACGCGGCACGCCAAGCCGGCGACATGTCGGTGCTGCAAGGCGAAGCCAAGACGATTCAGGAGAAGATCGATCTCTTCAACTCCGGTTCGGAGGAAGGGTTCGCGGTATGGGGTTGGGAGCGCATCTACGGCCCGCAAGGCTCGATGGGCATCACGGACCAATACGACAAGAACAATCAGTTCCTGATCGATAAGTTCGTCAGCGCTCCGACGCCGACGATGGTCGAGCGGAAGTCTACGCTCGAGAAGCTGCAGAATGAAGTATTCGTCAAGATCATTCTCGGCGAGCCGATCGAGTCGTTCGACAAATTCGTGGAAGACTGGAAGAAGCTCGGCGGCGATCAGATGACAGAAGAAGTCAACGAGTGGTACGCGACAACGAAGTAACATAGGCAGAAGGGGCAGGCGCCTACGGCACCTGCCCCCCTTGCCTCTTGGCACATAAGACGGGGGGATAGGCATGCAGAACAAAAGAGCGTGGAGGGAGCTTCCCCTGCACTTGATGATCATTCCGGGATTAGTGTTTATTGCGCTCTTCTCTTACATTCCGATGAGCGGCATCGTCATCGCGTTTCAGAAGTTCATCCCTGCCAAGGGATTGTTCGGCGACCAGAAGTGGATCGGCTGGGACAACTTCAACTATGTCATGGACCTGCCAAGCTTCTCCCAAGTGTTATGGAACACCTTATACATCGCCAGCTTCAAGCTGGTATTGGGCTTGCTCGTACCGATCGTATTCGCGATCCTGCTCAACGAATTGAAGAACGAGCTGATCAAGCGGTCGATTCAGACGACGATCTATCTTCCTTACTTCCTGTCATGGGTCGTATTGGGAGGCATACTCATTGATTTATTGTCGCCGTCCGGCGGTATCGTCAATGCGATGCTGAAGTCCTTCGGCATCGAACCGGTCTTTTTCCTTGGGGATAACAAGTGGTTCCCGTTCACGCTAATCACTTCAGATATATGGAAGAACTTCGGTTACGGCACTATCGTGTATCTGGCTGCCATTACGGGGATCGACCCGGGGTTGTATGAAGCAGCGACCATCGACGGCGCGAACAGGTGGAAAAAGGCTTGGCACATCACGCTGCCCGGCATGCGGATGGTAATCGTGCTGCTGTCGGTGCTCAGTCTGGGCCAATTGTTGAATGCGGGCTTCGACCAGGTATTCAATCTGTACAGCCCGCAAGTCTACGAGAGCGGCGACATTCTGGATACGTTCGTGTACCGAATCGGGCTGTTGGATGCCCAATACGGCGTCGCAACGGCGGTCGGCTTCTTCAAATCGATCGTGTCGTTCGTGTTGATCGCGGGCTCATACTTCTTCGCATACCGGTTCGCTAAATACAGAATCTTCTAGGAGGAACCCCAATGTCCGGCCAACCCGTTAAAACCGCGGCTCCCATGCAGGCACCTGTGTCCCGCGCGGGCAAACGATTCGATTGGTTTGCCGCCGCCAACACGATATTCCTAAGCCTTGTCGCGCTTCTGTGCGTGCTTCCGCTCGTTCATATCATCGCGGTATCGTTCAGCTCCAGCACCGCTGCTGCGGCTGGCTACGTGAGACTGTGGCCGGTGGAGTTCACGCTTGCTTCCTACGAATTCACTGCCGGGAGAGAGGGCTTCTGGCAGTCGATGCTTGTGTCCCTGCAGCGAATCGGCATCGGGACGCCGCTCAATCTGCTGCTGACGATCATGGTGGCCTATCCGCTCAGCAAGGAGAGCCACCAGTTCCGCTTCCGGCTCGTGTACGCATGGATTTTTTTCGTCACGATGCTGTTCAACGGCGGTCTCATTCCTTGGTATATCACCATTAAGGAGCTGGGATTGCTGAACTCCATATGGGCGCTCGTGCTTCCGGGCGCGGTTCCGGTATTCAGCATCGTGCTGCTGCTCAACTTCTTCCGCGAAGTGCCCAGAGAGCTAGAGGAATCGGCCGTCATCGACGGCGCGAACCAATGGACGACGCTGTGGCGAATCTATGTGCCGATCTCGAAGCCGGCTATTGCCACATTGGCGCTGTTCTCGATGGTCGAGCATTGGAACAGCTGGTTCGACGGCCTCATTCTGATGGGAGACCCGAGCAATTACCCGCTGCAGAGCTATATTCAGACGATTGTCATTCAGCAGAACTTCACGGCGATGACGCGCGAAGATTTGATGAGCTTAGCGCTGATCTCGGACCGAACGTTAAGGTCGTCGCAGATTTTCCTCGGTTCGCTGCCGATCCTGCTTGCCTATCCGTTCTTGCAGAAATACTTCGTCAAAGGTATCGTATTGGGTAGTGTAAAGGGTTAGGGGAGACTGCCTTGTTCAAGCGCCGCGAATTCTCAATGCGCAATACGATATTCATCCGACTGGTCACGACCTTCATTCTGATTATGCTGCCGATCATACTGCTCGGCGTCTATATCTACCAATGGAGCATACGGACGGCGAGCGAAGATATCTCGAAGACGGCCGTCTCGCAGATCTCGTTCTACTTGAACGACTTGGAGAACGAGATCGAACGGATGAAGCTGCTCCAGTACGGGATCGTGGAAGATACGGATCTGAACAAGCTTGCGATCACATGGGAGACCATGGGGGATATTCAGCGAACGGAGAAAATCATCTCGGTGCTGAATCGCTTGTACTCGTTGCAGAACAGCAGCGATTACATTCGCAACGTCAGCGTGCACATCCAGCCGATCGGCAAGTCGCTCTCCTCGCTGAACGGCGCGGGCGAATTCGACAGTGAACGGTACCGGGAGATTCGTACCGAATTCGGCACGAAGGGAACCAGGCTGATCGAATGGCGCGGGAGCTTCAATCTGAGCGCCTCGAAGCCGAGCGGGATGAAGGGCAAGGAGCCGTTGTTCATCGTCGAGATCGAGCTGGACAACGGCAAGCTGCGACAGGCGCTTCAGCAGTTCAATACGTATCCGGACAGCAGCACGATTCTCATCTCGGGCCAGACAGGCATGGCGATCGGGAGCGGTTCGATCAGCGCGGTCGACAGCGATTCCCGCACGCTGTTCGCGCATATTCCGGACGGCGGTTCGGATACGATCCTGCTGAAGGAGGAGTCGTACTTCGTCTCCCATTCCTATTCGGAACGATTGGAAATGTCCATCTACCGCTTGATTCCGGAGCGGATCGTGCGCAAGCCGATGGATAAATTCTACACATGGGCATGGCTGTTCGCGGCCGGCGCCACGATCATCATTGCCGTGTATGCGCTGTCAACCTACAAGTTCATCCACAAGCCGCTGCTCAAGCTGGTTAAAGGCTTCCGCCGCATGGAGAGCGGCGACCTGGAGCAGACCATCGACCATGACGCGAACGACGAGTTCCGCTATATTTATGCGAGGTTTAATCAGATGGTCGTTAACCTGCGCATGCTGATCGATCAAGCGTACAAGCAGAAAATCATGGCGCAGCGCGCGGAGCTCAAACAGCTGCAATCGCAGATCAATCCGCATTTTCTCTATAACAGCTTCTTCATCCTGAACACGATGGCTCAGATCGGGGAGACGGACCGCATCGAGCAATTCACGACGCAGCTTGGCGAGTACTTTCAGTTCGTCACTCGCAATGCTTCGGACGAGGTGACGCTCAAGCAGGAAATTCATCATGCGAGAATGTATACCGAAATCCAAGAACTTCGTTTCTACAAGCGAATCAAGGTTCGCTTCGACGCGCTGCCTGAGGTGTACGAGCGGATCTTGGTGCCGCGCCTAATCGTGCAGCCGATCATTGAGAATGCGTTCGAGCACAGCTTGGAGAAAATGACCCGTGACGGCATCATCGAAATCCGGTTCGAGCGGTCGGATGAATGGCTCTCGGTCGTGGTTGAGGATAACGGAGACCAATTGTCCGATGACGCGTTGCATCGAATTACCATGGCGATCATGCACGAGGATGAGTATATGGAAACAACCGGCATTGTCAATATTCACCGCCGCATCTTGATTACTTACGGCGAAGGCAGCGGGCTTCAGGCCGATCGCGGGGAGCTGGGCGGACTCAAGGTGTCGATCCGTATACCGCTGAGGGGGGCAATTGCGAATGTACAGACTGTTGATCGTTGACGATGAAGCATTCATTACCGACGGAATGGCTGAAATACTCGGCAGGCTCGACAGCCCTAAGTTGGATATATGCAAGGCGTATTCGGGCGAAGAAGCGCTCGAATGGCTGAACGGCACCCGAATCGACATTGTGTTGACGGATGTTCGGATGCCCGGCATTAACGGGCTGGAGCTGATGGAGACGATCCGCCGCAACTGGCCGAGGTGCCGCATTATTTTCCTGACCGGTTATAACGATTTCGATGCGGTGTACCAAGCGATACAGACTTGGGGCGTCCGCTATTTGCTGAAGACGGAAGGCTACGGCAAAGTGAAGGCGGAGGTGCTCGAAGCGGTTCGTGAGCTGGATGAAGGGATGCGGACGAACCACCTGCTGGAGCAAGCCAGAGAGCAGCGCAATACGCTCGAGACGCTTGCGCACGGCGATTATTTTCGCCAACTGCTTGCCGGCAGCGGAATGGGCAGCGAGGAGGTACGCGCAGAAGATTGCCGGAAGCTGAATATTCCGCTGGATTCCTACCTCCCCGTTCTTCCCGTGCTCGGCAGCCTGATGCAGGCCCAAGGGGGCGCGCTTACTTCCTACGCGGACCGTCAGGAGGCTGCGATGGCCGTGAAGCTGTTGGGCGATTCCTATCTGCGCGGCATGATCGCATGCGTCGGAATAATCGACCGGTACGGCGATGTGCTGTGGCTGGTTCAGCCGACCGGAGCCGTAGAGCCGGATGCGGGGCATGCCGGAACGGTTCGCTATCTGGAAGGCATGCTGGAGCTGATCCAGGAAGCATGCTCGAAGTCGCTCGGCATCGGTGCAGCATTCACGATCGGCAGCGCGATGGTCCCGTGGGAATCGCTTCCCCTGGCGTATGACCGGCTGCGCCAGCTTCAGCATGTTCGGGTAGGCGACGGCACAAGCATGGTGATGACCGCCGGATCGCTGGAGGCCGAGCTGGATGAGCCTGTCCGGGAACGCATCCGAGGCGAGAAGCTCGAGCTGCTTGCCGGCCACCTGGAGGGCGGACGCGAGGACGCGTTCATGGAGCTGCTGCAGGAGCTGTCCGAGCCTGTGCTCGGCGGGCGAATGCTCCATGCCGGCCAGGTCATGGAGCTCTACTATTCGATGGCGATAATTCTGCTCTCTTATATGAATCAGAGGCAGAGCGACCTCCTCGCGACTACGCAGGCACTGATGCGCTTCGATGCGCATGCCTCGTGGCAGGAAGCGTTCGATTATTTGAGCCGCACGGCCGAATCGCTGTTCAAGCTTCGGCAGCAAGGCGAACGCAGCAGGGCAGCTGGCGCAATGGCAGCCATCCGCGCTTATATCGAAGAACATCTCGCGGAAGATCTGTCGCTTGTCCGCTTAGCCCGGCAGTCGCACTTCAATCCGTCGTATCTCTCCCGTCTCTTCAAGCAGGAGACCGGACAGAACCTGTCGGAGTATATCGACGAGGCGAGGGCGAAGAAGGCGCGCGAGCTGCTCGCGAACGAAGAGTGGAAAATCCATGAAGTCGGAGCGCGAGTCGGCTACGATGCGCCGCATTCGTTCACGCGATTTTTCAAGAAGATGACGAGCGTAACCCCGCAGGAATATCGAGATGCAGTACGTAACAGCGCCAACTAAATTAATGCAAGATGAATCGACGAAGGGAGATAGAAAGTTGGAACTGACACACGGCAACTACACGATCAACTTTCGCGAAGGCGGGCTGGAGGTTCGCAAGCAGGGCAAGCTGCTCTACTTCAACAGACGGCCGCTTGCCGTAACGGTCAAAACTTCATCGGCGCTCAGCGAATTTTACGAAGGCGTCTACGATGCGATCTCTTCATCCGGCGATAAAGTGACCGCGACCGGCGTGGTGGCGGCGCCTTCAGGCTCCGAGTTTGCATATTCGGACGTATACGAGACGACCGGCTCCGGATTCAAGGTGAGCCGCAGCGTCAAGGTGCTTCAGGCAGGCGACGACCTCGGCTTCTCGACTAAGTTCTCTCTGGTCATGACGGAATCGGCTAGCCCGCGCGATTACAATTGCTTCGCGCCGGGCGTATGGTATAAGCAGAATGAATATGCGCCGGACCATGCCTTCGGCAAAGACCTGGATTGCGAGTACTTCTGGCGCACGGAGACGAGCTACGCGCTTCCCGTGTTCGCCATGCAGCATATCGCGTCGGGCGAAATGGCCGCCATGTCGCGCTGGGCCGCCGACATGACCATGCGATCCACGGACATCGTTCGGGCCGAGAACAACGTGGATCGGAATTGCACAACCGGGGCCATCGGGATGAGCAAGCCGGAAGCCAGAACCTTGAACTATCTCTACTACGGGTTCGCGGTTCGCAAGGCATTCGATGCCACGATCGACGGCCTCTCGATAGATTATGTATATCCGGGAGCCGACGGGGAGCTGCCCGGCAGGAATCGGTTCGCAGGGCTTGATTACAAGGGGAGAGCGAAGAACTTACGTCGCCTCAATCACCCGGTCGAGCTCGGCTTCGAGCAGCACTATGCCGTGGCCGTCGAGTTCGGGCAGTATAGCGATTACCAGCCCATGATGAGGGAGATCTGGCGGAAGACCTATAACCGGCTGCGAGACAAGCTATTCGAGGTAGACAATGAGCGCCACTATCACAACGGCATGCGGATTCTGGATACATACGCTCGGCAATACGGCGATGCGTTCGGATTGCCCTTCGCGTGCCAGCTGCCTGAGATGGATATCTCCTCCGTGTCGTTTCAGTTCGGCTTCGTGGGACAGCAGCCCGGCATCGGCTATCAGCTGCTGCGCTACGGCGACAAGGAGGAATTGCCGGATGCTTACGACAAGGGCGTGAGCATCATCGATTTCTGGGTGAGGACGGCCATGACCGATTCCGGTCTCCCGCAGATGTGCTACAATCCCGGCATCCAGGACTTTGAGCCGTACCCGCATTATATCCGGATGCTGGCTGACGGTATGGAGGCTATACTGGATGCCTATGTCTACATGCGCAAGAAAGGTGTGGAGAAGCCGGACTGGCTTGCATTCTGCGGCAAGACGGCCGATTGGCTGGCGAGCATTCAGAACGCAGACGGCAGCTTCTACCGCGCATACAATACCGACAGCTCCATCCGGATGGACTCGAAGGCCAATACGCCGAGCGTGATCCGATTCCTGGTGCAATACTATCTCGTGTCGCGAGATGAGCGGTACAGGTCGGCTGCGATCAAGGCCGGCGAATGGTCGTATGAGCATCCGTACCGCACCCTCGAATACCGGGGCGGCACGTGCGACAACACGGATATTCAGGATAAAGAGGCGGGCATCTATGCCTTGTTCGGCTTCATGGCCCTATACGACCTCACGGGGGAGAACAGATGGCTGGAAGGGGCGATCGGCGCAGCCGATTACACCGAGACCTGGACGTACGCTTGGCAATTCCCGGTCGTCGCACCGTGGCCGAAGCATCCGTTCAACAAGTATTCGATCAGCGGACAGAGCATTATTACGATCGGCGGCGGCGCAGATGTGTACATGGCCGCTTGCGCGTACAGCTATTACAGGCTGTATGTCATCACGAACGATGCGCATTATCTTGATTTTGCGGAATTCATCCACAACAATACGCGGCAATCGACCGACGTAGACGGCAGCATCGGCTACCTTATGCCGGGCTTGGGGCATGAGAGCGGCAACTTTACGAGCCAGACGCTGGAGAGCCACTATCACTGGCTGCCATGGTGCACGTATGTGGAGGTCGATCCGGCTGCAAGGCTCTACGATACGTTCGGCGTCTACGAGATCGCGGACGCGCAGCTGCTTAGTCCGGAGGAGAGGGCTGCGAGGAACCGCATCTACGATGCTTATGCAATAGAGTAAGCCCAGAAACCTTTCCTGTTGGTCAGTGGCAGGCTGCCTCCACTTACCGAGGAAAGGTTTCTTTTTGCATTGGAGTGAGAGTAGAGCCCCGTAGGCCCTACTTTGCAGGATCCTCCCGCTACAGCGCCTAAAGTACGCCCATTTCGGTCCTGCTTTCGCAATCCGGACACTCACACGCATGCCATGGAGCCGAAGTAGAGCCCAATGGGCCCTACTTTGCAGGACAAGCCCGCTATAGTTTTGAAGTACGGCCATTCCGGCCTTACTTTCACTACGCTGACACTCACACGCATGCCATGGAGCCGAAGTAGAGCCCAATGGGCCCTACTTTGCAGGACACACCTGCTATAGTACTGAAAGTACGGCTTCATCGACCCTTCTTTTGCGATCCGAAGCTGCAGCTTCTCTATAGGAATAGCCAGAACACCACGCCGGCCAGCGTCCTTACGCAGGTCATAGACCGGAAGTATAGCGGCTCTTGTATTCGGAGGGCGTCATGTTCATGTAGAACTTGAACCACTTCGTGAAATAGCTGACGTGCTGGAACCCGGATTCCAGCGATGCTTCGAGAATATTGTAGGAGCCGGTGCGCAGCAGCTTGGCTGCATGGTTGACGCGGAGATAATTCAAGTACTCCATCGGCCGCATTCCGGTCTGCGTGCGGAAGAACTTGCAGAAGTGCGAGCGGCTGAGCGCAAGAATGGACGCAAGCTGATCCAACGTAATTTTGTGGGAAGCGTTGTCTTCCATGTAAGCCAACACCTTCTTGATCGGTTGCTGGAATGCTCTTCCCTGCCGGGCGGTCTCGGCGCCTCCTTCTTCGATAAGTCCGAGACGGTGGAGATCGGCGAGCAACAGCAGCAGCTTGCCCTTCAAGCCCATCTCGTAGGCTGGCGATTGGCTGTCGTATCGCAGCAGGATATTCCGTACCTCGTCCAGCAGCGCTCGATGCGACTCGCAGGCAGTCGCGAGCAGCGTCGGAAGCCTGACGTCTCCCTGCAGGAGCGGGTTCAGGAACAGCTCTTGAATGCGATCCGCTTGGAGCGAGGATAGCCAGGATAGCTTGAACACGATGGAGCAATAACCGACGCCGCCGTCATGATTGCTATCGCCCGAATGAAGTTCACCCGGATGAACGAAGAGCGCTTCGCCCGCCTGAACGGCATATTCCCGCCTCTCGATGCGAAAATTGGCGTTACCCTTGTACAGATAGATGATCTCCATCTCGTTGTGCCAATGAATGGGCAAGATCGAATGGACGCCGGCGGGATGCTCCACTCGGTAGACGCTGAAGGGGAAATCCGGTTCTCCATGCGATTTGGGTTCTCGATAGCGATGCTCGTACATGATAGGTACACCCTCGACGATCGATATATTGTGCTAGTAAGTCGCGATAATATGTTAGATAACGACAGATGAACAACCATATCATTATACTATCACAATCGATTCGATAGGGGGCGGAGCAGGTTGAAGTTGACGGAATATTTGCAGGACGCAAGGGGCGTCACACTGCATACTACCGATGGAATGATGCATATCGCGTTCTTGCGGCCCGGCATCGCGCGTATTCGCTATACAATGGAAAGCGCCTTCAGCAGCCGGGAAAGCCTGATGATCGTTAGACGCGAGGAGACGGTGGAGGTTCCCTACACGATCGCCGATGGTCCCGGATCGTTGGAAGTCTCCACGGGGCAGCTTACGATCCGAGTCGATAAAGCGACTTGCGCCTTTGCGTACTTGGATGCAGAAGGAACGGTCTTGGTCCATGAGCCTTCCCGCGGAGGCAAAACGCTGGAGCGCACCGAGGTGTATCGTACCGTCTTCGACGCATCCGAAGACAACGTCCGAACCGATCACGGCGCGGACGGTTACCGAGCCAGAGCGGAGGGATGGCGCCAAGTGTTCGACAGGCATGCCTATCATACGAAGCTCGCGTTCGAGTGGCAGCCGGACGAAGCATTGTACGGACTCGGCTCCCACGAGGAAGGCATGATGAACTTGCGCGGCAAGCATCAGTTCCTCTACCAGCAGAACATGAAAGCGGTCGTGCCGGCGCTGTTATCTACCCGAGGTTACGGCATTCTGGTCGACAGTTACTCCCTCATGAGCTTTCGCGACGACGCATTCGGGTCGCATATCTGGACGGATGTGGATGACGAGATGGACTATTATTTCATCTACGGTCCCGAATTCGATCAGACGATCCAAGGGATTCGCTATTTAACCGGCGAGGCGCCGATGCTTCCGAAGTGGGCCTACGGATATATTCAGTCCAAGGAGAGGTATCGATCGGCGGAAGAATTGATCGCTATCGTGAAGGAATACCGTAAGCGCGCATTGCCGCTGGATTGCATCGTATTGGATTGGATGTCGTGGACCGGGGATCAATGGGGGCAAAAGTCGCTTGATCCGGAGCGATTCCCGAATCCAGGCGAGATGATGGAAGAACTCCATGCGCTGCATGCCAAGCTGATGGTGTCCATCTGGCCGAACATGAGCGCGGGAGGGGACAACCATCGGGAGATGCGCGAAAAAGGTTTCCTGCTCGGCAACCAAGCGACGTATGACGCCTTCCGGGAGGAAGCGCGGCAGTTGTATTGGCAGCAAGCCCACTCCGGCTTGTTCGCTCACGGCGTGGATGCGTGGTGGTGCGACTGCACCGAACCTTTCGAAGCCGATTGGAAGGGCGCGGTGAAGCCGGAGCCCGAGCAGCGCATGCTGATCAATACGGCCGAATCGAAACGTTACCTCGATCCGGCATTCATCAACGGCTACTCGCTGCTGCATTCGCAAGGCATCTACAAGGGGCAGCGAGCCGACACCGATCGGAAGCGGGTCGTGAACTTGACGCGCTCGGCTTATGCGGGACAGCATCGCTACGGCACGATCACTTGGTCCGGCGATACGGCGGCCACGTGGGAGACGCTGCGCAAGCAGATTGCAGACGGCCTTAATTTCTGCGCTGCGGGTTCGCCATACTGGACGCTGGATATCGGCGCTTTCTTCGTCCAGAACAAGCAGGGGCTATGGTTCTGGGGCGGCGATTATGACGGCGGAGTCGACGACCCGGCCTATCGCGAGCTATATGTCCGGTGGTTCCAGCTCGGCGCCTTCCTGCCGATGTTCCGCGCTCACGGGACGGATACGCCGAGGGAAATATGGCGGTTCGGTGAGCCTGGAGACAAGGTGTACGACACGCTGGTGAAGTATCTCAAGCTGCGCTACACGCTGATGCCGTATCTGTATTCGCTTGCCGGTGCCGTTGCCCATCGCAGTTATACGATGTTCCGTGCGCTGGCTTTTGACTTCCGGGAAGACGTTCGCACGCACGATATTGCAGACCAGTTCATGTTCGGGCCGGCATTGCTCGTTGCTCCCGTCACATCGGCCATGTACTATGGAGAGGACGGCAGCGACCTTAGCGGGACCGACAAGACGCGCAGCGTCTATCTGCCCGAGGGCGGATGGTACGATTATTGGAGCGAGGAACAAGCGGAGGGCGGCAGGACGATTGAGGTTGCAGCCGAACTGGAGACGATCCCGCTGTATGTTCGCGCAGGCTCCATCATTCCGACAGGACCGGATATTCAATACGCGAACGAGTCAACCGATGGAGCACTCGTACTGAACGTATACCCCGGCACAGACGGCGCGTTCACGCTCTATGAGGACGAAGGCGACAACTATAATTACGAACAAGGCAACTATGCCACGATTGAGCTGCGCTGGCGTGAAGCCGAACGCACGCTGACGATCGGCGAACGTGTCGGGAGTTATGAAGGCATGAAGTCCAGTCGGACCTTCCGCGTGAGAATTGTCGGGGAGCCCAACCAACGGAGCGTCACTTACCGGGGCGAATCCGTCGTCATCCGATAGTCTTTTCCTATATAATTGTCGTGGTGTTTAGACGATCCGAATGCCTAACGGCAGAACATGAGCCAGAAGGAGCGTATGCACAGTGAATTCCCTATTATTCGATGAACCGGCCAAGGTATGGAATGAAGCATTGCCGATCGGCAACGGGAGGCTAGGCGCGATGGTATACGGCCAGCTGCGGAGCGAGCGGCTGCAGCTGAACGAGGATTCCGTCTGGTACGGCGGGCTGAGGGACCGGAACAACCCGGACGCGCGGACGCATCTGCCCGCCATTCGCAAGCTGATATTCGAGGGCAAGCTGAAGGAGGCGGAGCGCCTCGCAGTGCTGTCCATGTCAGGCCTTCCGGAGTCGCAGCGGCACTATCTGCCGCTGGGCCATCTGCTTATCGATTCGGCGCTCCCGGACGGCGAGCCGGAGCAATATGCGCGCGAGCTGGATATGGAGAACGGCATCGTGAAGGTCGCGTTCACGCTCGGCGGGATTGCCTATAAGCGCGAGTATCTGGCAAGCTTCCCCGATCAGACGATCGCGGTGCGGCTGAGCGCCGACAAGCCGGGCGCGATTAGCTGCACGATGCGCATGGAACGCGGACGCTGGCGGTATACCGGCCATACCGGCCGGACCGGAGACGACACGATCTGGATGAGCGGCAACTGCGGCGGCGAAGGCGGCAGCGAGTACGCAGCCGTCCTGAAGGCGAAGGCCGAAGGCGGGACGGTACACGCGATCGGCGAGCATCTCATGGTGGAGAATGCGGATAGCGTGACCCTGATTCTGGCTGCGGCTACGACGTTCAGGGTCGAGGATCCGATGCAAGAGGCGCAGAAGACAGCGGAGGCGGCTCTTCGCCTAGGCTACGCGGAATTGAACCGTCGTCATGCCGACGACTATGCTGCGCTCTTCGGCCGCGTATCGCTCTCGCTAAGTCAGGCGGATGCCGACATCGATCGCATGAGCCTAGCCCGGCGCATGGAACGGCTCCACGACGGTGACGATGACCCCGGACTATTCGCGCTCTATTTTCAATTCGGGCGTTACCTGCTTATCTCATCGAGTCGACCGGGTTCGCTGCCGGCGAATCTGCAGGGGATATGGAACGAGCATTTCCTGCCGCCGTGGGAGAGCAAGTATACGATCAACATCAATGCCCAGATGAATTATTGGCCGGCCGAGACATGCGGGCTGCCTGAATGCCATGAACCGCTCTTCGATCTTCTGGAACGTATGCGGGAGCCTGGCCGACATACCGCGTCGTTCATGTACGGCTGCAGGGGCTTCACCGCGCACCATAACACCGACCTGTGGGGAGACACGGCGCCGCAAGACACCTACTTGCCGGCCACTTACTGGCCGATGGGCGCTGCATGGCTAGCCCTGCACATGTGGGAGCATTATCAATTCTCGATGGACGCGGCGTACCTCGAGCGGGCGTACCCTACGCTGCGCGAGGCAGCCTTGTTCCTGGTCGACTACGTCGTGGAGTCGCCTTCCGGCGAGCTGGTCACCTGTCCGTCGGTATCGCCGGAGAATACGTACATCCTGCCAAGCGGCGAATCAGGCGTGCTGTGCGCGGGACCTTCGATGGATACGCAGATCATCCGCGAGCTGTTCGGTGCCGTGCTGGAGGCGGAAGCGACGCTGGCCGTTCCGACGGAAGAGGCGTTAGGGGCGGAACTGCAGCGGGTGCTGGAGAGACTGCCGCAGCCGCAGGTCGGCCGTTATGGCCAGCTCCAGGAATGGTACGAGGATTATGAGGAGGAGGAACCGGGACACCGCCATATCTCGCATCTATTCGCCTTGCATCCCGGCAGCCAGATTACGCCGAGCGGCACGCCGGAGTTAGCCGCTGCAGCCCGGCGCACGCTAGAGCGCCGGTTAGCGAACGGCGGCGGCCATACAGGCTGGAGCAGAGCGTGGATCATCAACTTCTGGGCGCGTCTGATGGACGCGGAAGAGGCTTCGAGCAATCTGACCGCGCTCCTGACGCACTCGACGCTGCCGAACTTCCTCGACAATCATCCGCCGTTCCAGATCGACGGCAATTTCGGCGGTGCCGCGGCGATCGCGGAGATGCTGCTCCAGAGCCATGCCGGCGGTCTTCAGCTGCTTCCGGCTCTGCCTGCCGCGTGGTCGAGCGGCTCCGTTAAGGGATTGCGGGCACGGGGCGGGTACACGGTCGACATCGCGTGGCAGGACGGCAAGCTGACGGAGGCGGTTGTTCGCGCTTCGGTTGCCGGAACGTGCTCGATCCGTACGACGACCGGAGCGGTCAAGGTAATGCAGGCAGGGCATCCGGTCGCGATCGAGTCGCACGGCGGCTCGGGTGAATTATGTTTTCAAGCGGAGGCTGGGGCAGTCTATACGCTCGAATCCTAGGAGATTGCTGCGGGTAATCTCGTTTATGGGGCAAGAACGACAAAGGTCGTGCGGGTATTTCCCGTACGACCTTTGTTTATATGTTATCGACCAATCGGTGCGTCATTATGGAAGGATAGGAAAGTTAAAATTATTTTCTCCCCCTCTATATCGTGAGCAAGATGCTATAATTGTAAAATATAAGTAGATAGGTGGGGGTGCAAAAAATGGAAAATCAATTGCCTCTATTTATTGTAACAGGCGCAAGCGGGTCAGGAAAAACATATGTCGTTCAAGAATTACGGAGAGTAATGCCAAATTTTGATGTTTTTGATCCTGATAATCTTGTTGAATTTATCGGACATGATTGGGAGAAAATGCGGAACATTTGGCTTCGAGTTGCACGAAATATCGCTCAAAGTGGGCGCATGACGATTATTTGCGGGTCAATGATGCCTTGGGATTTAGAAAAGTGTGTGGATTTTCCTTTTTTTAAGCATGTTTATTACCTAAACCTACATTGTAATGAAGAAACCCGTGAGCAACGCTTACGCGAACGAAATTGGTCAGAGGAAATGATCCAAGACCATAAAGAATTTGCTAAAGCATTGCTTGATATTGCCGATAAGGACTTTAACCCGGCTATGCCTACAATTGATACAACGGATACTGACGTAACCTTAGTTGCATCTCAAATAAAAGAATGGGTTCTGCGATACGTTTGAACGAAACATGTACTGGCGTATTGATCTCGGAGCGAAACAGAGGTGAGTAAATCGAATGATAAGGGCTTGCTGGAATTACTTCTTATACGTCCTGAATCATAAACTGAATGTCCTGATTGAGTGCTGGAAGGAAGGACTATATATGCAAGGGATTCTCCACGACTTTTCTAAGTTTTCGCCAACCGAGTTTATGCCTTATGCAAAGAAATTTTACTCTGGGAAACCATTATCTCTGGATGATGAGTTGAATTGGAAGTACGCATGGCTAAGGCATCAGCGTAAAAATAAGCACCATTGGGAGTATTGGGTTATTAACCCCCATACAAGAGAAGCGCTACCGATGCCTAAGAAATACGTCGTTGAGATGGTATGCGACTGGCGTTCCTTTTCGAGAAAATGGGGGAGAAAAGTAAAAAGTTCAAGTCTAGACCTTACGGACAAAATAGTGGTTCATCCAGAAACGAGAAGGGAGCTTGAGTCATTGATATGAGTGCGGAAAACCGCACTCAATCGCCGGATGAGGCGCCGCGGGGCGTAACGAGTGCGGAAAACCGCACTCGATCGCCGGATGAGGCGCCGCAGGGCGTAACGAGTGCGGAAAACCGCACTCAATCGCCAATCAATACGGGTCATTGTAGGACTATGGGGAGTATACTTTCGTCTCTACACTGTGACGGGTTTTCGGACCTTGGAATCGTATCGGATTCATCTGCTGAACGGCGATTGGAAGATTGGAAGTTATCTTTGAGAAGAGGTCCTGGCAAGTGGATACTTAGCGAAGCTAGACTGGTCGGAATACAATCTTAAGCGATCATTGCGGATCGATTGCACGAATCCAGATGAACAGCACATCGGGACTGGACAGGTTGCTGGAACCATACTTGCGATAAGCGCTATGCAGAGAAAATGGATGAAATTGAAGGATGGTTGAAAGAATTCTAGCTTCGGACTCAGGAGGGTAAATCTTATGATCCGATATCCGATATTGCCCTCTGGAGGAGTCATTGGGGTGACAGCACCGTCAAGCGGCGTGCCGGAGCACCGGACACAACTGCTGGACCTAGCGATCGACCGCATGATCAGCAAAGGGTATCGGGTCGTGTGCGGGGGCACGGCGCGAAGCCAGCATAAGGCCAAATCTGCGCAAGCTCAAGTCCGTGCTGCTGAACTGAATGGCATGCTTCAGGATGAATCCATTGATCTGATTCTGCCGCCATGGGGCGGCGAGCTGCTCATCGAAGTCTTGGAACACGTGGACTTCGAGCGCATGACGCCCAAATGGATCATGGGTTACTCGGATATTAGCGTTCTACTGTTGGCTGTCACCCTGAGAACGGGAATCGCGACTGCCCATGGAACGAATCTGATCGATTTGCGCGGCGAGCACACGGATCACACCACAGCGATGTGGGAAAAGGTGCTGACCTTGCCGGAGGGAGCATCGATCCTTCAGCGTTCTTCGCCTGCCTACCAGAAGCAGTGGCCGGATGACCGATTGTCGCCAAATGTATATCATCTCACCGAATCAACGAGATGGAAGACGGTTGGCGGCGGTTCCGTGAGCATGCAGGGCAGACTCCTCGGCGGGTGCATCGATGTAATCCGCCATTTAATCGGAACGCCGTATGGGGACGTTCAAGATTTCTGCAGGAAACATATTCGGAACGAACCGACCGTGTGGTATCTGGAAAATTGCGAATTGAACGCTGCAGACCTCCGCCGCTCGCTCGTACAGATGAAATACGCAGGCTGGTTTGACGGCTGTGCAGGGCTGCTTTTCGGGCGAAGCCCGGCAAATACGCCAATGGATGGTTACACAGCCGAAGATGTGTATCGAGATCTCGCCGAGGAATTACAGATCCCGGTCGTATACGATATCGATTGCGGCCATCAGCCGCCGCAGTTGACGCTTGTCAACGGCGCTTATGCCGAGATCGTAACATCGAACGGCGAGGGCACAATCCGCCAGCATTTCATGCCTTAACTCTCGAAGACAGAGAGGGTATGTTGGAGCGTTAAGCAGCTATGAACGGAGCGAGATAATGATCGGGAGAACCATACGGGTTTTGGAGCAAGACCCACGACTCGCTGTCAGTATTTTTCACCCTTCGTCAGGAGGAAGTCCGCTTAGAGGAATAGATGTGTACGCGCCTTGCCAGTCAGAGGCATCTGCCGTTCTAAGGGAGATGGGCGTAGAGCTCGATAATCTGAACATCACCGATGAACTAACGATAGGGAATACGGCAACTACAACAAGCGAAGCATTACCGGTTATTCTATTGTCTCCGGGATTCGGCGTGGAACGTGATATGTATCTTGGCATTATCTCCAAGCTTGTACCGAAGGGTTATAATGTTGTCACGATAAGTGCACCTGGTGAATCCGTGTTCACCGTTTATCCTGACGGTGGCTTTGTTAAACAAGGGGAAGAAATGGCGAAGCTGGACAGCGCCGATTACAATGTCTGGTACAGTATTCTGGAAGACCGTTCTCGGGCAATTACGGCTGTCAACGAATATCTCGAGATTCTAAACCGGTCCGACCTTGAATTGAGAGGATTATTTGACCTCGGGAACGTTGCGGCAGTCGGCCATTCGCTGGGAGGTGCAGCCGTCCTCGAAGCGACCAAGCTGAATAATCGGATAAAGGCTGCGATCCTCCTCGATCCTAGCTTTCACCTTCTCCGCTGGGATGGCGCAACATCCTCAGTTCCTGCGTTACTATTGCGACAAGAAGCTTCGACCTATGATGCGATGGCTGCGGTCATGGACGAGCAAATAGCATTAGATTACATTGAAGGTCAGCGTCGTGCGTTCGCTTCCCTTACGAATGGTTGTTTCTATCGGATAAACGGTGCGCAGCATATGTCGTTCTCGGACGTACCGCTTCACTACAATGACTATCATGCGGTGTCGATTCATACCGCTACAGTCGATATGACAACCGCGTTCTTGGAAGAGGCGTTTCAAAGCGGTCATGTGCCTCCTGAACGTACGATAAAGCTCAGCACTGTTGTTCCGATTAATTCCGAAGGTGATCCCATCGAGCTGAGAGAATGATAGTTTACCATGGTGAGGAGTGGGGAAATGAGCTATAAAGTATTTGTAGATGGTCAGGAAGGTACAACAGGTCTTAAAATTCACGATTATTTATCGAAGATCCCAAACTTAGAAATACTCACAATTGAACCGGAAAAACGTAAAGAAATCGAAGCTCGGAGGGTATTAATCAACGAAGCCGATATTGTTTTCCTATGCCTTCCGGATGCTGCCTCTAGGGATGCAGTAACCTTGGTCAGTAACCGCAGGACCAAAATCATTGACGCGAGTACGGCGTTCAGGACCAACCAAGACTGGACTTACGGTTTGCCGGAATTAAATAAAATTCAAAGAAGTAAGATCCAAAGCTCTTCTCGGGTAGCTATCCCTGGATGCCATGCGACGGGATTTATTCTCGCCGTACATCCTTTGGTAGCGGAAGGAATTATTCCGAGGGATTACCCGATGTCTTGCTATGCGCTCACAGGATATAGCGGTGGGGGCAAAAAGCTTATTGCCGAATACCAGAACACGAACAGAGAAGAGCTTTTTGCGCCAAGACCGTATGCACTTCATCTGAATCATAAGCATCTCCCGGAAATGCGAGTTTACGCCGGGTTAGACGCAGCGCCGCTTTTTACTCCCATAGTCGGAAATTATTATCAAGGCGATGCCGTCAGCATCCCGCTGTTGCCAAGGCTGTTTCTGAAAAATATGTCCGCAAAAGACGTTCAACAATTGCTTGCCTCCTACTATGCGGATGAACGATTCGTTCGCGTTGCCCCAAATGACCCTGAAGCAAATCTTGAAGAAGGCTTCTTTAATCTCATGCAGTGCAACAATACCAATTATTTGGATCTATTCGTGTTTGGCCATAAGGATCAAATACTGCTTGTTTCAAGATTTGATAACTTAGGCAAGGTGCTTCGGGAGCGGCAATACAGAATATGAACATTATGCTCGGCTTTGATGAAGGCATGGGCCTGAAGTAATCGGGGCAAACATGCAGGATAGCGAAAATAAAGGAGCGTGAGTCAATGGATCGCACACCGATTCCGAGTAAACCGTTCAATCCTAAACGACCGGGTACCCTCGTCGGTATCATTGTGGCCGTCTCAGAATACCTACGTGCACTATACGGGAGCGTTGCGGAGACAAGGGAAACGGGCACCTATGGCCATTGCGCCGAGTGCGGCGGGACCGTTGTTAGGGCTAAGATCGATCCGGATCGCATGATCGCCCCTGAGCTGTCGCTTAAGAATGGCGCCGTCCTCCTGTGGGCTGGAACGGATTGCGCGCCGGTTCCAAGAATCAGGCAGTTGGCGGCAATGCTTGGAATCGATTATTCGAAACCGCTCAATGAGCAAGATACGGCATTTATCTCTATCCTATTATATGGGTATGAGAAAGAGCCGGTTTCGTTTGTCTACAAGAAACAACCGCGCACGGACTTTTACCGAGGCTGCGTAAACGAACTACAAGCCATGATCGACGCGCGCACGACGAGTAAAGGCAATTTGAGGATGATTTCATTCTTCTCCCATAGAACGGATTGTTCGGCATGCCAAGAAACAGGGCTGAACAGCACCGTGACAAGCATCCACCTGGCTGGCTATAGGCTATCGGAGGCTATAAAACTGTCGATACCCGAATTGCGTTCCTTTATACGGGAGTTGCCGCAGTATATGGACGCGAACGAATACGATATTGCGAGCCCTATTATTCGCCAAGTCGAACAAATGCTTCATTATTTGAACATGATTGGGCTCCGGACGCTCCATCCATCCATCGATCGGGAAGGCATTCGTACCGTCTCATCTTAAGTCGCCTGCCCAGCGGAGCAGGTCATGTTGCGAGAGCATCATAGGTGTCACGTTTGGCTACCCAATCGCAAACGATAAATATGAGCCAATATATAGGGACGGAGTAGTAATACTGCCAGCCTGTCATGACATAATAACCTGCCCATGCAAAGATAGGCTCGCCGACAAATGCAGTTAGTAATCCGAAGAACAGCCCTTTCTTCCAAGGCGAGATATGAGGCTTGGTCTGTATTAAGAACATGATCGTGACAGGCATCATGCAAGTGTTGAAGGGCAGCCAGGCGGGAAACGTAGGGGTAAGCTTTCCGGTGTAATACCATAAACCTAATGCGGTACCGATATAATCGAAGCTCACCGAGATGAGAATAGCACAAATGCCTGCATGTAGCAGCCGCTGCGTACTTCTCTTATTGCGGTAAATAAGCCAAAAGGTCCAAGAACCAAGCGAAAGCCCGAGTGCAATCCACCAGTCCCAATGGAGGAAAGTATACGCTAGCCATAAATGAACGTATTCTTCGTGAAGCTCTTGAAATCGATCAAACAACTCTCCTACTATTTCTATCTTTTCTCCTTTGTCCAAGCCGGTCCACTCCAATTTACAAATTCCGTAATTCTAATGATGTCCATGGAGGGATTCGATTATTCAATGAAAAGCCAGGTACCCCAGTTCAAACAATAGCGTTAAATTGAACATTGATAAAGAGAAGTATTTCACTGGCGGTTTGGTTTGGAGGATCGTCAACAATCAACATTAACAGAGCGTAAATGTTAAGGTCTAGCGTTACGCTAACGGGCAGGATAGTGAAAAAGTTGAATATATTTACAACAGAACAATTGTTCCGTATCATTGAAATAACGATGAAAGTTTCCCAATGAGTGAACAATTCAATGTACACGCAAGAGAATGGAGGATTAATATGAAAAACGTTGTTGGCTACATGGACATTTTGTATCTGCCTGTCTTAGATATTGAGGAAACCATAAAGTGGTATCAGGAGAAACTTGGTTTTCATTGGAACGGTATTTGCTTCGATCTTGGAAAGGGACCGGCAATAATGTTGGTGACGGTTGATAACGAAGAAGATGTGAAGCTTACTTATAAGACAGATCATTGGGAAGGTAAAGATTATGACATGCATCTGCTGTCATTTAAATCAGATAACATTGAAGTGACATATGAGACGTTAAAAGAACAGGGAGTTTCGGTCTCGGAACTTAAAACGTATGATGAAAATCGTAAGAATTTTAGATTCTACGATTTAAATGGCAATCGATTTGACGTTTGGCAACCAATTCCTTGAATGCCGGAATCAACGACAGCCTTCGAAGTTATAAGGGTTCAAATTATTAGAGAGGGGAATTTGAATGAACGGGATTACGATTTTATCTTTGCCAGAGATGGAGGCTAAGATTGTTGAGCACGGTGAATTGAAGTTGATTGGCATTCCGTGCATCGGACTAAATGATATGAGTGGTAAGTACCATCACGCGAAAGACAGCTTGCTCGGGCTTTCCAATTATATGCCCCAAATCGTCGATGCTTCCGTTCAGTATGGGATGTGGCCGCAGGTACCCGGACAAGATACACCAAATACGCACGCATACATACTGAGCGTAGAGGTCACTACTTTCGAAGGCGTGCCAGAGTGGTTTGCGCGCATGACCATTCCGGCGCAACGCTGTGTTGTCGTTGCAAGTAATACTGGGGATTTTGACAGCGCTGGACGAGTAATTGATGATTATATTTCGAAGCATGGTTTCACAGTAGATGCTCAAAGACGTGATTATACAATCTGTGAACGATACCGTTACAATGCTGAAGGGTTCGCACGATATTCACTGCCGATCGTTTAGACAATTCTAAATAATCTCTTGCAGCTCCTATGGTACGTCCAGACTAATTAAGACAAAGCCCGCAATTTCTCCATCAGCCTTGATCATCAATGGACGCCGGTACTCGTTGGCGGCAGAAGTTCTAACCCCGTAATTTTCCTGAAAATGAACCTAATTTTCGATGGAGGAGTTCTAATGAGTAACGTTGTGAAAAATATTGTCCTAGGCATTCCGGTTACTAAATCGGGGGATTTTGAAGAATACGAAAAAGCAATTGATTGGTATGTAACCGTTCTAGGATTCAATCTCATTTGGAATATGGGCATTGCCAGTCTTAAACTAGCTAACGGACAAGAAATCTTACTTTTTGGGGCAGAAGAGGACGACGAGAAAAGTATATGGTACACAGGGAACGTTAAGCTGAACCCGCATTATTCCATACAATTTACGACGGATAACATCGAGCAACTTCAATCCGATTTGATTCGCAGCGGTGTAACTGTTGGGGATATTCAAGACATTGGCGGTCCTGACAGAGTCATGATGTTTTGTGATCCATATGGAAATCGATTCTGGGCATGTCAGGAGAAATAAAAATTGTTAGGGTCTAATAACGAGTCCAGACATCGCATTTAATTAGTTATTGATATTCGGAAGCATAAAGGAACTATATTCCCTTCTATTCGTCTAATGTACGTGTACTTGAACAATGGTGTAGTTGCAGAGGAACTTATTCATAGGGAGCATGAAGTAATATGATGAAAATGTTTTATGCAATGTTACCCGTGTTGCTCTTAGTTGCGTGCTCCGGGGCGACAACTAACATCCCGAATTCACCGACTTCTTTATACGCGACAACCGAAAGTCCAGATCAACCATCGCTTACAACCTCATCCAACACAATCCATGTTACGGGGTCGCTCACATTGTCAAGGAACGATCTTTTCCAACTTACGAAAAAGCGAGAATACTTGAGTGTGGTACTTATTAACGGAGAATATTTTGAAGACTGGTCCCCAGGGCCTGTAATGGGTCGCAATTGGAGGGGGAAATTCCAAATCCAGCTTTCCAATGAGAACGGCGAAGTGAAGAGTGCCGTCGATATAAACGATTATTTTAATGACGAATTAGTGTTCAACTCGTTCTTTGACATCGATTTCGATGACTACAACGGGGATGGGAATATCGACTTTACAATTGGTCAATATGCATCGAGTAATGGCAGTATATTTAAGCTGTTTACGCTTGATAAATCTGGACAAATCGAGGAATTGCCGATTAAAGGGCAACGCGAAATATTCGGAAGCGGTACTGGACGTTATTCCACCAAGTTAGCTAAAAACAAATTGGGTTTTTCAAGCACGTATTATGACAACAGCATCGGGAAAGAGGTCATACAATTCTTCGCGTGGAACGGAACAGAATTCGTTAATGAATCGGAATTCGGTCAACCGATTATAGACTCAGAATACGATGCCTCCAATCTGGAACTGCCCCTGCCGAAGGGATGGAACATGAGTACCGGTCGCTTTGGCGCATCCATCACCGACGATAACGGAGTCAATCTCGGGAGTGTTGCCACATATCCGTATACTGACGATTTTGACTTTAGATTTTACAAGCCCAACCATAGCGAAGTTACAAATGAAGAAACGATCGATATTCCCACCGGAAGCGCCAAGCTATTTACGCTCGACGCTGACAACGGTACCGCAGCCTCCGGCCTAACGGGCACACATGACGTCTACTATGCCGTTATCCCTATACAAGACAGAATTGTTTACGTAGTGGAATTTTCAAAGCATGATAAAGAGGCTGCGACCAAAATGCAATTCATCGGTCTACTGAACGGGTTGCGGTTGAAGACTTCAACAGATTGAAGACTTGCAGTGGGGGGATAACTCCAGGTAGTACCAAATGCATTACAAGTGATTGAAGGTAGTATTAATACATATTAGGAGGCTTCTGAGATGATGAAACAGGATAGCGGAACACCAATAAAACCGAAAGTTCCTGCTGTTTTTGTCTATGTCACTGATGTTAAAAAATCTATCGATTGGTACTGCAAAGTACTCGGTATGCCGATTCCCGATACAGACCGAACCGATATTCATATTATCGGTTTGGGGGAGAGTCAGTGTTCAAATATATTTTTGCGTCGTGTAGATAAAGTAGAACCTGCAACCCAACCTCTCTTTAGTTTGGATGCACCGAATATAGAAGAAACGTATCAATTCCTACTAAGTTTAAACATTGTTATTGAGCATAAGGACGATGAGGTTATCTGGTTTAAAGATCCTGATGGGAATGTATTAATGGCATGCTCAATATGATTAGAACGTATTTGTTCGAGTAGTGCGGATGAATTTGCCATGTGGCGCATCACAGCTTTCATTGAGCTAAACATTCCTGTAGAGCTTAAGAAATGAGCTTTGTAAAAAAGGGAGCGCCTCGGTATGATGGGTTTGTCGACAACACATCAAGGAGGCGCTCTTACTATGAAGTTTAAGCAATCAGACGCGCAAAATCAACGGATTGAACGAATTACGACCTCGCATCTCGTCGTAGGGATCGACATGGCCAAGGAAACACATGTGGCCCAGGCCACGAATTATCGAGGTATCGTCATTTCAAAACGGCATCTCTCATTCTCAAATACCTTAGAAGGGTTTGAGAAGTTGAGACGCTGGATGGCCGAATTACTACAGAAGAATCGACTAGAGAAGTTCATTATCGGCATGGAGCCAACCGGTCATTATTGGTTTAATCTGGCCAACTGGCTAGCAGATAAGGGATTACACGTGGTTATGGTTAACCCTGCAACAACCAAGCGTAATAAAGAAAATCGGGACAATAGCCCTTCAAAAAACGATCCCTAGGATGCGCTGGTCATCGCAGATTCAGTTAGTCGGGGCTTCTATTATGAGTACACACGTCAATCACTTGTATTTAAACGACTACGGACAATGATGAGTGATCGAGAATTTTGGGTATCGAACAGTATACGGCTTCAGAATCGGATCGTACGCTGGCTGGACATCCGCTTTCCCGAGTATCCAAGCGTGTTCAAAGACTGGACCTGTAAGCGATCATTGGCAACCCTTAAGGCATTTCCTTGCCCACTGCAGACGTATACGGTACCAGATGTAATCAAGTCTTGGCGAGCCCATATGCAGCGTGCCGGGGGTTCTACGGGGATAGAGAAGGCCGCACTGCTCATCGCTCACGCGAAATGCAGTGTCGGGGATGGAACTGCTGTAGCAGAAGCGAAGGCGGATCTAAATCGGCTCATTGAAGAATGGACGTCGAGGCTCTACTATCTGAGATTCCGATGGCGAAACAACTGCGAACCATTAAGGGTCTGGGAACGATATTCACCGCAGCCATACTAGCCGGTACAGGGGATTTAAGACAGTATGCGCATGGACGTCAGGTATTAAGGAAGGCGGGCTTAAACCTAGCCGAGCGCACATCTGGAAAGCGAAAGGGTAGAATCGTTCTTTCGAAGCGAGGAGACTCGGCTTTGCGTAAATATCTCTATCTCGCGACGGTTCAGCTCGTCTGGAATAACCCCATCTTCAGCCATCTGCATGAGCAAAATGTGAAAGAAAAGAAGATGAAGAAGCAACAGTCCATTATTAAGTTAATTGGAAAGTTGGCAAGAATACTAGTAGGTATTGTTAAACGTGGAGAAACATTCTTGCTAGAGAAAACGGTCTTGTCCTGGACAGTAGCAGCATAAATTAATTAAATAGCAACATTACGTATATTGACTCGTTCGCAGGATTTCAACAAAGAAAGCACGGAGGACCGAGTTCGTTTCCCATACGGGCTAAGACCCATCAGCTAAACGCTATCGGTCTCCACACCTTGGAAAGGTAAAACGAAGGAATGTAAGGGCAATGACCCGTAGAGATCTGGGAGGGTGAACCTCCAAGGGTTTTGTGGAGTATGCGTGCAGTAGATGCCACCTGGGGAATTTTTCTGGCTATTCCTCTATTCCCGCATGCCCAGCCACCACCTCAACCGGTGTTATCTGCGCTACTTCCTGAGACTGACTTAATTCTAGGTGCTGAAATCCTGCGAATCAGTGAGTATATGTGAGATAAACCCTTAAAACCGAGGGACGGGATACGATAGCACAAGGAAACAGCTGAAATCGAGGGATCTATAGCCCTAGACTTCAGCTGTTTCGTTACGTTCAATCCCAATATCTACAATGTCAACGACCTCTTGTTCTAGCTCATTCGAACTTGCCGTAGAAAGCCTTGCGATAAATATCCGCCAGCTCGGAGACGAGCGGCATGCGCGGATTGGCTGTCGTGCATTGGTCCTCGAATGCGCGGTCCGCAAGATAGTCGACGCGGGTCTCGAATCGCGCAGGGTCCAGATGCATCGCCTGGAAGCTCTCGGGAATGCCGAGCGAACGGTTCAGTTCTCGTGCGGCACCGATTAGCGAGCTGACGCCTTCGCTTACCGAACGGGCCGGCAGCCCGAGCATGCGCGCGATGTCCGCATAGCGCTCATCCGCGATGAAGTGATCGTATTTCGGGAACGACGCGAACTTCGTCGGGCGCTGCGCGTTGTAGCGAATGACATGCGGCATCAGAATCGCATTCGTCCGCCCGTGAGCGGTATGGAATTCGGCGCCGAACTTATGCGCGAGGCTGTGGTTGATCCCCAGGAAGGCATTCGCGAACGCCATGCCGGCCATCGTCGATGCATTATGCATCTTCTCGCGGGCGGTGTGGTCGCCCGTATTGAACGAACGCTCCAGGTTCTCGAACACGAGCTGAATCGCCTTCATCGCCAAGCCGTCGGTGTAATCGTTCGCCATAACGGAGACGTATGCCTCGATCGCGTGCGTCAACACGTCCATGCCGGTGTCGGCAACGAGCGTCTTCGGCAGCGTGTAGACATATTCTGGATCGATAATGGCGACGTCCGGCGTCAGTTCGTAATCGGCCAGCGGATACTTGGTGTTGCCCTTATTCTTATCCGTGATGACCGCGAACGAGGTGACCTCCGAGCCCGTGCCGGACGTTGTCGGGATCGCGACGAACTGCGCCTTGTGGCCGAGCCGGGGGTACTTGTAGATGCGCTTGCGAATGTCCATGAACTTCTGCTTCAGGTTATCGAATTCGATGTCCGGATACTCGTAGAACAGCCACATCGCCTTGGCGGCATCCATCGGCGAACCGCCGCCGAGCGCAATGATGCAGTCCGGCTGGAAACGATCCATGACCGTCGTGCCACGGCGCACCGTATCGGTCGACGGGTCGGGCTCGACCTCCGTGAACACTTCGATCGCGACCGGCGTCTGGCGCTTCCGCAGATAGTATTCGACCTTCTCGACGTAACCCAGCTTGACCATCATCTCGTCCGTAATGATCAAGACGCGGGAGATGTCGGGCATCTTGGACAGGTATTGCGTCGAGCCTTGCTCGAAGTAGATTTTGGGCGGAATCTTGAACCATTGCATGTTGACGGTCCGATTCGCCACGCGCTTCACGTTCAGCAGGTTGACGGCGGTCACGTTCGATGTCGTCGAATTGCTGCCGTACGACCCGCAGCCGAGCGTGAGCGAAGGCAAGTTCGTGTTGTAGATATCGCCGATCGCGCCGTGCGTCGAAGGCGAGTTGACGATGATGCGGCCCGTCTGCAGGCGTTCGGCGAACAGGTGAATGATCCGCTGGTCGTTCGAATGAATGACCGACGAATGCCCCATCCCGCCGAATCGGACGATTTCCGCCGCGCGCTCGATGCCTTGCTCGGCCGTCTTCGCCCTGTAGCAGGCCAGCACGGGACTTAACTTCTCCGCGGACAGCGGATACTGAACGCCTACACCGGCGAGCTCCGCAACGAGTATTTTCGTATCTTCCGGTACCGTAATGCCGGCAAGCTCCGCGATCTTGGCGGCGGATTGTCCGACGATGACCGCGTTCACCGCGCACTTATCCGCGTTGATGACCAGCTTGGATACAGCCTCCGTCTCTTCATTGTTGAGAAAATAACAGCCGAGGACGGACATCATTTTCTTCGTCTGGTCGTATACGGGTTCCTCGATGATGACCGCTTGCTCGGAAGCGCAGATCATGCCGTTGTCGAACGTCTTCGATAGAATCAGATCGGTAACGGCTTGCTTCAGATTCGCCGTCTTGTCGATCAGGCAGGGGACGTTGCCCGGACCGACGCCAAGCGCCGGCTTGCCTGTGCTGTAAGCGGACTTCACCATCGCCGATCCGCCTGTCGCCAGCACGAGCGCCACCTTCGGATGGTTCATCAGCAGCTGAGTGGCCTCGATCGATGGCTTGTCGACCCATTGGATGCAATCGGCCGGCGCGCCAGCCAGCACCGCCGCATCGAGCAGCGTCCGCGCCGCTTCGGCCGAGCTTGCCTGCGCGGACGGATGGAAGGCGAAGATGATCGGGTTGCGCGTCTTGATCGCGATGAGCGCTTTGAACATCGTGGTCGACGTGGGGTTCGTCACCGGCGTCACCCCGGCGATGATGCCGACCGGCTCCGCGATCTTGACATAGCTCTCGTAGGGATTCTCTTCGATGACGCCTACCGTCTTCTCGTTCTTTATGCTGTGGTACACGTACTCCGTGGCGAACATGTTCTTCGTAATCTTGTCTTCGTACACGCCGCGGCCCGTCTCCTCGAGCGCCAGCTTGGCCAGCGTCATGTGCTTGTCGATGCCGGCCAGCGCCATCGCCTGGACAATCGCGTCGATCTGCCGTTGATCGAGTGCCATGAATTGCTCCAGCGCCTTATCGGCTTTGCGCACGAGCTGCTCGATGACGCCTTGCGCCGATTGATGGTCTTGAACTTTCGTCTCTTTTACTGCCATGTCTAGAGCCTCCTTATGCGATGAGTACCTATCCGGTACCTGTAGCGTAATGATAAAAGAATTTGCAAGGTAATTATGTGAAACTTTTCACAAATAAAATTGTCTTTTTTATGACGAAGTGAAACTCTTGAATGATCCGCCAACAGGGAAGATAAGAGCATTGTCACCGCAATCTTGAATGCAAACAATCGATCTTAACAAAGGATAATCGATAGTAGGTGCGTAATCGCGTAGGCTATAATTAGCTGTATTCAATATTCCGCAGGAGCTGAGATTCAGATGAGCAAGACCTCGACAGGGACCGCAGCCAATCGCCGCACCCGGAGACGCAGCGTCTTCATGACGCTGCTCTTATCCTTTCTATTCGTCTTCATGATTCCGGTCCTGATCGGCAGTCTTGTCTACGTGAAGATCGAGAGAATCATGGTAGACAATGCGTATCGGTCGAATTCCGCGATGCTGGAGCAAGTGAAGCATGTCGCGAACGGGCGGACGCAGGAGATCGATTACTTGATGCGGCAGATTGCCTTTCATCCGAAGCAGCAGCTCATCATGCAGAAGGGCGGCGCATTCGCATCGCCGCGCGAACAGTACCAATTCATCGAATTCATGGAAGAGCTTACGCGGTATTCGGCCTACAATTCCTTCGTCGAAGATATCTATGTGTATTTTGGACAGACCGATACGATTCTGACGCCGACGATGAAGACGGATGCATCGACTTTCTATCACCATATTTACCCTTATCGCGATATGAGCTTCGACGAGTATAAGCAGGAGCTTCTGCTGGGGAATCATTATAAATCCTATAAGCGCACCGAGCTTAAAGGCAGTGCTTCTAGAGGGCAGTCGATGATTACGTACGTCCAATCGCTTCCGTTCGGCGAGACGGGCAAGGCAAGCGGCAGCCTGGTCGTATTGATCAATGAGCAGGAGATGCGGGATCTGCTGGGTGAAGTCGAAGGGCTGCATAACGGGACATTCTACATTCTGAACCGCGATCGGGAGATTCTGATCGGACCGCCGGATCAAGGCCAGATCGACGCCTATATCGGCAAGCTCAGCGGCGAGCGCGGTCAATTCCTGTACGATTCTAATGGGGGGGAGCATTATGTCTCCTACGTGACCTCGTCCGAGAATGGCTGGACGTTCCTCTCCGCATTCCCGAAACGAGTCGTCCTGGAGCAGGTGAATACGGTTAAGCGATGGAGCATCGTCACCGTATTGGCTTGCCTGGCGCTCGGACTTGCCCTGTGCGTCTATCTGACCCGCCGGCATTATATGCCGATCAAGGATCTGGTGGGCATGATCATGCGCGGTCGTACCGATGTCGACGCCGAAGCGGGCAATGAGCTCATGCTAATCAGCGACACGATGCAGTCTTTGTTCGGCAAGGAACATGAGCTCCAGCAGAAGTTGACTTCGCAGATGCCAATTATGCGCACGAGCTTCTTGACGCGATTGATTCATGGACAGGTCGATTTGGAGTCGATGCCGGATGCGGACATCGAGATGTTGGACGTGCGCTTCTACCATCCCTGGTTTGCCGTGATCGTGCTGGATATCGAGGAAGGCTCATCCTTCATGAAGGATGATACCGAGCGGGAGTGGATGCTGCTGCGATTCATTCTGCTGAATGTGAGCCACGAGATGCTGGGTAGCCGCGGATATGCTTTTGAAGAAGCGAAGAATCGGATTATCATCTTATTAAATTTGGAGCAGGGGACGTTTGCCGATGAAGTATCGCCGATGGACGCCTTGTTGGTGAGATTGATGGCGGTGATGCGAGACAGATTCAAGACCCGCATGACAGCAGGCGTCAGCGGAACGCATCAGGGACTGGAACGGATTGCAGAATGCTACGACGAAGCCATGATCGCGCTGAGCTATAAGCTGCTCGAAGGAGCGGATGCGATCCTGCATTACGAGAAGGAACGTGTCGTGGACAGCGGCGCCTATCGGTTTCCCACGGATCTCGAAGTACAGCTCACGAACTATATGAAGAATGGCGATTGGGGCAACTCGGAACGGCTGTTGAACAGCTTGTATCATATGAACTTCGTTCAAGCAAGGATCTCGCCCGATATGGGCCGCTGGTTCTTCATAGACCTCCATAGTACGCTGCTTAAGATGTTGGAGGCATCACGCCTTGACGGCGAAGCGATCTTGCCGGACGCGGGCGAGCCGACCAAGTGGATGTCGGAGTCCGCCACGGCTGAGCAGATGTTCGAGCGGATCACGGCCATGTACGAGCGGATATGCCGTGCCGTGCGAGAGGATCGAACCGATCATAGCGAACAGCTCTACCAACGGCTAGTGCAATTCATATCGGATAATTATCACGACAACAGTCTCGGGCTCGCGATGCTTGCCGAACAGATGAATCTCAGTCCCATCTATATTTCGGCCTTCTTCAAAAAGCACAGCGGCGAGAATATAACCGATTATATTACGCGCACTCGGATCTCTAACGTGAAGCGGCTGCTAGCCGAAGAGTTGACCGTGCAGGAAATTGCGCTTCGTGTCGGGTATGCAAGCAACATCGTGCTGACCAAAGTATTCAAGAAAATCGAAGGGATTACCCCGGGCAAATACCGGGAACAGCTTCGCAATATGAAGCAGGATTAATCGATCTTGAGAATGGATAACCGCCTATCTTGATTCCGGACAATGCAGCTTGAAACCTTATGATTTCGCATGCCAGGCGACTCGCGGTACATTGGCTGCAAGGGATCGGACAAGCAGATTCAGCACTGTAACGATTCCGAACAACCTATCATAAGGAGGGTGTTTCGATTGAACAAGACGAGACGCAAGAAGGGGATGGCCTGGCTGTTGACTGTCATGTTGACGGCAACGCTGTTGGCAGGCTGCGCGGGCAATAACAACAATGAAGGGAACGCCGCGAACAAGGCGAGCAATGGAGGGAATACGGATCAGTCGGCCGACAGCCAAAAGACAGAGGGCGGCGGATTCCCGAAATCTTTCTCCTACTGGGTCGAGCTTGACGGGGACGCAGCGGTATCGATGACGAATTTCAACGAGAATGCGGCTTATAAGGAATTGGAGAAGATCACCGGCACGAAGGTAGAATTCAAGCATCCGAGTACGGGCAGCGGCCAGATGCAGGAGCAATTCAACCTGATGATCGCGTCGCGCAACCTGCCGGATGTCATTCAGACGAACTGGTTGACGGTGCCGAAGGGCCCGCAGAACGCGATCGACGACGGCACGATCATTAAGCTTAACGATCTGATCGAGACGCATGCCCCGAACTTCAAGAAGTACCTGGAAGAGAACCCGGAAGTCGCGAGCATGATTAAGACGGATACGGGCGACATCTACGCGTTCCCGTTCATTCGCGGCGATGACCGAATCAAGGTCTACTATGGACCTGTCGTACGTAAGGACTGGCTGGATAAGGTCGGCGCAACGCCTCCGACGACGATCGAGGAATGGGAGAGCGTGCTGACGGCGTTCAAGGATAAGGATCCTAACGGCAACGGCAAGCAGGATGAAATTCCGTTCCTGCTGGAGGTCGGCTCAGTACGCAACGACCTGCTCAATTCGATGATCGGCGCATGGGGCATCCTGGCGAAGTTCCATAAGAAGGGCGACAAGGTACAGTACGGCGAGATGCAGCCGGAATTCAAGAAATTCCTGGCAACGATGAACCGTTGGTACGAGAACGGTCTAATCGATAAGGATTTTGCCGCCGTAGACGGCAAGCTGAAGGACGCGAAAACGTCGAACAACGAGCTGGGTCTTCTCTATGGCTACTCCAGCGGCACGATCGGCAAGTTCACGGATTTGATGAAGGACAGCGTGGAAGGCTTCCAGATGATGGCGCTCCCGCATCCGACGCTGAACAAGGGCGATGTGCCTGCAGCCGGCATGATCAGCCCGACGTATCCGGGCGAGCATTCCGCCGCGATCACTACGGCGGCTAAGGACCCGGAGCAGATCGTGAAGTGGCTGGATCTGGCCTATGGAGAGCAAGGCCATATGCTGTTCAACTTCGGGATCGAAGGAACGAGCTATGAGCTGGTAGACGGCAAGCCGGTATACACGGATCTGATCAAGAACAATCCGGACAAGCTGACGCTGAAGCAGGCGCAGGCGCAATTCATGCGGACGCAGTACGGCGGTCCGTTCGTGCAGGACGTCGAGTCGTTCCTGCAGCAGATGAAATATCCGGAGCAATTGCAATCGCTGGAAGTATGGTCGCAGGCCAAGAATGAGCTGCAGCTGCCGCTCATGACGCTTACGGCCGATGAGAGCAGCAAGCTGGCATCGATCATGAACGATATCAATACGTATTCCGACGAGATGGTCGTGAAGTTCATTATGGGCGTGGAGCCGCTCGCGAACTTCGATCAATACGTCGACAACCTGAAAAACTTCGGCATCGAAGAAGCGATCAGCATTCAGCAGGCGGCATACGATCGTTATCTGAGCCGATAAACCGCTGGAAGGAAGCCGGAATCGGACGAAGGCCAATTCCGGCTTCCCTAATGGCTGAAGAGGAGGATTGCATGGCCATGGCATCATACTTTGGCAGACTTCTTAAGGATTTACGCACGAACCGCATGATCTATGTCATGCTGCTGCCCGTCGTGGCTTATTATATCATCTTCCATTACGGGCCGATGTACGGTTTACAGATCGCATTCAAGGATTTTAGCCCGGCGAAAGGGTTTCTAGGCAGCCCATGGGAAGGCTTCAAGCACTTCGAGGACTTCTTCGGCAGCGTCTACTTCGGAAGAATTCTGAGCAACACGTTGCTGCTCAGTCTCTATAGCCTGATTTTCTTCTTTCCGGCAGGCATTCTATTCGCCTTGCTGCTGAACGAGCTACGGAGCAATAAGCTGCGTCGAGCGGTACAAACAATCTCCTACATGCCGCATTTTATCTCGATGGTGGTCATCGTCGGCATGCTGTTCGATTTTCTCGCAAGAGACGGCCTGATCAATAACATGCTGGCATGGCTTGGCGTGGAGGCGATTCCGTTCATGCGTTCGGCAGGCTGGTTCCGGACGATCTATATCAGCTCGGAGATCTGGCAGAACATCGGCTGGAGCTCCATCGTCTATCTGGCCGCGATCAGCAGCGTGAATCCGACGCTGTACGAAGCTGCGCGGATGGACGGCGCGAACCGCTGGAGGCAGATGTGGCATGTCACGCTGCCCGGCATTATGCCGACAGTGACGATCATGCTCATCCTGTTCATCGGCAAGTTCATGACGGTCGGCTTCGAGAAAATCATCCTGATGTACAATCCCGTCATCTACGAGACTGCGGACGTCATCCAGACGTATGTGTACCGCAAAGGCATTCTGGAGGCGAACTTCAGCTACAGCGCGGCTGTAGGACTATTCAATGCGGTCATCAGCTTCGCGCTGCTCATCACCGCCAATGCCTTTGCCAAGAAGCTCGGCGAGACCAAATTGTGGTAAGGAGGGGATAGGCATGCTCATTAAACGATCGTTAGGGGAAAAAGCATTCGATTGGAGCAACGCGGTCTTCATGGTCGTCGTCTCCCTCGTTACCCTGTACCCGCTCCTCTACGTCCTGCTCTCTTCGCTAAGCGACCCGCAATATGTCGTGCAGAACCGGGGAATCGTTCTCTATCCGCACGGCTTCAATTGGGACGCTTACGTGATGGTTTTCAAGAATCCGAATATTTTGGTATCGTTCGGGAATACGCTGTTCTACGTCGTCGCAGGCACGCTCGTGAACATCATGCTGACGTCGCTGGGCGCCTACGCGCTGTCGCGCAGGAATCTGATGCTGAAGAATCCGGTCATGTTCCTGATCGTATTCACGATGTTCTTCGAAGGCGGCTTGGTGCCGCTCTATCTGCTCATGCAGAATTTGAACCTGCTCGATTCGCGGCTGGCGCTCATTCTGCCTTCGGCTGTCAGCGCGTTCAATCTGATTATCATGCGCACGGCGTTCCAAGGCGTGCCGGAAAGTCTGGAAGAGTCGGCGCGGATCGACGGCGCGGGCGACTGGACGATTCTATTCCGCGTCGTGCTGCCGCTGTCGATGCCGGTCGTGGCCGTCATGCTGCTGTTCTATGGCGTATCGCATTGGAATTCGTGGTTCTATGCGACGATCTTCTTGCAGACGAGGGATTTGTTCCCGCTGCAAGTCATCCTGAGGGAGATTCTGATCAGCAACGATACGAACGCGATGTCCGTCGGCGTCGGAACGGGCGATCAGATGGCCATCGGCGAGACGATCAAGTATGCTACGATTATTATCGCAACGGTTCCGATCCTGTTCTTGTATCCATTCTTGCAAAAATATTTCGTCAAAGGCGTCATGATCGGCGCAATCAAGGAATAACGACGACTAATCACATGCGGTTGGAGGGTAATCACTAATGATGAGATTGTTCGAGACGAACCGAATTCGGAAGACGAAGTCGCTGGCCGGCACTTGGGAATTTGCCCGCGTAAGCGCGGAAGGCTTGGAGGAGACGGATCGGAAATTCAGACTGCCTGTCCCCGGCTGCTGGGAGATGAATCCCGAGTTGTCGACTTATCGCGGCAAAGGCGTCTACCGCAAGACCATCCGCACGTACGAGAAGCGCGCGCTTCGCCTCGTGTTCAAAGGCGTGAGCCATACGGCGGATGTCTACTTCGACGGCGCGCATGTCGCGCATCACTATAATGCGTATACGGCGTTCGACGCGATCGTGAAGGACGTGGAGCCGGGCGAGCATGTGATCGAAGTGCAGGTCGATAACGGCTTCCATGAAGGATCCTCGCTGCATCTGCATAACGATTACTACACGTACGGCGGCTTGATCCGGCCTGCCGGCTACGAGGAACTTGGCAATGTGCTGATTGAACGAATCGAATTTATTCCTGTGCATGGCGGGGCAGGATGGGCGGCCGATATCCGCGCTGTGGTCCGCAATCTATCGAATGCCGAGCAGCATATCGAGCTTCGCGGGCAGGCAGTCGGCAGCAGCATCGATCTCGGCACGGTTCAGCTTGCGGCAGGCGAGCAGCGGGTTGTGGAAGGCCGTTTCGCATTCCCTGAAGCGCAGCCTTGGAGCCACGAGAGTCCGCAGCTGTATGAACTGGAGCTCCAAGCGTCGGACGCGGCCACCGGCCGGGTCATCGACGATCTGATCGAGCGCGTAGGCTTCCGCGTCGTGACCACCCGGAATGGCAAGATTCAAGTCAACGGCAGCGACATCGTCTTGAAGGGCTTCAATCGCCACGAGGACCACGGCGTCGTCGGCGCTTCTTTCCCGCTGTCCCTGATGGCGGTTGACCTGGATCTGATGAAGGATATGGGCTGCAACAGCGTGCGGACGAGCCACTACCCGAACGACGAGCTGTTCCTCGATCTGTGCGACGAACGCGGCTTCTATGTCTGGGAAGAGAATCATGCGCGCGGGCTCAGCCTCGAACAGATGCGCAATCCGAACTTCATCCAGCAGTGCGAGGACGTGAATCGGGAGATGGTCGAGCAGCACTTCAACCATCCGTCGATCATCATCTGGGCGATTCTCAATGAATGCGCCAGCTGGTCCGAGGAAGGCCGCGTCCACTACAAGCGGCAGCTCGAGCAGATCCGCGGCATGGACGGCAGCAGGCCGCTGACGTTCGCCTCTCACCATAGAGAGAAGGAGATCTGCTTCGATCTGGCGGATATCGTCTCGTTCAACTTGTACCCGGGCTGGTACGGCCCAGAGGATGCCGGCGAGCTATGCGATACGGCTAGAGGCTGGGCAGACGCTGCCGGCGGACTCGGCAAGCCGATGATCATGAGCGAATTCGGCGGCGATGCCGTCTACGGCTACCGCATGCCGACCCGCGTGAAGGGGACGGAAGAGCGGCAAGCCGATATTATCGAGAATAACCTGCAGGCCTATACGGAGCGTGACTTCATCTCCGGCATGTACGTCTGGCAATTCTCCGACTGCCGCGTGACGGAAGAGCAGAAGGGACCGCTCTGGCGCGTCACGACCCAGAATATCAAGGGCGTTGTGGATGTGTACCGCCGTCCGAAGCTGGCTTATCATGTCGTTAAGAAATACTATACGGGTAAGGAATAACCGAAACGTCAGGCGGGAGGCGGTCCGTTCATGGAGCATCGCATCGTCCTAATCGGGCATGGGGGCATTGCCAAGTGTTATGCCGGCATTATTGCCGGTTTACCGCATGCGGAGGTGTGCGGCGTTGTGGGCCGCGATTCCGCAAGAGCGCAAGCATTCGCGGCGGAGCACGGGATCGCGGCATGGGGAACCGATGTCGCCGATGTCGCGGCCCGCGCGCGGGCGACGGTCGCGATTCTGTGCACGCCGAACGGCGCTCATTATGTAGGCGTCATGGAAGCAGCGGCAGCCGGCCTGCACTGCCTGTGCGAGAAGCCGCTTGCGATCGAACCGCAGCAGGCGGGAGCGATGATTGCGGCATGCCGCGATCGAGGCCTCAAGCTGTCGGTCTCGTACATGAGGCGCTTCACGGATCATGTGCAGCGGCTGCGTGCAGCCATGGAAGCAGGTAGGCTAGGCCGCATCACGGTCGTCGACGTGGTACTGAAGCACTTCCGATCGGCTGCCTACTATGAATCTTGGCATGGCACGTCTGAGATGGATGGCGGCGGACCGTTCATCCAGCAGGGCAGCCATATCATCGATATGGCGGTCTGGTTATGCGGCGGTTATGACCGCGTGCTACAAGCGACATGCTTCCGTACGCTGCATGATATCGAGACGGAGGATCACGGCTATGCCGTCGTATCGTATCGGAATGGGGCCATCGGAATGATCGAGGCGTCGACCGCTTGCGTCGGCGTCAGCCAAGAACGGATCGAAGTGAGCGGGACATTAGGATCGGTCATGTTGGACTTCAATGGCGTAATTTCGTGCACAGTGCCCGGTCTGCTGGAAGAATGGAACGTTGGTGCAGATCCGGCTGGCGGCGATCAACTGAAACTGATGAACGAATTGGTGCAGGATTTCTTGGCAGCGATCGAGCAGGACAGAGAACCGTTCGTTACAGGCGAGTCGGCCGCGGCCGCAACCGCGCTAATTAGCGAAATTTATGCTGCCGCAGGCAGCATTAGGACAAGACCGCGATGATTCGCGGTCTTGTCCTATTTGCTATGGGCTGCCTCAGCCGATAACATCGGAGCGGGAGCGGTGAATTGCAGACCGGCTTCGCATGGTTGACGGTAGCAGCAACGTGAATGGGATGACGCATAGTCGTGTAGCCTGATATAGACGAATACCAGGGGGTGACGGCAATGAGCACGAGCTCGATCGAACAGCTTAGACAGATTCGCAACAAGCTTACGCGCTTTATGATGATCTACAAGTTCGCGCTCCAGGAAGTGGAGACCAAGATCGATATCTTGCAGGAGGAATTTCAGCTGCTGCACGACTACAACCCGATCGAACATACGAAATCCCGGTTAAAGACGCCTGAGAGTATCATGAAGAAGCTGTACCGCAAGGGCACGGTCGGCTCCATGCATGAGATCCGCGAGCACATCAAAGACATCGCGGGCATTCGGATTACCTGCTCTTTCGTCTCGGATATCTACCAGATTAGCAACATGCTCCAAGGTCAGAACGATCTTGCGATCATAACGGTGAAGGACTACATACAGAATCCCAAACCGAACGGATACAAGAGCCTCCATCTATTGGTCAAGGTTCCGGTGTTCATGTCGGACCGGCAGGAATCCGTCTATGTGGAGGTGCAGATTCGCACGATCGCGATGGATTTCTGGGCCAGCCTGGAACATAAAATCTTCTACAAGTTCAACGGTACCGTTCCGCAGCGCCTGCTCGACGAATTGAAGGAGGCAGCCGATTCCGCGGACGAGCTGGACGAGAAGATGGAGCGCCTCCATCAGGAGGTGTATCAGATCAAGACCGAGCAGCCCGCAGCCGAGATCGATCCGAATGCCGACGTGCTGGGCGAGCAACTGAAGCTTCCGATTCCAGAGAAGCTGCTCGCCCTGCTGAAGCAGCTCGAAACGTAACGGATACGTAAAGGCGCCGGTGCAATACCCGTCAATCGTGACAGGCGATGCACCGGCGCTTAGCGTGAATCAAGCTTATTGCGAAGATCGCTGCGCGTCTTGGGCATTCAGTTCCGCAATCAGCTTATCGCCTTCCACATCCAAGTTCGGCAGCAGCCGGTCCAGCCATCTCGGCAATCCCCAAGCGCGGTCGCCGAAGAGGGCCATCACGGCCGGAACCAGCGCCATGCGGATCACGAAGGCATCCACGAGAATGCCGAGCGCAAGCGCGAATCCGATCTGCTTGATCATAATGTCGTGCGTGAAGATAAACCCTGCGAATACGGAGACCATGATGATCGCGGCCGCAACGACGACCCGGCTGGCTTGGTCATAGCCGTGAATGACGCTCTCCGTACCGCGGTGTCCATGGACGTAAGATTCGCGCATGGAGGAGACCAAGAAGACTTGGTAATCCATGGCCAGCCCGTATAGAATGCCGGTCACCATGATCGGCATGAAACTCATGATCGGTCCGCCCGTATCGAAGCCGAACAGTTCGCTTAGCCAGCCCCATTGGAAGACGGCCGTAGAGAGCCCGAACGTCGCAAGCACGCTGAGCAAGAAGCCGACCGTTGCCTTGATCGGGACGAGAATCGACCGGAATACCAAGAGCAGAATGATCAGCGATAGAATGACGATAATGCCGATGTAGATCGGGAACACCTCCGCCAGCTTGGCAGACATGTCGATATTGATCGCTGTGAACCCTGTCACCCCGAGCGTCACGCCGTGGGTCGCCGCAATCGCGGAATCGGAGGCACGGAGCGCTTGGACAAGACGCTTGGTGGCGTCATCGGTCGGACCTGTGTCCGGAATGAGACTCAGGATGGCGATCGAGCCGTCCGCATTCACGCCGAGCGGCGATACGACGGAGACATCCTCCACTTGCCCGATAGCCTGCACGAGGCCGCCGAGCTGCTCCGGCGTGATCGCTCCGGATGGACCCTTCGGTTCCGCGACGATGAGCAGCGGGCCGTTGAAGCCTTCCCCGAAGCCGTCGGATATTGCGTCATAGCTCTGCCGAGCGGACGTATCCAGGTTCGCGGTTGCGCCGGAAGGCATGCCCATCTGCATGTCGGCAACCGGTATCGCGGCTGCGCCGAGAATGACGATAACGCCGACAATGACGAGCCATCGGAAGCGTACGACGCCTTTCACCCACCGGTCCGCTATGCCGTGCTGCTGACCAGCGCCCTTGGAGCTGTTCTTCTCGCGCGAAGCGCGGGAGCAGATTCGCTCCCCGACCAGACCGAGCAGCGCCGGCAGCAGCGTGAGCGCAACGAGTACGTTGAGGAACACGGTGACCGCAGCGACGAGGGCCATCATGCTCAAGAAGCTGATGCCGATCACGAGCAGACCGCACAGGGCGATAATGACCGTCAGTCCGGCGAAGAATACCGCGCTGCCGGCTGTGCCGACTGCTCGGGCCGCCGCTTCGCGGGCTGTCAGACCCTGGTCGAATATGAGCCGCCGCTGGCGGTTCACGATGAAGAGGGCGTAGTCGATCCCGACCGCTAAGCCGACCATGAGGGCCAGAACGGGCGTCACCGAAGTCATGGTGACGAAGCTGGACAGGGCGAAGGCGCCGCCGACGCCGATCCCGACGCCGAACAGCGCGATGACGATCGGCAGGCCGGCTGCGACGAGCGATCCGAGCGTCATAATCAAGACGATTGCGGCGATGACCAAGCCGTAGATTTCGTTCGCGCCGATCGGAATATCGACGCTCTTCAGCGAGTCGCTCGGGAGCGCCGTAATGCCGGTGCCTTCCTCGATCGCCGTGACCGCTTCGACGACGGAATCCGCGACTCCCTCAGGAAGCGAAGTCTGCTGTACGGTGAATTGGAATTGAAAGAGGGCGATGCTGCCGTCGGAAGCGACGAGCACGCCGGGCAGCGGCATGCCGTTCACGATGAGCGGGCCGTATGGCGGCAATTCAGCCGGGACGGCTCCGGCCGCCCCCGCATCGGCTGAAGCCGCTTCAGCGCCAAGCGCATCGGCACCCGGCATAGCGCCTTCGGCGCCTCCGGCTCCAGCTGCGGCCGCAGCGGCTGCTGCGAGCTCCATCGGATTGATGACATAGTCGAGGGAATACACCTTGTTGACTGCTTCAGTGAGTGCCGCTATGCGTTCCGGCGTGTCGATTCGTTCGCCGGCAGGTGCCGTGAAGACGACGCTCGACTGCCCGCCGGACGCTTCCGGCAGCTCCTGCGCCAGCTTGTCGAGCACCTTCTGCGATTCCGTTCCTTCGATCTTCATCTCGGAGCTTACGCTCATGCCGTTGA
>JAEZCJ010000123.1 GCA_023433615.1 Bacillota bacterium | reverse complement strand
CCCCCCCGCCCGCCCCCCCACCGGCCCCCCGGCCTTTCTTACTTGCGCTGACGCGAAGGGGCGTATCCCCTGACCTGCTTGTACAGCTTCGAGAAGCGCTGTATACTGTCGAAGCCGGTTCGTTCGGCGATTTCCGATACCGGCAGGCTCGTGTCGCGCAGCAGAAGATCCGCTTCGCGGAGCCGCTGCTGATTCGTGAACTGGATGAAAGTCGAGCCGGTAAGTTCCTTGAATACTTTGCAAAAATGGTACGGACTGAGGTGCACGAGCGATGCGGCCTGCGTGACCGTGATTTTCTCCGCGTAATTCTTATCGAGATGGTGAAAGAGCGGCTTGAATCGATCCGCTTGCCGCTTTAAGCGCTCTAACTGCCGCTCATCGCCCTGCTGTGCGGTAAACCACCTGTTCAGCCATGCGAAGAATAGGATGCAATAGCCTCGCACAGCCTGCTCATAGCCAGGCTTCTTGGCGTCGAATTCCTCGGTCAGCGCTACGATCGTCTGCTTCAAGATGCCGTGCTGCGGATGGTCCCGCTTCACCAGATTCGCATAGCGGCGCTTATCGGAGCTAGCCGGCATGCTAATCTCGGCCATGCTCGTGCCGAGCGCGATCGCGGGCGCGAGCAGCGCTTGGTGGAAGACGATCGCGTCGTACCGTACTGCGTTCGGGAGATCGGCATACCCGGCGTGGAGTTCCCCGCTGTTCACGAACAGGATATCGCCAGGCTCGGCCGGCAGCCGGTTGCCGTTAATGTGGAACACGGTCTCGCCCTCAAGCATGTGCAGAATTTCGTAATGCTCATGCCAGTGAAGTCTCAGCGTCTCCGTATGGTGCTCAGGGCGATAGAGGTGAAAAATGTTGATCGGAAAGGTGGCATCCAGCAGCTTCGTGTTTTCCCATAGTTCATCATACACGGAATCTCCACTCCCAAACATCGCAAGATCGGACAAATAGAACGCAAGAAGCGACCTATCGGCTCTACTTGGGATTTTACTATACTGAGGGGGTAACGGTACATACTATCGGAGATAAAGGAGATCATGACATGAATCAGATGCGAATCGGGACGCTAGTCGGAGGACAGACAGCGGTCAAGGTCATTCCGCAAATCGTGGAGCACGGCTTCGAGTCGTTCGGCTTGACTTTCTGGCAGACGACGGGCAGTCTCGACTTCGAACGGACGGCGGAGCAGTTGAACGAACTGAAGGCACAGCATGGATTTACGATCTCTACGCTTAATATTTTTGGTAACGTTCTCACGGGGGCGGGCGGAAGCGCAGATACGCTCGCGAGCTGGGAGAGACTGATCGATAACGCCCACTTGTTCGGTGCCGATATCGTGGCCGGCTTCACGGGCAGGATTCCGGACCGTCCGATCGACGAATCCATGGGCAGGTTCAAGGAAGTGTTCGGCGAGCTGGCGGCTAGAGCGGCGGACCGCGGCGTCAGGCTCGCGTTCGAGAACTGCGACATGGGCGGGACTTGGACGCAAGGCGAATGGAACATTGCGCACAACCCGACCGCGTGGGAGATGATGTTCAATGCCCTGCCTGTCGACAATATCGGTCTGCAGTGGGAGCCTACGCATCAGATGGTCAGCTTGATCGATCCGATCCCTCAGCTGCGCAAGTGGGCGCCGAAAATCATTAACGTGCACGGGAAAGATGCGACCATCGCTTGGGACGTCGTGCGGGAATACGGGATACACGGACCGAAGCTGTTCGTCTGGCATCGGACGCCCGGATTCGGCGACACGAACTGGTCGGATATTATTACGATTCTGAGGCAGAATGGCTATCAGGGCTCGATCGAAATCGAGGGCTGGCATGACCCGGTCTACCGCGATGAGCTGGAGATGACCGGGCAGGTGCATGCGCTGAACTATCTCAAACGCTGCCGAGGCGGCGACTATATTCCGAATCCGAAGGAGAATTAAGCACAATGGCAGACTATCGCGTACTGATTGCCGGCTGCGGCGGCATGGCGAACAAGTGGGTGGAGTACGCCCTGGAGAGACCGGACACCGAAATCGTCGGTCTGGTCGATATCTCGGAAGCGAATGCGAAGAAGCTGGCAGAGCGGCACGGCCTGACGGCACCGTTCTTCACCGACGTAAGAGAAGGCGCGCGCGCGGCTTCCGCGAATCTCGTGTTCGACACGACGATTCCCGAAGTTCACAAGACGATCGCCCTAGCGGCTTTCGAGGCCGGCTGCGATGTCATGAGCGAGAAGCCGATGGCCGCTACGCTGGCGGATGCCGAAGAGGTAGCGGCCGCTGCTGAAGCGGCAGGGCGCTTCTACGCGATCATGCAGAATCGCCGCTATCTGCGCCAGATTCGCTCGTACCGCGAACTCATCCGCGAAGGCACGATCGGGAAGGTCGGCTTCGTGAGCGCGGATTTCTTCATCGGCGCGCACTTCGGCGGCTTCCGAGACGCGATGAAGAGTCCGCTCATTCTTGACATGGCGATTCATACGTTCGACCAAGCGCGCCTTATTACGGGCGCGAATCCGGTATCGGTGTATTGCCATGAGTTCAATCCGCACGGCTCGTGGTATGATGGGAATGCGGCGGCGATCTGTATCTTCGAGATGTCCGACGGCTCGGTGTTCAATTATCGCGGCTCCTGGTGCGCCGAAGGGGCGCCGACGTCTTGGGAGTCGACCTGGCGCGTAACCGGCACGTTAGGATCGGCAATCTGGGACGGGAAGAGCATGCCGTATGCGGAGGTCGTGAAGCCTGCGGAGGGCCATGTATTCATGAACGAATTCGTCCGGGTTGAGGCGCGGCCGTCGGAGCTTGCTCGCGAAGGCCATGATGGATGCTTGGACGAAATGTTCGCCGCGTTATCCGAGGGCAGGAAGGCCGAGACGGACTATACGGATAACATGATGAGCATGAAGATGGTATTCGGCGCGCTGGAGAGCGCGGCATTGGGACAGAAGATCGACATTCGATAAGGTGCTTCCCAAGTCTGCTCGACATAGGTGAAGAAGGAGAGAGGGTCGAAAGATGATCTATTCGGTATCCATTCATGCCGTATTGAGAGGCGGCGAATTGTCTACGGCAGACAAGGTCAGGCGTGCTGCCGCGATCGGCTACAAGGCATGCGAATTCTGGGGCTGGTGGGACGAGGATCTGGCGGCTATTCGACAGGCAGCCGACGAGACGGGCATCGCCATCGGTTCGATCTGCACGAAGTTCGTATCGCTCGTGGATCCCGCTTTACGGGATGAATACCTCGCAGGACTCGTCGAGAGCATCGCTGCGGCGCAGCGGCTGGGCTGCCGTTATCTCATCAGCCAGACGGGCAACGATCGGCCCGGCGTCAGCAGAGCAGAGCAGTCTTCTTCGCTTGTCGAGGGCTTGAAGGCCGCGGCGCCGCTGCTGGAAGCTGCAGGCGTGACGCTGGTCGTCGAGCCGCTCAACACTCGCGTGGATCATCCGGGTTATTTCCTGAGGGAGATGGACGAAGCGGCCGAGCTCATCCGAGCGGTAGCCAGTCCGAACGTGAAGCTGCTGTATGACGTCTATCACCAGCAGATCACGGAAGGCGATCTGATTCCGACGATTCGACGCCATATCGATGAAATCGCGTATTTTCATATCGCCGATCACCCGGGCAGGCACGAGATCGGAACCGGCGAGATCCATTACGCGAATGTCCTGCGCGCGATTGCCGAGACGGGTTACAAGGGATACATCGGATTGGAATACTTCCCGATGGCGGACAGCGAAGAGACGCTGCGCAGCTTCTTGGGGGAATACGGTTCGATCGGTTGAAGCAGATAAACAGGAGCGTTTGACGGAATAGAAGACCAACGCGGCGACAGGAGATGATCCTGCTCGCCGCTTTTGTCTGTTTAAGGCGGAATAAATTTCTTTATTTTTCAGCCAACAGCCACTATAATTATTCCGAGAAGACAAATGGGAATTGTGAGACAGAATAATTTTCCTGCTGCTTCGGTCAATCGCCCATACGCATGCATCGCGGTAGGCATAGGCTAATGAATAGACGAAAGAGCATTGATACCATAAGGTTTGGAGCGTTAAGCATGAGTTGGGAAATCGTATTGATGGGACTGTTTGTCGGATTTTTGGTCGGACTAACCGGTGTGGGCGGGGCTAGCCTGCTGACGCCGATCCTGCTGATTATCGGCGTTAATCCGAGTATGGCAGTCGGAACAGACCTGTTGTATAACTCCATTACGAAGTTTTTCGGAACGATTCAGCATTGGCGGCAGAAGACGATCGATTTTCAACTGGTTAAAAATTTGGCGTATGGCAGTATCCCGGGTTCGATCATCGCTGTAGGGCTGTTGTTCTTGTACGGCCAGTATTTTGACAATAGCGAGACGATCCTGAAGCATGTGCTGGGGTTCATTCTCATTACTGTATCCCTTATCACGCTGGCGAGGCAGCTGTTCGAGAAGAAGCTCGGCGAGAATCCGTGGCAGCTCAAGCCGCTGGCTGACAAGAAGCTAATCCTCATCATCGCCGGCGTCGTGCTTGGCTTCGTCGTGGGGCTCACTTCCGTCGGCTCCGGTTCGCTGTTCGCGATCGTGCTCTTGTACTTCTTCCGGATGAGCGGTTCGCAGCTCGTCGGTACCGACATCGCGCATGCGTTCTTCCTCGTGACCGTGGCGGCTGTCCTGCACTCGACGATGGGCAATGTCGATTACGGCCTCGTGTTCAATCTGCTTGCCGGCTCGATTCCCGGCGTGCTGGTGGGCAGCACGCTGTCCGCCAAGGTTCCGTCGAAGCCTCTGCGGACCATACTTGCCGCGCTGCTGCTCTTCAGCGGCATCAAGCTCATCTAATCAGGCACGAGACAATGACAGAGACCCGCACTTCGAGCGAAGTGCGGGTCTCTATTGTGGTCATGCTTATTTATCGATCACGCCGACCATCTTCTCGAAATAATAGTCGTTGGCGGTTTCTGCGAGCATGATCGCATCATCGATTACCGCATACAGCCGATCCACGCCCTCGGAATACGCCGCATCGTAGATGTCCGCATCTTCGTAGAGGTAAGACGCGGCTTCCAGCAAGGCATTCATGGCTGCTTCATAGGCTATCAGCAGCTCCTCTGCTTGGAGCTTCAAGTCGAGAAGGAAACCGTAATCGTCATCGGTTAACGTCGGGCTGTGCAAGTCGATGTTGCCGCTCGGCGTATCCAAGAACGTTTTGAGATAATCATAGCCCTCCAGCAGCGTCGATTCGGAAATATAGGTCTGGCCGGCGTACAGCTGATCGGCGAAGTTCTCCAGAATCCGCGCCTCGATGGACACCTTGTCCGCGAACTCGTGGTATTGCTTGGCATCGAAGGCTGCCATCATGTTCTGCTTCGTGACCAGCTCGGCATTGCCGCTGCCCGCGGCCGGGACGATGTCGACCGTCTGCGTCTTCTGATCCCATTTGTACTGAACGCCTGCCTGCTGCAGCAGATAGATCGGGATCATCGTGCGTCCCAGATAGCTGACGGCCGGCACGTCGGCGACCTTGACGGGCTTGCCTGCGACCGTCAAGCGAATAATCGTGTTCCCTTTGTATTTCCCCCACATGCTGGCCGCGCCTGCGACTCCGCCGATTGCGAGCAAACCTGCAAGCGTTAGACCGATAATCTTCTTCTTCACGTTGGCACTCTCCCTGGAACAATAATCCTACAAGGGATTATTTCGGCAGCACAATACGCGATGTGAAGATCCGGCTTCTACAGTGCCGGAAGCTTGTCCGGTTCCGCGTAAGTGAAGTCCTTCGTGTCGATCGTGACCTTCTTCATCACTTGATCCTCGTTCGGCCGGTCATTCGCGCCCCGCGGCGCGTTCACGATCGCATCGACGGTCTCGAACCCGTTATACACTTTGCCGAATGCCGCATAATCGCCGTCCAAGTGGGTCGCATCCGCAGCCATGATGAAAAATTGGGAGCCCGCCGAGTCAGGGATGTTCGTCCGTGCCATCGACAACACGCCGCGTTCGTGCTTCAACTCGTTCGGAAAGCCGTTGGACGCGAATTCGCCTTTGATTCCGTAACCCGGTCCGCCCATCCCGGTGCCGTCCGGGTCGCCGCCTTGGATCATGAAGCCGGGGATGACGCGGTGGAAAATCAAGCCGTCGTAGAACCCCTGCTGGGCGAGCGAGATAAAGTTGTTCACGGTGTTCGGCGCAATTTCCGGGAACAGCTCGATTTCGATCTTGTCGCCGTTCTCCATCTCGATCACGGCGATCGGATTGTTAGGGTCGGTCGGTCCTCCGGCGGCGGGCTGCTGAGGCGTATCGTCAGCCTTGGAGCCGGCGCCGCAGCCCGCGAGAAGCGACAACAGGAGGATTAGTACAGCGAGTAGGACCGGTAGATTGCGATTATGAAGCGAGCGCGCATTGTTAAGCATCGTATTCATCTTCTCCTTATTATTAGTTAGAAAGGGTAAATCGTTACAGCTCGACGCCGTTAGCCGGCTTGCGCCTTGCGATCGTTCGCAGGAGCTGCATGCTCTTATTGTATAGCTCGGTCTTCTCCAAGAAGCGATAGCATGCGAGTGCTGCCGCGATGCCGACCATGATGCCGACCATGACATCGAATGGATAATGGACGCCGATCCATACCCGAGAGAAGCAGACGAGCGCGGCCAGGGCGAGGTAGATGCGCCCGATCCGGCGGGAGAACAGGCGGAGCATGACGGCAATTGCGACCGCAGCGGCCGCATGGTCGCTAGGGAAGGAATTGCTGTCGATGTGATACAGCAGCTGATTGACCTCAAAGTCCACGAACGGGCGGTTGCGATAGTAGAACAGGGAAATCAATCGGCTGACCACCACCGTGAAGCCGGCCGCCGCGAAACCGTAGACAGCCATTCGGAATCGGAAGAATAAGAACGCGACGAGGCTCAGGAAGAAGAAGTAGTCGCTCCAAGCGGAGGCGTTGACCAGCGACATGCCGATGAGCGTCGTATCGTTAGCGTAGTCATTAATGGTTCTAAAGAGCGTGTAGTCCCACTTCAAGTTGTCATTCACCTCATTCCTGTACGGTTGCTATAAGATAACAATACCGTAAAATCGCGCATATTTCGAGCTTTTCCACTGGCAATGCTCATATGGTAGAATAAATGCAGATCCTAAGCGAGATAGACCGAGGTGAGAGCATATGGCAGCAAGACGAAACAAACAGACATCGAAGCAGCAGAAGCCTGTGCAGGAGGATCGACCTGCCACATTGAAGGACCTGTTGGCGCCGGAAATGCTGCAGAAGCTGAAGGCGCAGGCCGACGAGCTGAAGGCAGACGAAGCGCGGAAGCGCGAGGAAGCAACGCGCTTAGCCGAGGAAGAGCGTCTGGCGGAGCAGAAGCGGCGCGAGAACGATTTTGGCTACCTGTTGAACAACAGCAAGCTGGACTGGAAGACGTACAAATAACGCATTCGGGAGGCGATTCGCATGACAGCGATGGAATGGCTGCCGGAATCGGATGCTGCCGCGCAGGAAGCGCTGGCCGCGAACCCGGATCTCGTGTTCGATTCGGTAACCATGCTGCAAATATTGGCGAAGGACGCGTCTCTATGGACGGACTTCTCGGCGGAGTGGGGAGGCGTTCTCTATTTGATGGACGAGATGAACCGGAAGCGATTCGAGCAGGGCATGATCGACGAAGACAGCTACGAATACGCGAGAAGGACATATCGATTGGGCATGATCGTGCTCAGCGAGCTGCATGACCGCTTGCAGGCTTGGCGTGTAGGGGACGAACGCGAGGCGTCGTTCGAGTGGAAGCTGCATGTGCTGGACTGTTACTTCATTTCCGGTTACCTCGATGACTACGGCCGCGCGCATCCGGCGAAGAAGCCGATCTGCCGCGGCTATGTCGAGAAGCTCCGCGAGCAGCTCTCGGGCGGCGATGACGCGTCGCTGGAGAAGGCCGCGACTCGCCTTGCGGCTGTTGCAGGCGCGTATATTCGCGATATGCACCGCTATGCCGGGAACACCGGCGCATAATCGATTGCGGCAGGACCGTCAGGGCGAGATGAGTGCCTTGACGGTCCTTTGCGCTTGCTGCAGGGAAGGGCGTGCAGGCTGTAGTCGCGGAATAATGGACCGTCGGGGGCTTAGCCGCTTTCGCAGGAATTTCGTACTGGCTGGCAAAAGATGCGTATGCGCGGTGCGAGATGTGAGATGCGTAAAGCGTAATGCGTAATGCAATAGTATACACGGACTTGGATGCAGTAATCGGTACCTCGGCGACAAGCACTGGGCGATGATGGGAAAATGGAGCGATGATGGGCAAAAGGAGCGATGATGCCGGGCGGCTGCGGGGATGAGCATGAGGCAAGCCGATGCATAGTTTTGGCAATTTCCTTTACGAAATCGGGTTCAGATTGGTACAATAGAAGTAATCTTGAATTTTGAAACCTAGTTTCACATAGTGAAACAACAAATTGTGCATCACATGCAGGGAGGGACCGAACCAATGAACCAACCGTACCAATTCTTGGGCATTGACCATGTGCAGCTGGCAGCGCCGCCCGGCTGCGAGGCGGAGGCGCGCGCCTTCTTCGGCGGAATGCTGGGCTGGCCGGAGCTGCCGAAGCCTGCCGCGCTAGCGGGAAGAGGCGGTGCGTGGTTCCAATGCGGCACGCATCAAGTGCATATCGGAGTCCAGCAGCCGTTCCTGCCTGCGCGGAAGGCACATCCCGCATTCCGAGTCCGTAATCTGGAGCAGCTGCGGACACATCTTAAGCGCAATAACGTTCAAATAACGCTAGACGAAGCGCGCTCGGATGAGGGCGTCCATCGCTTGTTCGCGGATGATCCGTTCGGGAATCGGCTAGAATTCATGGAGGAGGCGAGTAATCGATGAAAAATACGGAACGGTTCTCCAATCGCGTCGACGATTACGTGAAATATCGTCCGAGCTACACGGAGGAGGCGATCGCTTTCATCCTGCATGAAGCTGCCCTGACAGCCGATTCACTGGTTGCCGACATCGGCGCGGGTACCGGCATCTTCTCGAAGCTGCTGGTCGATCGCGGCTTGCAGGTCGTCGCCGTCGAGCCGAACGCGGCGATGAGAGAAGCGGCCGAACGCGAGCTTGGGCGCAGCCCGAACTATCGCTCGGCTGCGGGAACGGCAGAGGAGACGGGTCTGGCCGGACATGCGGCCGATGCCGTGACGTGCGCGCAGGCGTTCCATTGGTTCGATCAGGCGCGTGCGCAGCAGGAATTCCGCCGCATTCTGAAGCCGGGCGGCAAGGCATTCTTGGTCTGGAATGCGCGGAAGACGGGCGGGACGCCTTTCCTCGAGCAATACGAGCAGCTGCTCCGCCGCTACGGCACCGACTATGAGCAGGTACGGCACACGAACATTCCGCATGAGGCGCTGGAAGCCTTTTTCCGCGAGGGTACGATGAAGGCGGCACGCTTCGCGAACGATCAGCCTTGCGATTTCGAGGGGCTGAGCGGCCGTCTGCGATCCTCTTCCTACAGCCCGCCTCAGGGACACCCGGACTACGAGCCGATGATGGCGGAGCTTCGCCGGATATTCGATCGCAATGAACGGGACGGCAAGGTCGTCATCGCTTATGAGACCGAGATATACTGCGGCGAAGTCTAACGCGAGCAGAACGCAACGCATGTATGCATCGAGAATGTCGCATTCGTCCAGCTCGGGATCAAACTTTTCTAGTGGACGGATGCGACGGGAAGTTTTACAATTACAATTAGTTTGTGAACGCGTGTTAGAGAGAAAAGTCATACCACGGGATAGGAGAGTATACCATCATCATGACTACGCAGGAGCGAGAATCGCTCGATTATGAACGCCTGTTCATGGACGGGAGCATTAAGAAAGGGCGCTCGTTCGCCACGCTGTACCAGCTATTCAGGGGGCAGAGGCTGAATCTGCTGCTGTCGTTCTTCTTCTTCATCATCAAGCATTCCCCGGTCTGGGTCATTCCGATCGTCACGGCGGACATGATCAACATTGTCAGCCGCAAGGAGAGCGACCTGACTTGGTTCTGGATCGACCTCGCGCTCGTCTTCGTCGTCGTCATCCAGAATATCGCCACGCAGACGCTGCACGTCAGCTTCATGAGCCGGTCGTCGCGCCACATCGAGGCAGGGCTTAGGGGCACGATGGTGCGTAAGCTCCAGCATCTGTCCATGTCGTACCACAGCGAGCTCCGTTCCGGCAAAATGCAGGCGAAGGTGCTCCGCGACGTTGAGGCAATCGAGATGCTGTCGAAGCAAGTGATGTATGCATTCGTGCCGGCGCTCCTCAACGTTCTCGTTGCGATCGGCATCACGATGGTGACCAATTGGGTCGTCGGCCTGTTCTTCGTGCTTATCCTGCCGTTCGCCGTATCGCTCATCTTCTTCTTCCGCAAAAATATCCGCATGCGCAACCGCGATTTCCGCGAGCAGATCGAGAGCATGTCCGGCACGGTAGCGGAGACGGTAGAGATGCTGCCGGTCACGCGCGCGCACGGACTCGATGATTACGAGATCGAGAAGGTCGACTCGACGCTCGCGAACCTGAAGGGCAAGGGCTATCGGCTGGACATTACGGAAGCGGTATTCGGGTCGTCGGGCTGGGTCGTGTTCACGTTGTTCCAGATGATCTGTCTGGCATTCACCTGCATGCTTGCCTTCCGAGGCCAGATCCTGATCGGCGACGTCGTCATGTATCAAGGCTTCTTCGGCACGATCATGATGTCCATCAACCAGATCATCAACGTCTACCCGCAATTCGCCAAAGGGTTCGAATCGATCCATTCGGTGTCCGAGGTACTCATGTCGACGGACATGGAAGAGTATCAAGGCAAGACGACGGTCGATGAGCTGAAGGGCGAACTCAGCTTCGAGAACGTGCGGTTTCATTACCACGATACCGATAAACACGTGTTAAACGATTTCACGCTTCACGTGAAGCCTGGCGAGTGCATCGCATTCGTCGGCGAATCCGGCGCGGGCAAGTCGACCGTGCTGAACCTAGTCGTCGGCTTCTACCGCCCGACAGGCGGACGCGTGCTCATCGACGGCGTGCCGCTCGATGAGCTCGATATGCGGTCTTACCGCCAGAAGCTGGCCGTCGTGCCGCAGAGCACGGTGCTCTTCTCGGGCTCGATCCGCAGCAACATTACGTACGGATTGACGGACGTAAGCGAAGAACAGCTGCAGAAGGTCATCCAGATGGCCAATCTGCAGGATGTCGTCGCGGCGATGCCGGAAGGTCTGGACACGATGGTCGGCGAGCACGGCGGCAAGCTGTCCGGCGGACAGCGCCAGCGGATCGCCATTGCCCGGGCAATGATACGGGATCCGCATATCATCCTGCTCGACGAAGCGACGTCGGCACTCGATAACATCTCGGAATTCGTCGTCCAGAAGGCCATGCGCGAGCTGATCCGCGGACGCACGACCTTCATCGTCGCGCACCGGCTCTCGACGATTCGCGATGCGGACCGCATCGTCGTCATGAAGAACGGACGCGTGCAAGAGGTCGGCACGTACGACGAGCTGCTGCAGCGGCGCGGCGAATTCTATCAATTGAAGCAGATGCAAGCCTAATCGGCTAGAACCGCAAGGCAAGCGAACGAGCTCCCTCCGGACATGGTTCCGTAGGGAGCTCGTTTGCTTCGGCGGCCACAAGAAACTTATTGCCGGCCCGAATCGTCTTCATGTAGACGAATGTACCCGACTAAAGTCCAGTGGCGAAACCGAACTTTGGGAGGAGACCAATCCGCTGAACATTAGGTTATGCTAGTAACACGATATTGTACGTAGGAGGTAGATTCATACATGTATACCAATTCCGAACAAGGAATGGCTGCAGGCTATCCTGCCAACAGGAAAAGCAAGCTGTTGTCCGTTCTGCTCTCGATGGCGTTTCCGGGTACCGGTCATCTCTACATCGGGCAATTGCCGCGCGGCTTGAGCTTCTCGCTGCTGTTCATCGCGAACATTATGTTCATCGTGATGATGGCGATGAGCGAGCTGCCGTTCAAGGTGCCGGTGCTCGTGTTCTTAGGCCTGCTGCTGCCAGTCATCTATCTGGTTAACCTGTTCGATTCCGCCCATCATACCGATGCGGTGAACGCCGCATCCAGGGGCTTCATGCCCCATTCTTGAGGAGTGATGCATCATGAATAAGCAATGGATACGTCAAGCGGCAGCCGCGGCGGCCGTGGTCGCGCTGCTCGCCAGCGCGGTCGGCTGATCGAACGAGCAGGAGCCGAAGGCCGATTCGCAAGCAGAGGCACCGCAGGACAGCTTGGCTGACGATACGGCGGATCCGCAGGGGGACGCGAACGCGCAGGCAGAAGCAGAAGCCGCTTCGGAGGCGGCCGCCGAAGAGCTCCTGCAGCAATTCGAGGGCAAGCTGGAGGAAGCGGCACAGGCAAAGGATATCGCGGCCTTCATCGATGAGCGAATGCCGGAAGCGCCTGTCGCGGCAGCAGATAAGATGGTAAGCGGCCTATTGGACTACTATGAGGACGACAGCCCGCGCGTCGAGAAGGCGTTCGATTCCGAAGACGTGCAAGCGGCCCTCATGGCGGCAGAATGGCCGGTCACGCTGGAGAACGCGGCGCAGATCGAGGACGAGCGGATTCGCGCGCTGACGCTCGATACGCTGCAAGGCGGATATAAGCTGATGATGGCAGAAGGGTATATTTTTCCGCAGGTGGATTACGGCGCATGGATGCGTCATGCCGCGCGGCTGTCGCCGGAGCTTGCGGACTACATCGGCCTCATGGCATTGGAGTCCGATCAGCCGTCCGTCGTGGATGCCGGATTAACCGTCAGCTGGGACGAGCTCGGCGGCAGAGCCCTGCAGGCGGAGACTTTCCTGCGAACGCATCACGATGCCGAAGCTTATGCGGAGGTCCAGAAGCTGTTCGAACGGTATATGGCCGTCTATCTGCAAGGCGTCGATAATACGCCGATCTACAGCTACGAAGATTACCGTCTGTCGGAAGAGGTGGAGGCAAGCTACAGGAAGCTGGCGTCCGACAATCCGGGCACGGCAGCCGCTGGCGCAGTGAACGGCTACCTGCAGCTGCTGGAAGCGCGAGATTGGCGCATTCTGGAGGGAGATCAGGCGAGCTCTGGCGTAGCGCCGGAGATTGCGAGCTATTGGGAAGGGCTGCGGCTGCTGCTCGACGACGAATTGCACGGGTAACGGTCCGGCGATTTGCATGGCCTGCGAGGTCGAAAAAGGTAAATTTAGCTTTGCGTTCCGGTGCGCTTTCAAGTATGATGGGTAGCAAAGTATCTCTACTGTCAAAGGAGTAATCGCACTATGAGCGCAAAAACAAGCCACTGTAAAATCGTCGATTGCACGGTCCGCGACGGCGGCCTCGTGAACAACTGGGATTTCAGCGTCGAGTTCGTTCAGGATCTGTACCGTTCGCTGAATGACGCAGGCGTCGACTATATGGAGATCGGCTACAAGAACTCGCCTAAGCTTCTGAAGGGTGCGGATTCGGCTGGACCTTGGCGGTTCCTGGACGACGACTTCCTGCGCAAGGTCATTCCGCAGAAGCTGGACACGAAGCTGTCCGCGCTGGTCGATATCGGCCGCGTCGACGAGAACGACATTAAGCCGCGCGAGGAGAGCATGCTCGATCTGATTCGGGTCGCCTGCTACATCCAAGACGTGGACAAGGCGCTCCAGCTCGTGAAGCTGTTCCATGAACGCGGCTACGAGACGACGCTGAACATTATGGCCCTATCCAATGTGATGGAGAACCAGCTGATCGAAGCGTTCGAAGCGATCGAGAAGAGCGTCGTCGACGTCGTCTACATCGTCGACTCGTACGGCAGCCTGCTGCCGAACGACATCAGCTACCTCGTCGAGAAATTCCAGAAGCATGTGCCTAGCAAGCGCCTTGGCGCCCATATGCACAACAACATGCAGATGGGATTCGCGAACACGCTGCTCGCAGCCCAGAAGGGCGTGGAGATGCTGGACGCTTCCGTATACGGGATGGGCCGCGCGGCAGGCAACTGCCCGACCGAGCTCTTGGTCGCGAACTTGAAGAATCCGAAGCACAGCCTGCGCCCGGTGCTCGGCATGATCGAGAAGCATATGATTCCGCTTCGCGAGAAGGAAGAGTGGGGCTACATCATCCCTTACATGATCACGGGGATGCTGGACGAGCACCCTCGTTCGGCGATGGCGCTTCGCAATTCGCCGGACAAGGACGCGTCAGTCGACTTCTACGACAAGCTGACGACGCCTGAAGTATCGCAGCGCAAATAACGGCACCTATCGCATCCCGCATGCAGGACGAATCGTTCGCGATCCGCTCAGCATGCGGGATGTTTTGGCTGCAGGAACGTTCAGTTCATCAAGAAGAGGAGGCGGGACACGTGAAAGAGATTGCCGCGGAATGGATTCGCAGGCTGGAGGCGAGAAGACCGTTCTTGCCGTTAAGGCCGGCAAGCACGGTAGACCTATCGATGGATCGGGAGATTGGGGCGCTGCACCCCGAGACGCTGGCAGGGAGCGAAGAGGCGGGACTATCGCTGCAGGTAGGCCTCTTCCTGTGGAACGGCAGCCTGGATCGTTCGCATACGATCGCGCAAGAGATCGAGACGCCGACAGGCAGCTATTGGCACGGCCTGATGCACCGGATGGAGGGCGACTACAGCAATGCGAAATATTGGTTCCGTCTTGTCGGCGACCATCCGGCGATGACGTCGCTGCCTGCGAAGCTGCGTTCGCTGCTCGAAGAGCATAATGCGCAAGGCATGCTGCAGGCGAGCGCGGCCGGGCAGCGGCTGCTGCTGGCGGCCGAACAAGCGCATTGGGATCCGTACGGCTTCATCGACGCCGTGGCGGCGACGGAGCGGAGGCAAGGCTCCGGTGAACTGCGGTCGCTTCTTGAAGCGATGCAGCATGCGGAGCTCGCGGCGCTGGCGGCGTACTCCGCGGCACAGGCGTAAGCTTAATGGCCGATGAGCTCGCCGTCGCCCCGAATGGCAGCGGCGCGATGCTTCACGTTCGGATGCACGTAACCGACGCCTTCGAAGCGCTGTCCGCCGGCCGTTACGGCAATCAATTCGAAGCGCAGGTCGCATTCGTTGTCGTGAAGCTTCCGCAGGAGCTCGGTATCTTGGACGCCGTTCACGTCGATATACCATAGGCGGCTGCCGGTTTCGGTCACGATGGCCAACTGCGCGTCGGCATAGCGCAATTGGAGCTCGAGACCGTGCTGCTTCAGATGCAGCACGGTCAATTGGAAGGTTTCCATCAGGGATTCGTCTCCTCTTCGTGCAGGCTAGAAATATGATAGTACGATTGTAAAGATGGACAGTCTGGATTGCAACCTCGGACTTGCGGAATCCGTCTAACATTACGAACCGATCGCGAATAAAGGATAGACAAGGGGGGTTCGCCATGTTCATGACAAAGAGACAAGGACAGAGGCAAGGAATGAGGCTGTTCATGGGGATCGTCGCGTTGATGCTGGTGCTGGCAGGCTGTTCGGGCGGCAGTAACGATGTAGGCGATGACGATGCCGGGAATACGGCATCGAATTCGGCCAGCGCAGGTAATCGCGCAACGGCCGAAGCGCCGTCGTCCTCCGAATGGACGACCGGCGAGAGCGAGCCGAAGCCGCCTGACGACAAGGATCGAGGCGGCGGCATCGAGGAGGACGACGGCGATCCGCAGGCATCGCCAGGGCAGCTGACTGCCGGCGAGTGGCGCGATCCGGACGAATGGAGCCGCTGGCTGAACCTGCTGAACAGCCGGGAAGGCGACAGCTATAGCAGGCATTGGGGCTATTACGGCTTTGACCGGCTGGTCGTAACAGCGACCGCCGACGGCCGCCCGGCTGCAGATGCGATCGTAACCGTCGAAGACGGCGCCGGGCAGATCGTGTGGCAGTCTCGGACGGACGTGAACGGCCGCGCCTACGCATTCGCCGAGCTATTCCGGGAAGGGAGCAGGCGCTACGGTCAGGACGATCGCAAGCGGCGCGACGAGCCCGCTGAGGGCGAGCAGCCGAATCGCCGAGGCGACAATGGCTACTACGTCGAGGTTCGCCACGGCAGCGAGACGAAGCGGTTCGAGAACGTGCCGATTCCGCGCGAGGAGCCGCTGTCGGTCGAATTCGGCGCTGCGAAGCCGTCCGATCGAGTCGATCTCATGTTCGTCGTCGATACGACCGGCTCGATGCAGGATGAGATCGACTTCCTCCGCGAAGAGCTGAAGGACGTCATCGACCGCGTACAGAGCGAGGCGGGCCAGCAGCTTCAAATGGCAATCAGCACGAACTTTTACCGCGATCGGTATGACGATTATGTCGTGAAGCCGTATCCGTTCACGCGAGACGTCGACCAAGCGGTCCGCCAGATCGCGAAGGAGAAGGCAAGCGGCGGGGGCGATTATCCGGAGGCCGTGGAGGAAGCGCTTGACGACGCGCTTCGCGGCCACGAGTGGAGTAAGGAAGCGCGGGCGAGGCTGCTGTTCCTCGTGCTGGATGCGCCGCCCCATCATGAGCGGGACGTCATCGATCAGCTTCATGACCTGACGCTTGAAGCGGCGGAGCTGGGCGTCCGCATCATTCCCGTCGCATCGAGCGGCGTCGATGTCCAGACCGAGTATTTAATGCGGTTCTTGTCCGCCGCGACGGGCGGCACTTACGTCTTCCTGACCGATCACAGCGGGATCGGCGACGATCATATGGAGCCGGCAGTCGGCGAGTACGAGGTTCGGCCATTGAACGATCTCTTGGTCGACATTATCCGGCGGTATTCGGAGCCTCGTAGCGGCAGCGAATGAAGTAGGCGTCCTCCAAGGACGGGTTCAGCCGTACGAATCCGGCCCCCGGCGGCTCCTTGCTCATGAGTCGCAGGCGGAAGCCGCCGTCCTCCGAGCGGAGGCTGATGATCGACCGCTTGTCGAAGTCCGCCTGCCGGCCGGCCGATGCCCAACCTTCCCAGACGGATGCCGGCAGGCCGCGTACCCAATCGGACACCGTGCCATGATAACGGAGCTTCCCGTTATCGAGCCAGGCGATGCGATGCGCCCACGCTTCCCACTCCCCAAGCTCGTGCGTCGACACGATCGCTGCACGCTTGCCGGCATAGCCGGCCAAGAGGCGGATGAAGGAGAGCCGCTCCAGGCTGTCGAGCGCATTCAGCGGCTCGTCGAGGAACAGATAGCGAGGCTTGCCTAACCATGCTTGCGCGAGAGCAATCCGTTGCCGGATGCCTTGCGCAAGCATTTTGATTTTACGGTCCCTATAAGGCTCGAGCCGGAAAGCGGTTATGATCTGTTCTATCGTCTCGTCTGCGGCCGAGCCAGGGGTCGACTGCGTCCCCTTCAGTTGACCCAAGTAACGGAGAAGCTTCAAGACGGTCATCTCCTCATAGAGCTCGACGCCGGTCGGCACGAAGCCGATCGCGGCCCGGATGGCGGGCAGGCTGCGGTCCGCGGTGAGGCCGTCATACGCGATTTGGCCGGCATCCGGCAGTTCGGCGGTTCCGAGCAGATGCAGCAGCGAAGATTTGCCTGCCCCGTTGCGGCCGACGATCAGCGTGATGCCGCTGGCTAGCGTCATGCGAGGGACATGCAGCGTGAACCGGTTGCCGGCGTCCGCCGGCCGGCCGTGCGCCACGGCACCGGCTCCCGAGCCGGAGCGCTGCCATACGAGATGCTCGATCGTAATCATGGCTGTTTCACGATCCGAATTCCCAGACTTTTGCGGTAGGCTAGCAGCAAGAGCCCGATGCCTGCGAGCAAGCCCGCGAGATAGACGCTGCCCGCCCAATCCGCCTGCGTCGTCCAACTGGCGCGGCCGGCCAACGTCGCTCCGTTCCATACGAGCCAGACGATGCTGCCGCCGACCATGCCCGCCCGGATGCCGCTGTACAGGATCAGGTTCGCCAGCAAACCGCCCATCATGAGCATCAAGGATAACCATTGGAGCAGAAAGGACAGCAAGGGGAATGCGGCCATGCTGACCGCCAGATAGACACTGGCTGCCAGGCCGAGCGCGACATTGAGCGCGATGACGATCAAGAAACGGCAGAGCAGCAGCAGCGCAGGCGGATACGGCGTGACGCTCTCGATCGTGCGCATGCCCTTGTTCCAAGAGCGGAAGCTGTAGAGCAGGCCGGCGAGCAGGACGGCAGGCGCGAACAAGGTGAAGGCGTCGGCCAATCTGTCGTATGGCGGACTGAAGGTGGACAGCATCAACACCAGCATGCCGAACACAGCCGCGCTGGCCGCCCAATAGGAGCGGGAATAAGAAGACAGCTGTGCCGTGACGAGGCGCAGGATCGAAGGGCGAACAGGATCGCCGCCGCTGTGGATGCTGCCTGCATGTCCGGCAGCTAGATCGGATTGCTGCTTGAGCGCATCGAATTCCGGCTGCAGCGCTTGGATCAGCTTAGCCGTATCCGCGTAATGCACGGGCCTGACGTTCCAGTTGGACAGGGGTCCCTTCAATTCTTCCTCCAACTTGCGTTGTTCATCGTTATGCTCGCTCATGCCGGGTGCCTCCTTTCGTAGATGTCATTCTATCGGAATCGGTCTTGTCTGCAGCAGATGCGGAATCGGAAACGGAAGCGGAAGTGGAAACCTTCGCCTCTGTTACCGTTGCCGTCGGCTTCAGCAGCTTGGCTTGCAGCCGCTTCAGGCCCTTGTACAAATGCGTCTTGACCGAGCCCAGCGGAATTTCGAGGACGCTTGCGATATCCTGCAGCTTCAGATCCTGGTAGAAGCGCAGGGTGATGATGTCCCGCTGCACCTCCGGCAGTTCGTTCATGGAAGCCAGTATTTCCTTGCGTGTCTCCTGCCGCTCCGCCAATTCGACGATTGACGGCCTCTCGTCCTTACGATCCGGCAGCTCGGCAGGACGGTTCTTCTCCGTCTTGTACTGCGCGCTCTTCCAGTAATCCCGGCACAAATTAATCGCTACGCGGTACAGCCAAGCCTGCACGTTATCCGGCAGCTTGCCCTCTTTCAATTGTCGGATCAACCGCAGGAAGGTCTCCTGGGTCACATCCTCTGCCTTGCCCGGATCTCGCAGCTGACGCTGCAAATAGCCGGACAATGGGCCGTGATAGCGATGGACGAAGGCCTCGAAGCAGGCTTGATCGCCTCGCGCCATGCCGATCACTAATTCGTCGTCAGTCAATGCTGCCTGCCCCCTTCTGATCTCCAGCTTCGAATTGCTGCCATACCTGGAGCCAATCTTGATAGGTGATGACCGGGTACGTCGAGACGGGCGACGGCGTATGGCTGCCGGCATACCCGAAGGATGAAGCTTGAATCGACAATCCCTTCCGGTAAAAGCTTTCCAGCGCGCCTCGGGCCTGCGCCGTGCGTCCGTCCGCGACGGCTTCGCGCAGCATGCCGGCAATATGCTCCATGATCGGAATGCCGTCCGGCGACACCGCCACGTACGGCGCGCTAATCCAGCGCTCGGAAACATCCTCGTGCTCGAGCTCATACATCATCCAGATCGCTTGCCGAAGCTCGCCTACGATGGAAGGGCTGCCCTCCGTAAGATCCGAATAGAGGGCGAAGTCGTTGTCGCCGAACAGATAACGGCGCACGGCCGACTGCAGTTCGTCAGCGGCTAAGCCGGAATGCGTATATTGGGTGAGGAACATCGTGTTGCCCGCGGAATATTCCGATGTGCCGTACCAATAGCTGTTCGTGCCATGGTTAGGCAGGTAGATAATTTGTCCCAATCCGCCGTCGATCTCATCTTTCCCCAGCCAGGCATCGTAATAAGCAATCCGTCTCTTCAGTTCTTGCAAGTACTGCCCGCTGGCCGGAACGTTTGCGGAAGTCGTCACGATGGTCGGTTCTTCGTCCAATCGGCCGACCTCGATGAAGTTACCGCCGTACAGCGAAGGGATCGAGGTGTCGCTGCCAGCAAAGCGCACTACGTTATCGCCGTCTCCGGGAGCACCGGCGGCACGCGGAAGCGAGGCGTAGAACGGCAGCGCGCCGAAGCCGCGCAGCGTAAGCTCGAAGTCGACCGGCGCGGAACGGTAAGCAGCGTCCACGCGGTCATGCACGGTGGAAGCGCCGCGGTAGAATAACGAATCGCCGCCAGGAATCGGGAACCATCCGATATGGCCGGGCAGATATACGCCGCGTTCGCGAATGAACGCCCATAACGATTCCCCGCCGGGGCCGTATGCCCATTCGTCGAGCGAGCCCGAATACTGAATCTCGACCTGCGCCATAGAAGCGGTCTTGCGATCCGCGATGTCCCCCAACGGCAGGGAGAGACGATCTCCGACGCGTTCGACGGAAACCGTCGCGCCGTCGAGCCTTGCCTCCGATACGTGCATCGAAGGATGGAGCAGGAACGTCAAGCTGCCTGGCGCGTGCTCCCAGGGCGATGCCGTCCCGCCGAGCATCGCGACAGGGCGGTTGCCGATGAGCGGCACTTCGAAGGCTGCCGTGACGCGAATGCCTTGCTCGGACTGCTTGGTGACTTCCGCCCTCGCCGATTCGACGGCAAAGCCATAAAGGGCATGCGGCTTCGTGTCATCCTCCAGCGGCGCCGCAAGAGCGAGCACCCGCAAGTGCGCGTATCGATCCGTCCACATCTCGGCGTACGGCCAATAGACGGCCGCCGCTGCAAGCAGCGCGACAAGCGTCGCGATAAGCTGCCTGTGCGGCGATCCTTCGGGACGCGCGCGACCGACTGCTGCAGCCGACCATGCGAGCATGAACACCGTGAACAGCAGGACGAACGGCAAGAAAGCTGCATACTCATTTTGAAGCGCGCCGGACCATCCTTCGTTCACCATGAAGCTCGCATTGAGAAAATGATGGAGGAAGAACGGCTTCAGCGGGTACCAGCCCAGCCGCACCACGATGAATTCCTGCAGGAAGACGGAGCCGAACAGCCAGCCGCAGAACGCGATCGGCAATGCGAACCGCCCGGGTACGAGTACGCCGATCGTCATGCCGAGCACGAGCGTGACGGCATAAGAGCCCGACTGATGAAGCAGGATCGGCAAGTAACTGCCGAGGAGGTCGGCGGCCGGCAAGCCGGCGCGCAGATACGCAATCGCGTATGCGATGCCGGTCGCTGCGGGTATGAGCATTAAGTATAGGAGGCCGGCGAATGCCTTGCCGAGCAAGTATGCGGCATTGTTGACAGGCAGCGCATGCATCCATTCATAGGCCGGGTGCAGCAGGTCGCGCCTGACCAATAGCACGCCGAGCAGCATCGGCAGCGCCAGCGACAACGTGTGGAACGTGCCCATCGTCTCGATCAGCCGCAGGCGGAGGCTGCCGCTGTCGGCTGATGAGAGGCCATCCAGTTGGAACCCGATCAAGACGCCGGCTGCCAGCGGCAACAGAAGCGGCCATCGCATGCGCAGCAGCAGAATCAGCTCGAGCTTCGTCTGGTTAAGCCATGCGTTCATGCGAAAAGTCCTTTCGTCTCGTGCTTGGTCCGGCACAAGAGGGCGATATAGCCGTCCTCGGGCGTCGGCTGCGCAAGCACGGCGTATCGCGTCGGTGCTGCCTGCGCCAGTGCCCTGCACTGAATGCCTTCCGGCGTCAGGCGGGCCGACAGCATCTCGATGCCCGTGTATTGCTCCCATTCCGGCTGCGAAGCCTCCCAGGTCCAGATGACCCCTTGTCCATGCCGCGCCAGACCGGCGAGATCGCCATGATAGGCAAGTTCGCCGCGGTTCAATACCGACACCGTACGGCAGGTGGCCTGGATGTCGCCGAGCACATGCGTCGAGAGCAGTACCGTGCGCGACAGGGATAGCGTCGCCAGCAGGTTGCGCAGCTTGACGCGCTCCTCGGGATCCAGCCCGGTCGTCGGTTCGTCGGCGATGATGACTTCCGGATCGCCGATGAGCGCTTGCGCGATGCCGAGCCGCTTGATCATGCCGCCGGAGTAAGTTTTGGCTGTACGGTCCGCAACGGCGTCCAGGCTGACGTCCTCGAGCGTACGCTGCACGGCAGCCGCAAGGGCCGTGCCGCATAGGCCCTTGAGCCGCCCGGCATGCGCCAGCCATTCGCGGGCCGTGAGCGAAGGGTACATGTGAAAGGTTTGCGGCACGAAGCCGATCCGTCTCTTGATCTTGCTGCCCTGCAGGACGGGTCGTCCGTTCAGCTCCGCGCGTCCGCGCCCGGTAGGCCGCAGCACGCCGGCAAGCATTCGCATGAGCGTCGTTTTGCCTGCGCCGTTCGGTCCGAGAAGGCCGTGCATGCCGGTGTCGAATGCCAGATCGAGCGGCTTCAGCGCCCACTCGAGGCGGTATCGTTTGCCGAGCCCTGCGGCGGTTAGCATGGCGATCATTCCTTTCTATAGCGATAACGAACGAATGCGCGATAAAGTTTGCGCCGAAGGCGCTGCCATGCGGATTGTCGGTCTAGTCTGGACATTCGCCGGCGGATGGTGGAAAATCATTCATTGAGGAAGAGGATATCGGCTCAATTATACCAGATTGGAAGAGGAGGCACGCGAAGGATGGAGCTCAGAGAACGAATCGAACCGCTTGGGGACCGCGCGCTGATCATCGATCTCAGGGAGAGCGCGCTCACGCCGATCGAGGGAGCAAGGCGGCTGGCGGAGGCAATCGATATGGCATGGCTGACGGACGTGATCCCGGCCTACGATACTCTGACGGTCGTCTATGACCCGGCCGGCCTGGCGAGCTGGTTGCGGCAGGGCGGGTACGCCAAGCGGCTTGCGCGGCGAATGCGCCATACGGAGCAAGCAGGGCAGGATTTGCCGCTTCGGCATGCAGTGCCGAATTCGCGCAAGCCGGATATGGAAATGGAGCACGCGCATAGAGAAGGCGGCCGCCGGCTTGCGCTGCCGGATCATCCGTACGGGGCAGCCGTCGAAATCGTGCTTGATGCGCTGTCCGGGAACGGAGACTTCGACGGGACGGAACAAGCCGCAGGCCGGCAATGGCTCGGTGGCCGTACGTTGGAGATCCCGGTGCAATACGGCGGCGAGTACGGCCCGGACCTGGCGGAATGCGCATCTCGTGCCGGCATGGACGAAGCGGCGTTCGCCGCGGCGCATGCAGCTTGCACCTACAGCGTCGCGATGATCGGCTTCATGCCGGGCTTCCCATATCTGTCAGGCATGGAGGAGTCGCTGGCTCAGCCTCGCAAAGCGCAGCCGCGGCCGCATGTGCCAGCCGGCTCTGTCGGAATAGCAGGCTGGCAGACGGGCATCTATCCGTTCGCGTCGCCAGGCGGCTGGCAGATCATCGGGCGCACGAGCATGAGGCTGTTCGACCCGGAAGCCCCGCAGCCTGCCGCATTGCGAGCGGGGGATCGCGTGCGCTTCGTGCCCGTTCAGGAGCAGGACGCAATAACCGTGCGCAAAGGAGGAGGTTGACGAATGGCATCCAACGCCAATGCGAATGCGATAGCGGTCCTGAAGCCGGGCTTATTCACGACGGTGCAGGATATGGGCCGCCCGGGATGGCGGGCTTCCGGCGTAACCGCTGGCGGCGCGATGGACACGTATGCGCTGCGTGCGGCGAATCTGCTGGTCGGCAACGAGCCGGGCGCAGCGGGTCTGGAGATGACGCTCATGGGCGGCAAGTTCCGGCTGGAACAGGCGATGTTGATCGCCGTGACAGGCGCATACATGACGCCGACTGCGGACGGCGTCGAGCTGCCGATGTGGCGCCCGGTCTGGCTGCGGCGGGGCACGACGCTGTCCTTCGGCCGCGCCGCGATCGGCTGCCGCGCCTACCT
>JAEZCJ010000110.1 GCA_023433615.1 Bacillota bacterium | reverse complement strand
TAAGCCGGTCTTGATTCGGATGTGCGGCGATAGGCGCTGCTGCCATGGTCGATCCCTCCAGTGCTCGGTCTATAGGTTAGGCGATACATCGCGTTGCTGTTACGCGTTGCTCTTTCATCTCTTGTATAAGCTGATGTATTCGTTCTTTCATTTCCTGTCGTCAGTGCGGATCTTCGCGTCTTCGCGATCTGCCTTTTCGCCGCCCTCATCGGCGTTGTCTGCGTTGTCGGCGGCTGCATCGGCAGGAACCATCCCCCAGAGATCCATCACATCCAACAGGTCATAGTCGCAGCCTTCAAAACCATCCACGCCCGTCACCTCCGATCGGATCGTCCAGCGTAATCAAGCTTCAGGCATTCGGGCAACAATAGCGGGAAAACCTCCCGCTAATACCGCGAAATTGCGGTATCGACGAGGAATAGCGGGAAAATCTCCAGTTAATCAAGGCGAAAGTGGTGTAAGGCTGTCGTTCGGGCTGGATTAGCGGGAAGAATTCCAACTAATGCGGGAGCTTCGGTTAGTAGAGTGAATTTAGCGGGAGGAATTCCAGCTAATTCTTCAATTACGCAAGAAGCATCAACCAATCCTTAACGCCTCCGCACCAGCCCTGCCCAGCCCAGCCCGACTCAGGTCAGGTCAGTCCCGACCACCAACTCTCCCCGCTACGGAATCAATCCTCTATCATCTAACATCCGTCTAAGAAGCGACCGTCGATTGCTCCAGCTGCGTACGGGCTTTGCCGCCCGAGCCGATCCAAGTCTTCTTCCAGGAGCCTTGGACGATGAAGATCAGGACGACGCAGCTCAGCGCGATGCCGCTCAGGATCAGGAACCCCGGCGTATACGAGCCAGTCGACTGATACAGGTTGCCGAGTATCTTCGGCAGGAAGTATCCGCCGACGCCGCCGGCTGCGCCGACGATGCCGGTCACGATGCCGATCTCGGCCCCGAAGCGCTGCGGCACGAGCTGGAACACAGAGCCGTTGCCTGCGCCGAGGCACATCATGCCGATGAACAAGAGGGCGGTGACGACGCCGAGCGGCGGGATCGACGAGATCGAGGCGAGCATGACCGCCGCGCCGGCATAGAGCAGCATGAGCATCCGAATGCCGCCGATCTTATCCGCGAGCCACCCGCCGACGGGACGGAAGAAGCTGCCCGCGATGACGCAGAGCGTCGTGAAATCCGCAGCCTTGACGGCGCTGAGGCCGTACTGCGTATTGAAGAAGATCGTCAGATAGTTCGACAAACCGACGAAGCCGCCGAATGTCACGCTGTACAGAATACAGAACAGCCACGCGTCACGTTGCTTCAGAATGTTGCCGTAATCGGCGAGCGTCTTCGGCGCGGGCTGGTTCGGGCTGTCCTTGGCCAGCAGCGAGAAGATGATGAATACGATCGTAATCGGGATGAGCGCGAGCGCGAAAACCGTCTCCCAGCCATAAGCCAGCGCGATCCGATTCGCGAACAGCGTCGTGAACACCGTGCCGCTGTTGCCTGCGCCGGCGATGCCCATCGCGAGGCCTTGATATTGCGGCGGATACCAGCGGCTGGCAAGCGGCAGCGCTGCGGCGAACGAGGCACCGGCTACGCCGAGCAGCAAGCCAACATAATAGAGCTCATTCAGCGAATTGACGAACTGCCAGCCCCAGATTAACGGCACCATCGTGATCAGCATGCCGAGCTGGGACGTGCGCTTCGGCCCGATCCGATCGGTCAGGAAGCCGAGTACGAGGCGCAGGATCGAACCGCCGAGAATCGGCAGGGCAACCAGGTTCGCTTTCTGTGCGGCATCCATCGGATAGTCGCTCATGATGACGACGACGAGCGGGCCCATCAACACCCAGATCATGAAGCTTACATCAAAGTACAAGAACGCGCTGAACAAGGAAGGTTTGTGACCGGTTTGCCAAAATCCCTTTTTATCCATTCTCCATGCTCCTCTCCAACCGAACGATTTGTCTCTGTCTCTGACTCTGTCTGCTTCTGTTTCTGTTTCTGTGTCTCTCTTTGCATACTGCATAATGCGTGTTTCACTGGCTGTTCACTTCATCATGTAATGTCCATGCCGGTCATTCCGTCTTGCGCATTGCTGTGGTTGAGGGTTACAGCGCAGCGCGATTGTAAGCGGATAACATGCGCGAAGAGGCCGCATCCCGACCCTATAGGGTGGTATGCGGCCTCATTGCCGAACGGCTGCACTTCAGTGTGCTTGCCGAGTGAGTATCATGTCACGTCTTTGTGACGTCCTTGCGCGAACCACCGTCATCGTGCACGGTTTTTCGATTCGTCTTGATATGCATTATATGCGAGGTGGGAATTACATGTCAATATACCTAACACAACATTTTCGTTGATGAATGAGAAGTCCGTTATTCCCTCTTCTAACCGTGGATCAATTGGTACACCTTCACGATCGATGCCGCGATATCGCCGATCCGCTTGCGTTCGTTCATGGCCTGCTTACGCAGAAAATCATACGCCTCCGCCTCCGAGATCCCCTTGATCTCGCAGAGCACGGCCTTCGCCTGATCGATCCACTTGCGTTCCTCGAGCCGTTGCAGCAGCTGTTCGCGCTCCTCCGTCCAATGCTTGCGCTGCTGGAACGTACGAAGCCCCCAACGAAGGGCATATTGCGTCTCCGTCGTCGTCATGGAAGCGAACAGAACCCCGTCCAACGCATAGCCCCATTCCATCTCCTTCGGAAAGCTCTCCTCCGAGCACAGCCAGAGAATCGGAAGCTTTCGCATGCCGGTAACCCTGGATTCCCAATTGCGCAGCTTCTCTAGCGGTACATGGAGCACGACGGCGTCCGCATTTTCGATTAAAGGGCGAAGCTCTTCTTCTGTCTTGCAGCGGTGCAGGGTGCGGCAATTGTTCAGCAGACTCTGGAACGTCACGAGCCGGACGGCGTCGTCGACGAGCAGAATCGATCTCAGCATGGAACCACCTCACCTTGAGTCGAATGTAAGTAAATATAACATAGAAATCCAAAACTGTCGACGGATATCCGCCACAATTGGGGTTATTTATGTTAGATATATTGACATAAAGACTCTTTCGTTCTATACTTTCTTCATATTGATCGTCTACTTACCAATATACAGTCTGCGGCACAACGGCGTGCTTGCGGCTGCGGCAATGGAGCCTGTCCCTTCTCATGTAGCGGGGATGGGCTTTTTATGTTTATTTACGATGCAGCACAGGAGGAGAGACGCGAGTATGAAGAAGAAACTTGTCATGATCGGGAACGGGATGGCCGGCGTATCATTCGTGGAGCAGCTGCTGAAGCTGAACCCGAATCGCTATGAGATCACGATCATCGGGGCAGAGCCCCATCCGAACTATAACCGCATCATGCTATCGTCCGTGCTGGCGGGCGATGCCGGCATGCAGGACATCGTGCTGAACGATTGGGATTGGTATCGCACCAACCAGATTCAACTGCACGCGGGTCAAGTCGCTACAGGGATCGATACGGCGAAGCAGACGGTCACGACGGACAGAGGTTTGGTTGTCTCTTACGATGAGCTCGTGCTTGCGACCGGCTCGCTGCCGTTCATGCTCCCGCTGCCGGGCGCGGATAAGGAAGGCGTCATCGCTTTCCGCGACATTAAGGACTGCGAGACGATGATCGACGCGTCGCGAAAATATCGCAAAGCGCTCGTCATCGGCGGCGGCCTGCTCGGTCTCGAAGCTGCGCGCGGTCTGCTGAACCTGAAGATGGAAGTTAGCGTCGTGCATATTTTCGATACGATCATGGAACGCCAGCTCGATCCGACGGCATCCCGCATGCTGCAAGCCGAGCTCGAGCGTCAGGGCATCAACTTCCTGCTCGAGAAGCAGTCGGACTCGATCATCGGCAAGAAGCGCGTCGCCGGCCTCAAGTTCAAGGACGGCACGCATGCCGATGCGGACTTGATCGTCATGGCGGTCGGCATTCGGCCGAACGTGCAGCTGGCGAAGGACAGCGGCGTCGAGGTGAATCGCGGCATCGTGGTCAATGACTTGATGCAGACGAACATTCCCAATATCTACTCGGTCGGCGAATGCGCGGAGCATCGCGGCATCGCGTACGGTCTCGTCGCGCCGCTCTACGAACAGGGCGCCGTGCTTGCCAAGCATCTGGCCGGCTCCGCTACGGACGGCTATCAAGGCTCGGTCGTATCGACCAAGCTGAAGGTGTCCGGCGTGAACGTGTTCTCCGCCGGCCGCTTCACCGACGAGCCGGGCACGAAGGCACTGCGCGTGCAGGACGATATCGAAGGCATCTATAAGAAGGTCGTCTTCCAGGACGGCAAGGTAATCGGCGCCGTATTGTTCGGCGACACGTCAGAAGGTTCCCGCTTGTTCTCGCTTATCCGGAGCGGTGAGGACTTCGGCGGCCGGGAGAAAGAAGTGCTCTTCGGGGCCGGCGGTGGCGGCGCGAAGCTGAGCACGACCGATCTGGTCGCGGCCATGAGCGGCGACGAGATCGTCTGCGGCTGTAACGGGGTCACGAAGGACACGATCCTCGAGGCGATTACCGAGAAGGGCTGCGTCAGCGTGAACGAGATCAAGGCGTGCACCAAGGCATCCGGTTCCTGCGGCGGCTGCAAGCCGCTCGTCGAGGGCATCCTGCTGGCAGCGCTCGGCGCGGACAACGTGACGGCCGTCAAGGAAGGGATCTGCGGCTGCACGACGCATACGCGGGATGACGTCGTCGAAGCGATCAAGTCGATGCGCCTCGCCACGACGAAGGAAGTCATGCACGTGCTCGAGTGGAACAACGCGGAGGGCTGCTCCAAGTGCCGCCCTGCGCTGAACTATTACCTCGGCATGGTGTGGCCGGAAGAACACGAGGACGAACTCGAATCGCGGTTCGTGAACGAGCGGAATCATGCGAACATTCAGAAGGACGGCACTTTCTCGGTCGTGCCTCGGATCTACGGGGGCGTGACGACGCCGGAAGATCTGAAGAAGATCGCAGAGGTGGCAGGCAAGTATAATGTCCCGTTGGTGAAAATCACCGGCGGACAGCGGATCGACCTGTTAGGCGTGAAGAAGGAAGATCTGCCGAACGTCTGGAAGGAGCTCGACATGCCGTCGGGTTACGCGTACGGCAAATCGCTCCGGACCGTGAAGACTTGCGTCGGCAACACGTTCTGCCGCTTCGGCACGCAGGATTCGATCAAGATGGGCATCGACATGGAGAAGAAGTTCGAGCGGCTCAACACGCCGCATAAGGTGAAGCTCGCCGTGTCAGGCTGTCCGCGTAACTGCGCGGAAGCGACGATCAAGGACCTCGGCGTCGTCGCCATCGACGGCGGCTGGGAGATCTACGTCGGCGGCAACGGGGGCACGAAGCTCCGCGCGGCAGACCTGCTCGTCAAGGTGAAGACGGAAGAGGAAGTGCTCGAGTGGACGGGCGCGTACTTGCAGTATTACCGGGAGACGGCGCATTATCTGGAGCGCACGAGCGAGTGGATCAATCGCGTCGGCCTGGAGCATGTAAAAGCGGCGCTTGCCGAGCAGCAAGAGCGCATCGCGCTGGTCGGCCGGATCGATAAGACGCTGGGCCTCCAGCAGGATCCTTGGAAGCAGATCATCGAGAACGCGGATCTGAGCAGCGCCTTCGAAGCGTTGACGGCTCCCGTAAGCCCGGAGGCAGCGGCTGCAGGCGACGGCGAGAGCGCCAAAGCGCTGTTGCAGGACAAAGAATAACGGCTAGGCTAGCGCGAATACGAATCGATTCCGGTCGCTTGTCCGTGTCAAAGGCTTCGGCGGATCAAGCGATCGATGGAGGGATAAAGATATGCAAATGCATCGAATAGGCCACATCTCGGAGTTCCCGGAACGGAGGGGACGCGTCATTCGCGTCGGAGAGCTGGAGCTGGCGATGTTCAAGCTGTCCGACGGCAGCGTGAAGGCAATCGAGAACCGCTGCCCGCATAAGAACGGCAAGCTGGCCGAAGGAATCGTCTGCGATCATCACGTCTATTGTCCGCTGCACGATTGGAAAATCGATCTCCATGACGGCCTCGTGCAGGCGCCTGACGAAGGCTGCGTCTCGACTTACACGGTAACGGTGGATGAAGAGGGGCATGTCCATCTAGGCCTGGATGACGTACAATCATTAGTATCTTAGGGACCGCTTGTGATTGCGACGCGTTGCTTCGAAGCGGATTCGACGTCGAATCTTGAACGCTGGCGAAAATGAAGGGTATGCTTCCATGTGCGTTTCTTGCGAAACGCTGGAGGTGCTCATGTAGCTTTGGCTACACTGCGCTCCTCATTTTCTACCATCGTCCAATCTTAGCTCATGCTTCCGATGCTGTGTTTCCTTCGGAAACACATGAGGCGCTGACAAGCGGTCATCTGGAACGAACTTGAGTGAACAACAAGGAGGCGGCTGGCCTATGGCACGTTTGGAGAATCGGTTGATCGCCGTCACGGGTCCGCGCAAAGCGGAGGAGCTTAGCCGGATGATCGAGAAATTCGGCGGGCAGGCCTTGATCCGGCCGGCGCAGGGGACGGTCTTTCTCGACGATTCGTTCATCGAGAATCAATTAAGGGCGCTGATCCATCAGCCGGCCGACTGGATCGTGCTGACGACAGGCGTAGGCACCGAGGCGCTGATGACGACTGCGGCAAGTCTCGGACTCGCGGATGAGCTGCTCGGCGCGCTTCGCCGCATGCGAATCGCGGCCCGCGGCTACAAGACGGTCAACGCGCTGAAGAAGCTGGGCCTCGTGCCGGAGGTGAGAGATTACGATGGAACGACGGCCGGGCTGCTCGACGAGTTGTCCGCGCATGACCTGCGCGGCAAACGAATCGCTCTGCAGCTCTATGGCGATCCCGCGCCGCGCGTCACGATGGCGCTGACGGCAAGAGGGGCTAAATGCGAAGAACTGCTGCCTTACCGTCATGTGCCGCCGGAGGGCAACGTCGCCAGACGCTTGGTCGACGAGATTGCGGCCTATGCGCTGGATGCGGTGGCTTTTACGAGTACGGTGCAGGTCCGGTATGTCATGAGCACCGCACTCCGGCTAGGCAAGCTGCAAGAGGTGTTGACGGCGTTCGAGACAGGCGTGCTGGCCGTCGCGGTAGGCAAGGTAACCGCCGAGACGCTGTACGAGGAAGGCGTTCAGCGCGTCCTCTACCCGGAGGAAGAACGGATGGGCAGCATGGTCGTGGCGATGTCGCGCTACTTCGGCGGAGGCGGAGGACTCACGCCTGAGGAGGAAGCGTCCAGCAAGGCAGTGACCGGCGAGTGCGCGGCCGCAGGCTCCGAAGAGCGTAAGGCCGAGCTGCGAATCGGCGGAGAGTAGGTACAGGGTGAACGTACACGGCAGATGAATGGAGGATTGACGATGAGCGAATTGCGAGATAACCAAGGCTTCGTCTACTTGACGGGTGCAGGACCCGGCGATCCGAAGCTCATCACGGTCCGCGGACTCGAGACGATCCGGCTGGCGGATGTATTGATCTACGACAGGCTCGTATCGGAGGAATTGGTCGCGGCAGCCGAGCCGCACGCAGAACTTATCTATGTCGGCAAGGCTTCCGGCCATCATACGATGAAGCAGTCGGACATTAACGCATTGATCGCCGAGCATGCGCTTCGCGGACGCGTCGTCACGAGGCTGAAGGGCGGGGACCCGTTCGTCTTCGGCCGCGGCGGCGAAGAGGCGCAGCATCTGGCAGAGCTCGGCATCGGGTTCGAGATCGTGCCCGGCATCTCTTCCTGCATCGCCGCGCCTGCTTATGCGGGCATCCCCGTGACGCACCGTAACCTGGCGGCGTCATTCGCCGTCATTACCGGGCATGAGTGCGCAGGCAAGAGCGGCGCCGGCGTCGACTGGGCTTGGGCAGCAGGCGCGGAGACGCTGGTCGTGCTGATGGGCCTTGCCCAGCTTCCGCATATCGTGGAGCGCTTGACCGCGCACGGCCGAGCCGGCGATACACCCATCGCGCTCATCCAGAGCGGCACGCGCGATTCGCAGCGCGTCGTTGTCGGCACGCTGGCGGGAATCGAGCGCGATGCGGACGTGCGTACGCTGACGAGCCCGGTCGCGATCGTCATCGGACCGGTCGTCGCGATGCGGGAGCATATCGCTTGGCGCGAGGTCGAACAGACGATCCTCTCGCGCGCCGTATAGCATGGGTAGCGCAATATCCGTATAAACCATAGTTTGCGAAGAATTCCGATTGGCTCGGAATTCTTTTTTTGGCGTTCGGGCGTGCGAGACGAGGGCAGCGGCTGGATCGAGATCGAGTGTCCGTGCCGCTTGCCAATGGCCATTCGCTGCTGTAGACTGTCCCTGACATCAATGCCATCGGCTAGAGAGAGGATGACGCAATCGGATGGGATGGTTGTACTTATTGGTCGCGGGCCTGATCGAGATCGCTTGGGCATACGGACTGAAGCTGTCGGAAGGCTTCACTCAGCCGCTGCCCAGCGTGCTTACGGTCGCGGGCTTGACGGCGAGCTTCGTGCTGTTCGCGCAGGCAATGCGGACAATCGAGATCGGCACCGCTTACGCGGTATTTACGGGAATCGGCACGGCGGGCACCGTCGTGATCGGCATCGCGCTTCTGGATGAACCCGTGTCTTGGCTGCGCATGTTGTTTGTCGTGCTGTTGATTGCAGGGATTATCGGGTTGAAAATGGTTTCGGCCGAGCCCGCGGCAGACAACGTTGATCCGGAAGGGGGGCGGTAGGAGTGGAGTGGCTGTATCTCCTTCTGTCCGGCTGCGGCGAGATCGGCTTCGTGACCTGCATGAAGCTGTCGGACGGATTCAAAAAGTGGAAATGGACAGCCGGCTCCGTGCTGAGCGGCGGCCTGAGCTTCTTCTTGTTGTCGATGGCGCTTAAAGAGATTCCGATGAGCACGGCGTACGGGATTTGGACCGGCATCGGAGCGGCCGGCAGCGTGCTGCTCGGCATGCTGCTCTTCAACGAGTCGCGCGACCGGCGCAAGCTGCTGTTCATCGCGATGATCGTGATCGGCGTCGGCGGACTTCGGATGGTCGGAGGCGGGCACTGAGGCGTGCGCTGCAGCGCACTTGGCGCAGTATTGCGGCGGACATGCAGCTGTAGGCGAGCGGGCAGACGGAAGTTCGACCATTTCATACGATTCTTGAAAAAAGACGCCGATTCGCGAACGATTGTTCACGGATCGGCGTCTCTGCGTGGTTGCCCATATACGAGTTCGCGATTATCCCTGCCCCTGCTCCTCGGCGACCTTGTCGAGAATGCGCATGAGCTCTGCCGGCGGATAGGCGCCGGAGACGGCATACTTGCCGCCGAATACGAAGAACGGCACGCCGGTGACGCCGATTCGGCGGGCGCGATCGAAGTCGGCTTGCACGTCGTCGGTGCCTTCGCCAGCTGCAAGACGCGCACGAAGGTCAGCGCCGTCCAGACCGATTCCCTCGGCGATTTCGATCAGCCGATCCAGTTCGCCGATGTCTTCGCCATCCTCGAAGTGCGCGCGAAAGTAGGCGTCGACGAGCGCTTCGCGCTTGTCCGCAGGCGCCAACGCGATCAGTCTGTGGCCGAGGACGGTGTTCGGCGACTTCGCGATGCGATCGAACCGGAAGGTGATGCCGGATGCTGCGCCAGCCTCCGTCACGCGGCCGGTCATCTGGTCGACCACCGCCATCCCGCCGAACTTCGCTGCCAGCGACTCCCGGAACGGAGCCCCTTCGATCGGCGTGCTCGGGTCGAGCTGGAATGCCCGGTATACGACGCGTACGGCATCGCCAACTGCCGATGCCTCAGCCCCGCTAGCCTCGCCGACAACGCCGACGCCGCCATTCCCGCCAGCTCCGCCATCCAAGCCGCATGCTTCATCGCCGGGGCCGCAGGCCTCGCCGCTCCCCACTAACTGGATGCCTTGCTCCTCCTGACCGCCGCCGTTCCATGCTGCCAATGCGTCGTCGAGATGTTTTTTGCCGATGCGGCACCATGGACATACTAGATCCGAGAAAACCTCAATCGTAATCGGTTCCTTCAACTTCTTCGCCATCTTGATCACCCTTTCGCTGTTGTTCATGGCCCCACTGCTCTGCCCATCGCCCGATCTCCGCGAGTGCCGGCTCCAATGCCGCGCCAAGCGGCGTAGCGGCGTAGACGATACGAACCGGCGTCTCCGGATACACGGTCCGCTCCACCAAGCCTTCGCGTTCCAGCTCCTTCAGCCGCTCGGACAACAGCCGGCCGCTTACGGGCAGCTCTGCTCCGATCTCGCCGAATCGGCGCGGACCGATGAGGAGCCGCTCGAGGATCAGGATCGTCCACGGTTTGCCGAGCATGCGCATTGCTTTCTCGAAGCGCGGGCATAACGGATGCTGTTCCATTGCTTCATCACCGCCTTGACGGTTTATGATATTCATTATATATTAACTTACATAAAGTAATCAAGTTTACTTTGATAAGGAGATGACGATGATGATGCCTTCATTATTCCTCGCGCACGGTTCGCCGATGCTCGCGATTGAAGAAACGCCGTACACCGCTTTTCTGGCTGAGCTTGGCAAGAAGCTGCGTCCCCGGGCGATCGTGATTTTCACCGCGCACTGGGAGAGTCCCGTGCTGACGGTATCCCGCATGGACGATGTCTATGAGACGATTTATGATTTTGGCGGATTTCCGCCCGAGCTGTATCAGATCGAATACCGAGCGCGCGGCTCGATCGAGATCGCCGACGAAGTCGTGCGGCGCTTCGCTGCGAAGGGGATCGAGACGCGTACGGACGCGAAGCGCGGGCTGGATCACGGTTCGTGGACGATGCTGCACCGCATGTATCCGGACGCCGACATTCCTGTCGTGCAGGTGTCGGTGCATCCTTTTCTCCCGGCGGAGGAGCAGTATCGGATCGGCGAAGCGCTGCGCGGCCTGGGCGAAGAGAACATTCTCGTGATCGGCAGCGGCGTCACGGTGCATAATTTCGGCGAAATCAAGTGGGGGCAGAAGCACTCGGAGCCGTGGGCGCTCGAGTTCGACGACTGGCTGATCAAGCACATGGCGAGCAAGGATTACGCGTCGCTGTTCCGTTACAAGGAGCTTGCGCCGCATGCGCGCCGCGCCGTGCCGCGCGAAGAGCATTTCGTGCCGCTGTTCCTGGCGCTCGGCGCCGCAGGCGGGACCGCGGAGGCCAAGCCGATCTACCGAAGCTATGATTTCGGCACGCTCAGCTACCTCTGCATGTCGTTCGGCTAAGGGTAGACGTGCATCCCCTCCGGTAAAATGTTACCATTAGAGCAGCAGACTCACATCGGACGAGGGGGCGCTGAGGGTCATGATCGCAATCGGTCTGGCCGGGTGGGGGGATCACGACTCGCTCTACCCGAATGCGGCTTCGGCCAGGAATAAGCTGGCGACGTACAGCGGATGGTTCGAGACGGTCGAAGTGGATAGCACCTTCTATGCCGTGCAGCCTGAGCGGACCGTGGCCAAGTGGGTCGCCGATACGCCGGACGGGTTCGGTTTCCTGGTTAAGGCCTACCAGGGCATGACAGGCCATGCGCGCGGGCCGGTGCCGTTCGACAGCACGGATGCGATGTTCGAGCAGTTTCGGGCGTCGATCGAGCCGATGCGTGCGGCGGGCAAGCTGTCCGCGGTGTTGTTCCAGTATCCGCCATGGTTCGCGTGCAGCCGCGAGAGCGTGTCGGAGCTGCGAGCCGCCAGAGCCCGGATGGAAGGCGTGCCGTGCGTGCTGGAATTCCGCCATCAGAGCTGGTTCGAGGGCGAGATGCGAGGCCGCACGCTCGGTTTCATGGAGCGGGAAGGCTGGATGCACAGCGTCTGCGACGAGCCGCAGGCCGGGATCGGCTCGATTCCGATCGTCGAGGCGGCTACGGACGCGAGCCTCACCGTCGTGCGGTTCCACGGGCGCAATGTGCGGGGCTGGAACGGCGGCGGGCAGCAGAACTGGCGCGAGGTGCGGTATCTGTACCGCTACTCGGACGACGAGCTGGCGGAGTGGGCCGAACGGTTGCGGCGACTGGAGAGGCTGTCGGAAACGATGCTTGTCGTCTTCAACAACAATTCCGGCGGCGATGCGGCGGATAACGCGAAGAGCTTGATGCGCATGCTGGGCATGACTCCGCCGCGCGGCAGCTTCGACGAGCCGGAGCGTTTCGAGCAGCTGGATCTGTTTTGATCGGGTGCGAGGCAGGTCATGACGTATGGGAAGGTTGCTTAAGGCGCACAATAATACCGGCACTTCAGCGGGAGACCGTTGACAATTCGAACTGTAACTGATAATATTACAGTATGAGGCGGAGGTGCCGGTGCATTGAACAGCGAATTCACGATAGCCGTCCATAGTCTCGTGTATCTGGCGTATCTGCCCGACCGGATGGCGTCCAGCGAGTCGATTGCCGAGAATGTGCAGACGAATTCGGCCCGCGTGCGCAAGGTGATGGGCGTGCTGAGGAAGAGCGGTTATGTCGAGACGAGGGAAGGTACTCGAGGCGGCTACAGGCTCTCGATCGACCCGGATACCGTCACGCTGGGCGATATTTACCGCGCGATGGCGCAGGGCTCGCTTATGCCGACCTGGTGCTCCGGCGATCCGGACATGGATTGCGTCGTCGGCTCGAACATGCGATCCGTCATGGACGGCATTTTCTGCACGGCAGAGAAGCGGTTGGAGGATTATTTCGACGGGATCAGCATCTCGGGCGTGCTGGGGCAGATTCGCGAATGTTAGCTCGAAGCAGGAACAATGCGGTTCGATGTGATGGGTTAACCCCTAACATACAAGAGAAATCATACGATGATGGAGAGGATGATTCAGATGGCAGTAGTTCTGACGAAAGACAACTTCGCTTCAAGCGTAGAGAACGGCGTAACGCTCGTGGATTTCTGGGCGCCTTGGTGCGGCCCTTGCAAGATGCAGCTTCCGATCGTGGAGGAGCTCTCCGGCGAGCTTGCAGGCCAAGCGACGATCGGCAAGATCAACGTCGACGAAGAGCCTGAATTGGCATCGCAATTCGGCGTCATGAGCATTCCGACGCTGATCCTGTTCAAGAACGGCCAGCCAGTCGACAAGCTTGTGGGCCTGCAGTCCAAGGACACGCTGAAAACGAAGATCCTGAACCAAGCGTAAGCTGCGCGCAACTCGCGAGGCGATAGGCATCAAGAACCGGCATTCCCAACCGCTCGTGCGGAGGGACGCCGGTTTTTTTCATAAGAGAAGCGCGGCTATGCTGATGTATAATGGAGCTATATGAGCGTGTCAGTCGGGAGCGAAGGGAAGAATGCCCATGAAGAGCGTGCTGGCTAAGCTAAGGCAAGGCTACGGACGCAAGCTGCATAAGCTGCATGCATGGAACGGCTGGATCGTCGCGCTGCTGACGATTACGGGGCTGCTCTTGGCAGTCGGTTTCTGGCGCGGCGTGCTTGGGGAGGGACGGGTATGGATCAAATGGCTGCATATCGCTGTCGGCGCGGCCTCGATCCTGCCTGTGCTCTATTACCTCGCGCTCGCCGGGAAGCACTGGCGGCAGCTGAAGGCAAAGCCTTGGCAGCGCTTCAACGTGCTGCTCGTGCTGGGCCTCTTACTCGGCTGGTTTGTCTCCGGCGTCCTGCTCTGGCAGCATCGGGCGGTTGGGCCGGCTGTCGCGAACGTATCGCTGGCGGTACATGATCTGCTGACATGGATCGGACTGCCCTATATCATCTATCACTCCGTTGCGCGGATGAAGTGGCTCAAGGAGCAGCCGCATAAGCGCACGATCAAGCTGGAGCCCGGAGCGGGAGAACGGGCGGCCGGGCGTCGACAAGGCGAACCGGAGGCAGAGGGGCTGCATCCGGCAGCCAGGCCGAACGCGGTCTACACGCGCCAGGCATTCCTTAAGCTGTCGATCGGCGGCGTACTTGCTTTGTTGGTCGGGCCGTCCTTTCTGCGTTGGCTAGGCAGCTCGTTCAGCGGCGCGATGGGAATAGGCGAGAGCGGGAAGCTCGCCAACATCGCGGCGAACGACATGAATCGGCTGGTGCCCGCGCCGACGCCGCTGCCGGCATCCTCGCCCCCGATCGGCGGCGGCAATTCCGGCGGTTATCGGATTTATACCGTGACGCCGATCCCGAAATTCACGAACGAGAACTGGTCGTTCGCAATTGACGGATTGGTCGACAAGCCGGCGCGTTACGACTGGCAGACGTTCGTGCAGCTGCCGCGGCAAGTGCAGGTGAGCGATTTTCACTGCGTGACGGGTTGGTCGGTGTACAAGAATACGTGGGAAGGCATCTTGCTGAAGGATATGCTCGCTGCGGCCGGCGTCCAGGCGAAGGCGACCACCGTGAAGTTCTATTCGGGCGACGGCGTGTATACGGATGCATTGTCGATGGAGCAGGCCGGCATGGATGACGTGATGGTGGCGGTCATGCTCGACGGTCTGCCGATCCCTAGCGATCTAGGCGGTCCCGTGCGGCTCATCGTACCGCAGATGTTCGCGTACAAATCCGTGAAGTGGCTCAACCGCATCGAATTGATCGAGGGCAATCATACGGGCTACTGGGAAGAGCGGGGCTATCCGAACGACGCGTGGGTGTGAGGCGATAGCGGGGTTAGTGCCGGTGATTATACGTGGAGAAAGTAACCCGTCAGACCTCTCAACCTGTGGCGGGTTACTTTCTTTTATCGATGTAGGTTAGAAGCGCGAGGAGAAAACCGCCGAACGCAATCAGGACCATAATCGATTGGAAAGTATCCATAGGCACCCTCCTCTCAGGAGGGTCTATTTGCCACCATAAATTGTGCTCTACGACCATATTATTGCAAATTGATAGACCGATAGATAGTTTGATACAAATTACATGAGGACCAGAAACGAGACCGAATGAATCGGTCTCGTTTCTGGTCCATTCGTTGTTGTTCACGCGTTCAACCGTTGCGCGAATCCGTCTTCTTGTTCTTCGTGTCGAAGTTCGAGACGGACTTGGCATCCTCGACCGTATCGTTGACGAACGCCATGTCTTGATTCTTCGCGTGCATCGCCGTCGTGCCCTTGTAATTGCCCTTATGCTTCGTGTTCTCCATCGCGTGTAATGGCCTCCCTTGTATGCCCGCGGACCGGGCCTGCGTAACTATTATGCAGCGAGCCGGGGAAGATCATGCATATGCGAAGGCCTAAGACGAAAGTCGTTATTTTATGCTTGACATGATACAAAATGTATCATAAATTAAAGGAGTGGTACGAATTGTAACGATGGAGGGATACAAAATGAATCAAAAGTTCGACGCGCCAGCCAAAACGCGATCGATGAAAGTGGCATTGTCAGTCCTGTTGTCGATTGTGCTCCTGCTCGGCGCATTCGGCGGCGCGGCATTCGCGAAGCCGGGGGACAAGCCCGACAAGCCGGTTAAGGATCCGAAGCCTGGGCTCGTCAAGCTGCATCAAGGCGCTTATTCGATTAAAGAAAATCAGAAATGGGCAGCTGTAACGGTACACCGCGTCGGCGGCGACGACGGCACGGTCACCGTGGACTATTGCCTGTGCTCCGGCACGGCCGTGAAAGGCGAGGATTTCGAAGGGCTCACCGGCACGATCACGTTCGCGGACGGCGAGAAGTCGAAGCTGATCAACATTCGCATCATCGACGACCAGAACAAGGAAGGCAACGAGTATTTCAAGATCAAGCTGAAGAACGTGACCGGCGGCGCAACGTTGTCGGAGCCGGCGGAAGCGAAGATCATCATTCAAGACAACGAGAAAAACTAACGGGCAAACAACGATACGAGCCAAGAAGCACCCGCCGGGCAGGGCGGGTGTTTCTTGTTTTTTAATAAATAGTTTCGTAGAAATTTCGAATTGTTTAAACCAATTTTAAACCTGTTACGTATTGAACACTGGTATGATAGGACTATTGGAATGCAAACGTAGAATCGCTTATGCCAGGTACGAGCGATGGGGGAGTGGGAGAGCCTTGTTCAAGAAATATGGGTATATTCGCACGGTCGCGATTTCGGTCGCGATCGCATGCGCTGTCGTCGCGACAGGCTGCGCGGCACCGGAGGAGACGCCTGCGGCAGAAGCGCCGGAGAAGGTGACGCCGGTCCAGACGGCCCAGGTCGTCGTCGGGACGCTCGGCATCGAGAGCGAGATCGCAGGGACGGTCAAGCCGAGTGCGGCCGTTGACGTCTATCCGAAGCTGGGCGGAGACCTGCTGGAGCTGCACGTCAAGAAAGGGGACAAGGTTGAGAAGGGCGCGATATTGGGCGAAGTCTCTGCCGCTGCGCTGCGCGATCAGTTGGAGATCGATCAGTCGAATCTGGAGCTGGAGCAGAAGCGTTACAAGAGCGTACGCATGGCGAACATGAACGGCAGCGCGACCGATGATCAGGTGACGCAGGCCGAGATCGGCATGGAGCAGGCAGCCCTTCGCTTGAAGCAGACGAAGAGCAGCTTGATGGATGCGCTGCTGACTTCGCCGATTGACGGGCAGATCGTGAACGTGAACGCCCAAGCCGGCGGATACGTATCGCCGTCCGCGCCGCTGTTCTCGGTCGTGACGCTGGATCCGATTACGCTCAGCGCGAACGTCAGCGCGCAGCAGATGCTGGTACTCCAGGAACAAGCCGAAGCGGAAGTTTACATACCGGACCTCGCGAAGACCGTCACGGCAGCGATCACGTATCTGTCGCCGGTGACCAACGAGACCGGCTTCTATACGATAGAAGCGCGAGCGGATAATGCCGATCAGGCTATCAAGCCCGGCATGCTGGCCAAGTTCCGTCTTGAACAGCAGGTGGCGAAGGATCAGCTCCTCGTGCCTACGCAAGCGATCGTCGAGAAGAGCGGCGGCTCCTTCGTCTATGTCGTGACGGACAGCCGCGCCGTGCTGACTGCGGTCGAGGTGGTCGAATCGCAGAGCGACCTGACCGCCGTGACCGGCAAGCTCAAGGCGCAGGACGTCGTCGTTACCAGAGGGCAATTGACGCTCTCGGACGGCAGCCTAGTGAAGCTAGTCGAGGGGGCGCAATAGCTTGAAATTGGCAGAACTATCCGTTAAGCGCCCCGTCGGCGTCATCATGGTCGTATTGGCCGTCATGGCGCTCGGCCTGGTCAGCTTGCGCAGCTTGGCCGTGGACTTGCTGCCGAATATTAACGTTCCGGTTGCGGTCGTCGCGACCTCCTACCAAGGGGCGGGACCGCAGGAAATCGAGAACCTTGTCACCAATCCGCTGGAGGATTCGCTCGTCTCCATTCATGGCGTCGACACGATGCAGTCGCAGTCGCAAGCGAATTCGTCGCTGATCCTGCTTCTCTTCAAGTCAGACGTCAATCTCGACAATGCGTTGTTGGAGGTTAGGGAAAAGGTCGACCAAGCGAAGGGCTTCCTGCCCGACGACGCCGGCGATCCGTCGGTGCTCCGGTTCGACCCGAATCAGCAGCCGATCATCTACATGTCCGTGACAGGCGAAGGGCACAGTCTCCAAGAGCTGCAAGAAGTGTCCGGTGCCATGATCGTGCCGCTCATCGAGCGGCAGGACGGCGTAGGCTCGGCTTCCGTATCCGGCGGGCAGACGCGGGAGATTCGCGTCGAGTTCGATCGTGCCCGCCTCGTGCAGTACGGTCTCTCGCCGAGCAGCATCGCGCAAGCGCTGGGCGCCGAGAACCGGTCGATGCCGGTCGGCTCAGTCACCAAGGGCTTGGAGTCGCTTCAGCTGCGCGTCAGCGGCGAGTTCGATTCGTTAAGCGATATCGGCAACACGCTGATCACGCTGCCGAGCGGGCAGCAGATCAAGGTGAACGATGTCGCGGTCATTCAAGACACGTTCAAGGAACAGAGCAATCTCGCGCTTGTGAACGGCGAACCGTCCCTGATGCTGTCGGTGCAGAAGCAGTCCGACGCGAACACGGTCGAAGTCGCCGATGAGGTGTACAAGGCGATCGACGAGCTGAACGAGACGCTGCCTGGCGGCATCCAACTGACGATGATGTTCGATTCCTCGACGATGATCCGGGACTCCATCGATAGCGTCGTCGAGAATCTCTTGTACGGCGGCATTTTCTCGATAATCGTGCTATGGCTGTTCCTGCGCAGCATTCGGACGACGCTCATTATCAGCATCGCGATTCCGATCGCGGTCATCTCGACCTTCTCGCTCATGTATTTCACCGGGCAGACCGTGAACATCATCTCGATGGGCGGACTTGCGCTCGGCGTCGGCATGATGGTCGACAGCTCGATCGTTATCTTGGAAGGCATCGTATCCGAGCGGCAGAAAGGCGCGTCGCGTATGGAAGCTTCCATTAAGGCCGCGACCGAGCTTGGTCCGTCCGTTATCGCATCGGCCATCACGGCCATGATCGTCTTCGTCCCGATCGTCTTCGTGGACGGCATCGCGGCTGATCTGTTCATTCCGATGGCGCTCACTGTCGCGTTCTCGAACGTGGCTGCCTTGGTCGTGGCCATCACGATCGTGCCGATGCTGTCGGCCCGCATGATCACGGACCGGGCGATCAACAAGAAGAAGAGCTGGTTCCAGCGCGGACTTGAGGTGCTGATCGCCTTCTACAAGAAGCTGCTTGCATGGGCGCTTGGACATCGCAAGACCGTGGTCGCGGTGACGATTCTTGCGACGATCGGCAGCTTGGCGCTGGCGCCGTTCATCCGGATGGAGTTCATTCCGGCATCCGGCAGCGGCCAGTTGAACATCTATATGACCGCCCCGAGCGGGTACAAGCTGGATGAGATGAAGGCGCTGACGGAAGAGGTGACGGCGCTGCTCGAGCCGTACCGGGGCGACATCGAGTACACCTCCGTCACGATCGGCGGCGACGGAGGGCCCTTCGGAGGCGCGACGAATACCTCCTCCGTCATGGTGCAGCTGCTGCCGGAGGACCAACTGCAGCATTCATCGACCGATATCGTGCTCGCCCTCGGCGAGGCCGTTCAGAATATCGCGGGCGCGGAGATTACGATCGAGGAATCGACGGTCAGCCTGGGAGGCGGCAGCCCGATCCAGATTCAAGTCAACGGCGAAGATACGCGGGTGCTGCATGAGATCGGCGAACAGATCGTATGGGTGCTCAGCGACATCCCGGGCGTCCTGAACCCCGAATCGTCGTCCTCGGACGGCAACTCGGAGCTGAACATCATCGTGGACCGCAGCACGGCTGCATCCTATGGACTAACCTATCAGGAAATTATGAATGAAGTCTCGCTATCCTTGAACGGGCAAGTGGCAACGCGGTATCGGGAAGCGGGCAACGAGTACGAAGTGCGCGTCATCATGCCGGAGCAGAACCGCTCCAGCATCGCGGACTTGAATGCGCTCGTCGTCACGACGCGCAGCGGGCAGCTGGTTCCGCTCGCGGCGGTAGCGGAGTTCAAGCAGGAGCAAGGCCCCGCATCGATTATTCGGGAGAATCAGAAGCAATTGATTACCGTGTCGAGCGGCATCATTGACCGCGACCTCGGCAGCGTATCGGCCGATGTGGAAGCGGCAATGGCCTCGATGAGCCTGCCGGACGGCTACACGTATTCGATCGGCGGTCAGACGGAGGATATGGAAGAAGCATTCATCCAGCTTGGGCTCGCGCTTGCGTTCGCGATCTTCCTCGTCTATGCCGTCATGGCGATCGAGTTCGAATCGTTCGTCTATCCGTTCATCATCATGTTCACGATGCCGACGACGACCGTAGGCGTCATGATCGGATTGTTCGTTACCGGCTCATCGCTCAGCATACCGTCAATCATGGGCTTGGTCATGCTGGCCGGCATCGTCGTCAACAACGGGATCATCCTCGTGGACTATATCAACATCGTTCGCAGCAAAGGCATGGACCGGCGCGAGGCGATACTCGAAGGCGCGCCTACCCGCGTGCGGCCGATCATGATGACTTACCTCGCGACTGTGCTCGGCATGCTGCCGCTCGCGCTGGGCTGGGGCGAAGGGGCGGAGACGAACCAGCCGATGGCGATCGCGATTATATTCGGCCTGACGTTCTCCTCGCTGTTCACGATGCTCTTCATTCCCGTCATGTACACGTACATGGACGGTCTCGCGAACCGGACGAAGCGCTTGTTCACCCGCAAGGGCGGACCGAAGAAGGATGTTCCGGCTGCAGAGACGAATGTATCGGCTACCTAAAGCTTCTAGCATAGAACCCGCTAACCCGGCGGGTTCTTATGCTGTGCGGAAGCGAGTAAGGAAAGGACCGGACCGGTTCACCGGAAGTAGGGCAGCAAAGGGCGTACTTCGGCACATTACGCGGGTACGGTATGGGAAGTGCGGCCCGATAGGGCTTACTTGCGGGCAAATGCACGGTTGTGAAGGAATTAGCCAGCTAAGTAAGGCAATACAGGGCGTACTTAACCGGAGACTTTGCCTGCGTCTACGAAGAAGGCCCCTCTAGGGCTGTGTTTGACGATCGCTGTGCCGACGGGCTTTTAATGTCGGGGGCGTTCGGGTATAATGGCGAAAGATTCATACGGAGATAAGGAGTTGTAAGGCATGGCTTTGAAGGCTGGTATCGTCGGCTTGCCGAACGTGGGCAAGTCGACGCTTTTTAATGCAATTACGCAAGCAGGGGCGGAATCCGCCAACTATCCGTTCTGTACGATCGATCCGAATGTCGGGGTCGTCGAAGTGCCGGACGAGCGGCTGGACAAGCTGACCGAGCTGGTCGTGCCGAACAAGACGGTGCCGACGGCATTCGAATTCGTCGATATCGCGGGCCTGGTCGCAGGCGCGAGCAAGGGCGAAGGGCTCGGCAACAAATTTCTGGCGCACATCCGCGAAGTCGACGCGATCGTGCATGTCGTGCGCTGCTTCCAAGACGAGAACATCACGCACGTCGCAGGCAAGGTCGATCCGATCAGCGACATTACGACGATTAACCTCGAGCTTATTCTGGCCGATCTGGACACCGTCGAGAAGCGCATCGACCGCAGCCGCAAGAACATGAAGGGCGGCGACAAGAAATACGCGCAGGAAGTCGAAGTGCTGGAGCGGGTGAAGGAAGCGCTCTACAACGACCAGCCGGCGCGCAGCGTCGAGCTGAGCGATGACGAGCGTCTCTTGATTCGCGATCTGCATCTGATCACGAGCAAGCCGGTCTTGTACGCGGCGAACGTCAGCGAGGGCGAAGCGGCCGACTTGGACGGCAACGAATACGTGCAGGCGGTGCGCGCTTTTGCGGCAGGCGAAGGCGCGGAGGTTGTGCCGATCAGCGCGAGAGTGGAGTCCGAGATCGCGGAGCTGGAAGGCGAAGATAAGGCGATGTTCCTGGAGGAGCTCGGGCTCAAGGAATCCGGCCTCAATCGTCTGATCCGCGCGGCGTACAAGCTGCTTGGGCTGTACACGTACTTCACGGCGGGCGTGCAAGAGGTTCGCGCTTGGACGATCCGCAAGGGAATGAAGGCGCCGCAAGCGGCGGGCGTCATCCACACCGATTTCGAGCGCGGCTTCATTCGTGCCGAGGTCGTCTCCTACGACGATCTCATCGCGGCCGGCTCCATGAACGCGGCGAAGGAGAAGGGCCAACTGCGCCTGGAGGGCAAGGAGTACGTCGTGCAAGACGGCGACGTCATGCATTTCCGCTTCAACGTGTAACGGCGGCGGGCGGCGGATTGGCTTCACTAACGTGGAAAAGGGCGCTCGCGCCCTTTTTTTGTCGTGGCGTGCCCAGCTAAGCACGCATCTTCTAGCCGGCGAAAGTCCGGTCGCGGGAGGGGCCAAGCCCCCGCGTAGCTAGGATACCTGCGCATGGCGAAATCTGTGCGTAGAAGCGTATCGACGAAAGT
>JAEZCJ010000109.1 GCA_023433615.1 Bacillota bacterium | reverse complement strand
CGCGGGCACTGGCGGCGGTGCGGCGCCTGCCCCCGTGCCGGCGCTTGCGCCAGCCGCTTGGGCGGCCGCGACGAGCTCGCGCAGCCGCTCCTCGGGATAGGCGGCGGCCAGCTCTTGCGCCGCTTCGGCCGCGATCTCGTCCGGCTCGCCGTAGCGGATGCCGTACTCGTCGACTTGGCGCTCCATGATCATCGTCGCGCCTGCCGCTTCCCGTACGGCAATCCCGAACGCCTCCGGCAGCGCCACTCGCGCGACTTCCTGATCGTTCACCCGGACGCGCACCTGCATCGGGATGCCGCGGTACGACTGCACGAGGACGCGCGCTTCGCCGTACGCGGCGGCCGCATCCGGCCCGCCGGCCTGTGCGCCTGCGGCATCGCCGGTGGCATCGCCGCCCGAAGCCGCGAACAGTTCGCGGGCATCGCTCAGGATGCGCTGCCAGTCGGCGCCGGGCTTACGGTCCAGCGCAATGAAGTCCGCTGTCCGGAAGACGCTTCGGACCCCTTCGATAGTCAGCAGCTTCTGCAGCAGCTCCGGTGCTTCCTCGGACTGTCCGGGCACATAAGTGCTCCTGCGTCCGGAAGGCCACCGCTCGTCGACGTTCAGCTTCATGGAATTCGGGCTGGGCGTCGGTTCGATCCCCAATAACTTCATGTCATCCACCTCGCTTGGTTCGGCCGCGCCGAACGTACTCTTCTCTTCCTATCTTATTCGATTCGAGCGGATTCACCAAATGTTTCACTGCCGAGAGCTGGTGGTAATTGCATGGATAACGCACGAATTGGTATCTTATAGAGAGGGCCAGCTGCTTTTCAAGCAGCATTGTCGAGATGCAGACAGCATCAACTTCGCTTCGCGCGCTTTCGGGAGGTTACAGCATGCGGAAAGGCCGGTTTTCGAACCTCGACTATGTGTACACGGAGAAAACCATCAACCACCTCAAAAGATGGCAGCAAGAGCGTACCCGCAAATTGCGGGAAAAAGATTACTCTTACGTCGTGCCAAGCGTGCGGCCTGACCTGACCTACCTTCATCATAATCGGCTCGAGCCCACGTTAACGTGGATCGGGCATTCGACCTTCCTGGTGCAGCACTCCGGGCTCAATATCGTGACCGACCCTGTCTGGGCGCAGCAGCTAGGCTTGCACAAGCGGATGACCGCACCGGGCATTCCCATCGAGGATATGCCGCCGATCGATGTCGTGCTCGTCTCGCATTCGCATTACGATCACCTTAGCATCACGTCGCTGCGCAGGCTGCAGGGCGCGAAGACGCTGCTCGTGCCGGCGGGACTCAAGTCGAAGCTCCAGCTAAAAGGATTCATGCGGGTGCACGAGCTCGCGTGGTGGGAATCGATCGTCGTGCGCGGCGTGAAGTTCACGTTCGTGCCGTCCCAGCATTGGGCGCGCCGTACGCCGTGGGACATGAACCGTTCGCATTGGGGCGGATGGGTCATCGAAGGGTCGGCCGCGAGCAGTCCGGCGAACGCCGGTGCAGAGCCTTCCGTGCCGCTTCCGGACGTCGACAAGGCAGCGGATGCGGACGCGCGTACCGTACATCCGGTAGTGTCTCGCGTACCGACGATCTATTTTGCCGGGGACAGCGGCTACTTCAGGGGGTTCGCCGATATCGGCCGGCGGTTCGCCATCGACATCGCGATGATGCCGATCGGGGCTTACGAGCCGGAATGGTTCATGGGTCCGCAGCACGTGTCGCCCGAGGAGGCGCTGCAGGCATACCTGGATACGGAGGCGAGCTGGTTCGTGCCTATGCATTACGGCGCGTTCAAGCTGGCTGATGATACGCCGCGCGAAGCGCTCGACCGGCTGGAGGCAGGGAGGCTTGCGCTCGGCATTCCGCGTGAGAGACTGCTCCTCTTGATGCATGGCGAGACCTGGAAAATTAACGGCCAATAAGCCAAAAGCGGACACAAGGACGCCAAACGCGAGCATAGAGATTGCCGTGCATAAGCGCGTATACTTAAGCGGAATATGGGATTCATTCTTATTCTGGAGAGGAGCCAACGGCCAACTATGACTGCGAAGATTCGAATTGGCGTTGTCGGCGCGGGCAATATCGGCAACGTGCACTTGAACGTTTTTGGCAAGCTGGATGATGTGGAAATTGCGGGCGTTACCGATGCGTACCTGCCGCTAGCCGAGCAGCGCGCACAGGAGCACGGCCTGGCTAAGGTATATGCGAATCCGCAAGAAATGTTCGATGACGCGAACGTCGATGCCGTCGTGATCGGCGTTCCGAATAAATATCATGCGCCGCTGGCGATCGAAGCGCTGCAGAAGGGCAAGCACGTGCTGCTCGAGAAGCCGATGGCGATCAGCGCCGAAGCGGCGAAGTCCATCCTGGAGGCGAAGCAGCAATCGGGACGCATCTTGATGATGGCGCACCAGATGCGGTGGAGCGGCGTCGCGCGCGCGCTCAAGCAGCAGGTGGAAGAGGGCAAGCTGGGACGTATCTACAATGCGAAGACCGGCTGGTTCCGCAAGAAGGGCATTCCGGGCTGGGGCACGTGGTTCACGCGCATGGATGAGTCCGGCGGCGGCCCGCTGATCGATATCGGCGTCCATATGCTCGACATGACGCTGTACTTGATGGGCAACCCGAAGCCTGTATCGGTATACGGGACGACTTATGCGGAATTCGGACCGCGGCGCACGGGCATCGGCTCATGGGGCACGCCGAATTGGGACGGCTACTATGACGTCGAGGATCTGGCGACGGCCCTCATCAAGATGGATGACGGCTCGACGCTGTCTCTCGAAGTCAGCTGGGCCGCGCATGCGGCCGGGTTCACGCAGGAGCCGTTCGTGCACTTGATGGGGACCGATGCAGGCGGCGCGATCGTCGGGGACAAGGGCTCGATCGTGACGCATGAGGGCGACGACGTCGTCGAGAAGGATCTTGAACCGCTGGATGGGGAAGAAGACCGCATCCTGCTGAGCAAGCACTTTATCGCGTGCCTGCGTGAAGGCAAGGAGCCGATCTCGCCTGCGCTGTCGGGTTACGTGAACAATCGCATCCTGAGCGCGATCTACGAATCGTCGCGCACGGGCAGCGAAGTTAAGCTGAATTGGGATTAGACTACAGTATCGCGATTGTGACCGTCAGGCAGCATGATGCCTGGCGGTTTTTGCGTTGCGGCGTGCCCAGCTAAGCACGCATCTTCTAGCCGGCGAAAGTCCGGTCGCGGGAGGGGCCAAGCCCCCGCGTAGCTAGGATACCTGCGCATGGCGAAATCTGTGCGTAGAAGCGTATCGACGAAAGTACCTGTCGGAGACAGGGCGAGCAACATGTCAGGCCGTAACATGAAGTGAATCTTGCCGCGTCGTCAAAAAGGCCTCGCAAGAGGGCAAAGAGGAAGCCGAATCTCGCACAACTGGATGAAGGCCAAGGAAGCTGTTCAGAACTTGGAGCGACAGCGACGAATCCTCCGGCGTAGAGGGAGCGGCATGGTATGAAAGAAGATGCAGTGAACTGGGGAGACCCTCCCCTGCACAGTTTTTTTTTGAGGCTGTAAATAGACGCTCTATAAGCGAACCGGTGAAATGAGACGTCTGCAGGAAGGGAGTCCGAGGGGCTCATAGTACCGAGGAACGCAGGACAACACAACCTGCGGGAGGGAAGGAGCCCTGCTTTGTTCAAGTTTCTTGAGGAGGTACGAGTCAGTGAATGCCGAATGGCTAACGACACCAAAGGAAAACGTTCAACAACTCCAAGAGAAACTAGGTCATGCGGCCAAGGAAAGCAGGAGGCGTAGATTTCACGCACTGTATGACAAGGTCTATCGGTTAGACATCCTGTGGGAAGCATGGCGAAGAGTAAGAGCCAACAAGGGCTCAGCTGGAGTGGATGGAGAGACGCTAGCGGACATCGAAAGGCAAGGAGAGATATTCTTCGTGCACGAATGTCAGCGGCTTCTTAAAGAAAGCAAATATCATCCACAACCCGTAAGGCGCCACTACATCCCGAAGAAGGATGGCAAGAAGCGCCCGCTGGGCATTCCCACGGTCAGAGACCGCGTCATTCAGATGGCGACCAAGTTAGTCATTGAACCCATCTTTGAAGCGGATTTTCAAGAAACGTCATTCGGGTTCAGGCCAAAGCGAAGCGCGAAACAAGCGTTGGAACGTATCCGAAAAGCATGCAACCGCAAAGGGAATTGGGTGGTCGACGTCGACATCCAAGGCTACTTCGACAACATCAATCAAGAGAAGCTCATGAAGCTGGTGGGAATGCGAATCAGCGACAGGCGAGTATTGAAACTGGTGCGGAAGTGGTTAGGTGCGGGGGTTATGGAAGAAGGAAACGTAAGGCGGTCAGATTTGGGTACACCGCAAGGCGGGGTCATCTCTCCACTGCTTGCGAACCTCTACCTCAACTACT
>JAEZCJ010000174.1 GCA_023433615.1 Bacillota bacterium | reverse complement strand
GAATCTCACATTCGCTGCCGATGCCATCTGATAACCTTGGATCAGGAAGTCTGAATGGGGTGTAGACGATGCATAGAACGAGGCTATATTTGCTGTTCCTACTGATTGTCGTATTAGCCGGCTGCAGTCGGCAAGGCGAATCCGACGGCGCGGCCGCGGGCGGCGGCTCACGCGAGCTGCCGATATCGGAGAGTTACTTCATCTTCGATACGCTTGTCAGCGTACGGGTATACGATGCCGGTATGACGTCCGCACATTTCGCGGAGATCGAGGAGCTGCTGCATGGGATCGACCGGCAGATGAACCGGCAGCTGGAGGGCAGCGAGCTCGACCATGTCAATAAACGGGCAGGCAAAGAAGCTGTGCAGGTATCCGAGCAGACCTACCATGTCGTCGCAACCGCGCTTCGCTATGCGGAAGCTTCAGGCGGCAAGTTCGAGCCGACGGTCGGACCGCTCGTTGAGCTCTGGGGCATAGGGGAGGAAGGCGCGACGGTGCCGACGGCATCCGCGATCGAAGAAGCGCTGACGTTCATCGATTATCGGCAGGTCGAGCTGAATCCCGAAGCACGCACGATTAAGCTGCTCGCTCCCGGAATGTCGCTCGATCTAGGAGCAATCGCGAAGGGGTACGCCGCAGACGTCATCGCGGAATATTTGCGGTCGCAAGGCTTCGAGAGTGCCATTATCGACCTGGGCGGCAACATTCTCGCCATGGGCGCCAAACCGAACGGCAGTCCATGGACCGTCGGGATTCAAGATCCCGGCGAGAACCGCGGCGAGCATATCGGCTTAGTCCGCGTGACGGACAAGACGATCGTGACCTCCGGCGTGTATGAGCGGTACTTCATCGAAGACGGCGTCGCTTATCATCATATTTTCGATGCGGACACCGGCTATCCCGTGAGCAATGGGCTGCTTAGCGTCACGATCGTGACCGATCGGTCGATCGATGCGGACGCGATGTCGACGACGATCTTCTCGCTGGGACTTGAGAAAGGCCTTGACTTCGTCGAAGCGAGAGAGGGTACGGATGCGCTGTTCATCACGACGGAGGGGCTCGTCTACGCCAGCTCGGGCCTGCGCGGCTCGTTGGAAATGACGGACGAGAGCTATCGGTTAGTGGAGTAGGTGATAGGTGATGTAGGTGGTGTAGGTGGTGTAGGTCCACTCCGGCATACAACAGCGGTAAATCGTACCGTTATTTCACGGCGCATCCTTCAACGATCTAAATCGTGCAGAAATGTACATCTATTATGGCAATATTCCGCATAAGAGAGGATTTTACGGTGGATTAACTGCACGATTCCACACTATTCATCGGAATTACCAACGAATCGAGAATTTAGTTGTACGATTTCCCCTTATGCTCCGGTATGATGCGCCGGCGAAGTGGACGGTGGGCGGCTGTAAGTGTCGCGTGCGATGTGATGGAGTGCGGCATATGCGGCACGGCCCGGCGTGTGCAGCGCGGTCCGATATATGCGGCACGGTCCCGGCGTGTTCATCACAGTCCGGCGTGTGCGGCATGTTCCGACGTGTGCGGCATGTTCCGACGTGTGCGGCACGTCTGCGTTGTGCAGCCCTAGTGCGGTGCGTGTTGGTCTGGTGCTGCATGGCGTGGTTCAACCCGGTGCGGCCAAGTAAAGTGCGGTTTCGCTGTGGCGTGGTGCAGCGCGGTGCAGCGCGGTGCGGTACGATTCGGTCGAATAATGACCGCAGTCATGAAAAAAGACACCCTTAACGGGTGTCTGCTCTATAGTAGCGGGTGCTATCAAATAGAAGGGCGCATGTTTCGCTCCTTATGATAGTAGTATACCTTGCCGATCATTATAAGTCTATATTTTTGGGAAAATTTCGGATACATTAGGTCATGCCGGCCGGCACAGATCTTAATGGAGGTGACGCTTTATCCTTTTCCCGAACGTTACAGAGCACCCGCAATGGCTACCGACGCAGACGCTCGCATGGTGCACGCGGCTAGCTGCACAGACTGGACGCTACGCCTTCCCGTGGACTGCCGTCGCGGAAGGCGAGTCTGCCGAGGATCGGCTTACGCGCGAGTTGTCCCGATTGGTGCACGGCAGGACGCTCGATGTCGGCTGCGGCCACGGCGAGTATACGTGCCGCTGGGCGGATTATGCCGATGAAGTCGTGGGCTATGACATGACGGAGGGCTTCCTGGCGACGGCGAACCGGTTATATCGGAAACCGAATGTCCGCTATGTGCTCGGCCGGACGCACGACGGTCTTCCATTCGAGAACGACTATTTCGACTTCGCCTATACGAAGAAAGGACCGACAAGTTGGTACCCCGAAGCTGCCCGGATACTACGCCCAGGCGCGGAGCTGCTGGCGCTCCATCCCGGTGACGGGAACGGCGAAGGCGGCGAGCTCGGCGCCATCTTCCCCGGACTGTTCGGCCCGCCGGAGCCCGGCACCCCGATCCTGGACCGAATCCGACAGCGCATGGCGGAGGGCTCCCTGCGCATACTGGACATGCAGGTGCTGCGCGAGACGACCTGCATCCCGACGCCGGAGGACATTCTCGCCATGGTCTGCTTCGGCCAGAGCGAATCATTCGCCCGTTGGGTCAAGGCGCAGTGCTACGACGACATTCAGCGCCGATTCGAGCATCATCGCGACGAATCAGGCATCCGCTGTACGGGTTTCTACTATCTCATCCACGCCAAGTCGCCCAATGGACCGGGGGCTGACTACCGATGAATCATCCTCTTCTTGACGTCCGGCAGCTTGCCGGCGATCTTAGCTCGTACCTTGCAGAGATCGGAACGGTGTTCCGCGTCTTCGACCGACAGGATTCCGGCTGTATCTCCTATGGCCTGCACGCCGCAGGCCGCAATTGGTTCGTCAAGTATTCGGATAAGCCGGCTTCCATCGCGCACATGGCGAACGCGGCCGCCTTTCATCGAGACATCTCGCACCGCCGCATTCCGAAGCTGCTCCACGCCTTCCAAGACCGCAGCGGCTATGCGCAAGTGTACGAGTGGGTCGACGGCGAAGTGCTGTACACGCCGCAATATCCCGGACACGAAGGCCGCAGCCACCCGGACTCTTCCCACCTCAGATTCAGGCAACTGCCCGTGAATGCTATCGTAACTGCGCTGAATACCGTCTATGAAGTCCATGTCTATCTGGAGCAGAAGGGCTATGTGGCGGTCGATTTTTACGATGGGGCGATGATCTACGACTTCTCGCGGAGCGAATTGCACCTATGCGACTTCGATCACTATACGAAGGGCCCGTTCACGCTCGAAGCGGATCGGCTGTTCGGCTCCAGCCGGTTCATGGCGCCGGAGGAGTTCGTCAGGGGCAGCCGGATCGACCCTAGGACGAACGTGTTCACGATGGGGGCTTGCGCATTCGTCTTCCTGGCGAATGACGGGAGCCGCGATGCACGCGATTGGAGAGCGTCCGAAGCGTTGCATCGAACGGCTCTTCGAGCCGTCTCGCCGATTCCTGAGGAGCGGTACCCCAGTGTCCGTGCGTGGCGTGAGGCATGGCTCGCGGCACAGCAATAACGGGCGTAAGGAATAAACCTCTTTATATTCAACTAAGCAAAACCGATATTATTCAAGTTGGGAAATTATTGTAAATATAGGGGGCAACCAAATTGTCGAAGAGGTTTTACATCGTCCTGTGCTTAGTAGCGCTGTCTGTATTCGTCGGCTGCGGAAAAGAGAAATCCGAAGAGGAGAAAATGCAAGAACAGATTGAGCAAGCTTTTAAGGAAGCGGGGATACAGCTCGATACTTCGACTCAGTCAGATGAAAAGCCCACTGTGGAGTCAACATTAATGGAAATTAACAACTTCCTCATCGGGGACATTTGGAACGATGGGTTTGTTAACATCGGCCACTATGCACGCCGCGGAACTGATGCAACCGGAGATACCATGGATATCGACTTCATGATCCAACAACTTGGCAAGACGATGGACAAGAAAGCAGAATACGATACGTATATCCAAGGTTTAGATTCTCAACATGATGAGGCAAAACAATTGTGGACGAAGGTGTCAGGCGAGATCGATAACTTGTATAACATCCTTCAAGATAATCCTCCGAAGGCAAATGACGCGAATTACAATTTTGACACCGGATTGTACAAGCAATACAGCGATGCTTTTTCGGAAGCTGTGAATGCGCTGCAAGGCTAGCCAGATTTTCTGGCTGATCTAATATTATGAAAGCCGGAGCTTTCCCCGCCAGGGGAGAACGCTCCGGCTTGTCCTGCTGCATTGCTCGATTATGCGTTGCCTGCCTTGGCCGCCTTGTTGCTCGGAGCGAACCAGCCGATCAGCGCGATCGCCACGAGGACGATGTAGAAGACAGAGGTCCAGCCCGTGCTGTGAGGGAAATCATGATCCAGCACGGCGATATCTTCATGGGCAAGCGTGATGACCGCGAGCTTCACCCCAACCCAAGCGACGATCGCATAAGCCGTCGTCTCCAGCGCCGGACGTTGAGCCAGCAGCTGAACGAACCAGGTAGCCGCGTATTTGATCAAGATCAAGCCGGCGATTCCGCCGAGCACGACCACGATGAATTTGCCGCCGTCCATGCCGCCGAAGTTGCCGAGCGGCGAATCCGGCAATCCGAGTGCCAACGCAACCGCAGCCAGAATGGAATCGATCGCGAAGGCGAGGTCCGCGAGCGCTATTTTACCTACAGTAGGGTAGAAACCCTTGCCTGCGGCCTGCTTCTCGTCGTCCTTGCGAATATTCTCGTTCTTCTTCCCGAAGCGCGCTTGAATGATGTGCTTCAAGCCCAGATACAGCAGATAAGCGGCGCCGATCGCCTGCACCTGCCATACGTTGGCGATGAAGGAAATGGCGAACAGTGCCCCGAACCGAAAAACAAAGGCCATGATGATACCGTAGTTGATCGCCTTTTTCCTCTGATCCTCCGGCAAATGCTTCGCGATGACGGCCAGCACCAGCGCGTTATCGGCCGACAGCAGGCCTTCCAGACCGATTAGAATCAGCAACGCCCATGCATACTCTAACCATAATGAATCCAATGTGAAATCTCCCCTCTGACTCCCTGTTAGTATCAGCCGGCACTGCGCTATTCATAAAGTGAGCTTGGCCGGCAATAGTTATACGTAACTAACAGCCGATAGATTTCAATCTTTTTCAAATTTCTTAAGGCAATGTCGAAAAAACCCACCTTAGGGTGTATCCCTAAGATGGGCTGTCGCTGCCGTCGTTATTCGCGCGCCTAGTAGCCGTAATCGTCTGCCCGCTCCCACAGCGCGATAATGACCTCTTCCTCCATGCGAAAATGGTTGTTCAGCACCGTGTAGGCTTGCATCAGGTACGAGGCCATTTCCGTCGCTTCATGCTTGCGTACCGGCGCACGCTCCGACGCCTCGAGGAATGCCTGGATATACTGCTCCGCGAGCTCATGCTCCTGTTCCATGAAGGTGAATTGCTCCGGTTCTTCGCCGAGATACGTCTGCACCATCGGGAACAGCTCCTCGTCCTCCCACCGGGCATGCTCATGCAACTCTCCCAAGTAAGCGATCGTCTTCTCCCGGAGCGTCCGAAGCGCGGACACCCACGTGATCGGCTCTTCCGTCCTTCCGATCGACTTCGCGATGGCATACAGCTCGTTCAAGGATTCTTTAAGCAGCACGTGCTCTTCCTGCAGGCGCTGAATCGATTCGTTCATCTGATAGAGCGGATGGCCTATAACGACGGGATACTGGTCCGAGTATTGATGTCTCATTGCGAATCCCTCCTTGATCTAATGCGGGTCGTGAACTTCCCTTGTTAGAAGCATAACGCGCGATGCGGCTCTTGTATGTGAAATGCATCACAAACATGGTCCGATTTTTACTAGCCCAGCAGCCCTACCGAGTGAAGAAAGATCAGCAGGATGATGATCGGCGCCACGTAGCGCAGCATAATCATCCAGACGCGATAGATCATGCCGCTGATCCCCGCTTCCTCGCCGGCGCGCTTCCAGGCATAACCAGCGAACAAGGTCACGACCATGCCGCCGATCGGCAGCAGCACGTTAGCCGACAGATAGTCCATCCAGTCGAAGAACGTCTTGCCCATCAGCGTTGCGTCCCCCATCGGACCTCCGACCGACAACGCAGCCGGGATGCCCACGAGAAAGACGATGATCCCGACCCATACGACGGCCTTGTTCCTGCTCCAGTTCCACTTGGTACGGGCATAGGCGACCGGCACCTCAAGGATCGATACGGCAGACGTGAGCGCGGCGACGGCCAGCACGATGAAGAAGAAGCCGCTGATCCATCCGCCTAACGGCATCGCTTGGAACGCGCCGGGCAGCGCCATGAACACGAGTCCGGGTCCCTGCCCCGGCTCCATGCCGACCGAGAATGCCGTCGGGAAGATGATGAGGCCGGCCAGCAGCGCATACAGCAGATCGCCCGCGCCGATCGCCCAAGAGGCCGTCGGCAGCGATTGCTTCTTATCGACGTAAGCGCCGTAGGTCAGCATCGTGCCCATCCCGAGCGATAGGGAGAAGAAGGCATGGCCGAGCGCAACCAGCGCGGATTGCGGCGTCAGCTTCGAGAAGTCCGGCTCAAGGAAGAACCGCACGCCGTCCATCGCGTTCGGCAGCGTCAGCGCGCGCACCATCAGCACGATCAGGATGATGACGAGCAGCGGGATCAGCACCTTGTTGAACGCCTCGATTCCTTTGGAGATGCCCTTGTAGAGCACGAACGTGCAGATGACCATGACCGCGAACTGCCAGTACAGCGGCACCCAGCCGCTGGTGAACGAAGCAAAGATCGCGCCGTAATCCCTGCCGTCATAGAGCGATCCGGAGAAGGAGATGGCCGTGTAATGCAGCGTCCAGCCTGCGACGACCGCATAGAATGACATGATGATGAAGGCGCCGATCACCGAGAGGAAGCCGAGCCTGCCCCAGATCCGATTGCGGGACAGCCGATCGAACGAGGATGACGTATCGCCCCGCCCTCCGCGACCAATCGCCAGCTCCGCCAGCAGAATCGGCAGGCCGATGAGCACGAGGCAGACGATGAAGAGCAGGAAGAACGCCGCGCCTCCGTACATGCCCGTAATGTATGGGAATTTCCACATGTTGCCGAGACCGACGGAGCTTCCGATAGCAGCAAGGATGAAACCTGAGCGCGAGAAGCCGTCGCCGGCTGTTTGCGGTACTGTGCCGGATGCGGCAGCTCCTTGTGATTGGTGGTTGTGCTCGATAACCGTAGGATCAATGATCGCCATTTCCTATCATTCCTTCCTTGACATGGTCATGCCCATGCGCCTCGTTCTGCCTGTATCGCCTTGTGCGCTCAGTCTACTCGCATCATCGGGGTAAAGCTGTGAAGTACAACACACTTATCCGGCTTGAGCGGGCTAATTCTCCTTATGGAGCAAGGGATCTGGTACAATGGAAAAATAGAACGGACAGCTGCATGCTGCATGCGGAAGGATGGAACGGACAAAGATGAGCACGCGATTGACCCCGGGGGACATTAGAATATTGTGCGGCGAAAGCGCCTATAAGCAAGGGGAGGCTTGCTGCAGCGCCGGGCAGGTTGTTCTGCTGCATGCGGAACACGAAGCCGAGGAGCCGTTCTATGAAGCGGTCGTGCAGGACGAGAAGGGCGAGAGCCAAGTGACGGTCGATATCGACAGCGACGGCAGCGTGCATGCGGAGTGCAGCAGTTGCTCGGTCAAGCCGGGCCGTTATCTCTGCTGGCATATTGCCGCGGCATTGGCAGCGATTCAAGCGGACAGTGCCGAGGGAGATCCCGGGAGAGGCGACAGCGGCAAGGAGAAGGCGTCCCCAGTCGACCAGAGGCTGGCCAAGGACTTCTTGAATTTGTTCGACGAAGGCAGCACGGTGCTGAAGAGCGGCGCTTATTCCCGGTTCGATGCAAGGGAGAAGCTGCGAACGACGTTCATTCTGCGTCCGATACCTTACGGGTACAAGAAGCATATGCTGGGGATCGAGATGCGGGTGGGTCCTCAGCGAACCTACATCGTGCAGCGCATTCGGGATTTGCTCGACGCGGTTCAAGGACGGCAGACGATCGCATTTGCGAAGCATTTTGCCTACGAGCCGGAACGGTTCCGCTTCAGCCCCGAGGATGACGCCGTCGTGCGCACGCTGATCGCCATCTTGCGCAATGAACGTCTCTATCGCGAGACTTCGGGCTACGCGAATACCTTCACGCGGAATCGGACCGGGAGCGATCGGCTGCTGACGATCCCGCCATACGCGTGGGAGCCGCTGCTGCCCCTTCTACAGCAAGCTGCCGACGTGCAATTCGAGTATGGACGGCAGACTCATGCGGGGCTGCAGATGACGGACGACCCGCTTCCGCTGCAATACACCTTCGACGACGCGGGGCAAGCTGCAGGCTGCAGCTTCGACATTGAAGGACTGGACGAGCTGCTCGTCATGGAAGGCTATGGATTCGTCTACGCCGACGGCCGGCTCCATCGCGTTCCGGACGAGGCCTGCCGCAGGCTGGCGGAGATGAAGCAGATGCTCGAGCCGGCGCGCGGCCGGCGCGTCCTCATCCCGCCGGAGCAGGTTGAGCCGTTCATCGGGAAAGTCATTCCGGGTCTGATGAAGCTCGGCAGCGTCAAGATCGAGCAAGCGGTGGCGGATCGCATCGTGCAGACGCCGCTGAAAGCTCGGCTGTATCTGGATCGGGTGCGCGACCGGCTGTTGGCCGGCCTGGAGTTCCAATATGGGGACATCGTCGTGAATCCGCTCGATGCGGCGCTTCGGGACCGCGGACAAGGCCGCATTCTCGTGCGGGACGGCGAGAAGGAGCAGCGCATTCTCGCGCTTATGGACCAGAGCCGCTTCGCCAAGACCGAGGAAGGCTACTTCATGGAGGAAGAGGAAGGCGAGTACGACTTCCTGTACCATACCGTGCCGCAGCTGGAGGAGCTCGTGCAGGTGTTCGCAACGACCGCCGTCAAGGCAAGGGTCGTGACCGGGATGCAGCCGCAGGTGCGGGCTGACATCGATGAGCGAACCGACTGGCTCGAGTTCAAGTTCGAGCTGGAAGGCATTCCGGAGGACGAGATTCGGGAGCTCGTGCGCTCCCTTGCGGCGAAGCGGCGCTACCACAGGCTGCCGGGCGGTGCGCTCGTCCCGCTTGAGAGCGCAGACTTCCAAGAGATCATCCGCATCATGAACGAGACGGGCATGCACCACCCGGCACTGGACGGCGGCATGCTGCGCGTGCCGGCCGTTCGCGGCCTGCATCTCTTGGACGCTGGAGGACCGGGATCTGCCGTGAGGCTCGGCAAGTCGCTCCGACGGCTGCTCGACAACTTGCGCAGCCCGGATAATATGGACTATGCCGTCCCTGACAGCTTGTCCGGCGTGCTGCGCGATTACCAAGCCTATGGCTACCAATGGCTGAAAGCGCTGGCGCATTATCGCTTCGGCGGCATTCTGGCGGACGACATGGGTCTTGGCAAGACGATTCAGGGCATCGCGTTCCTCGTCTCCGTCCTGCCGGAGATTCGAGCGCAGCGGATGCCGGCGTTGATCGTCTGTCCGGCCTCGCTCGTATACAACTGGCGGAACGAGCTGCGGCGCTTCGCGCCCGAGGTACGTTCGGTCATCGCGGACGGGACCAAGGTGGAGCGGAAGCGGCTCGTGAAGCGCGCTGCCGGCGGGAACGGCAGTCTGGACGCGCTTGCTGGTTCGGACTCGGAGCTCGGATTGGACGTAGACGTGATCATCACCTCCTACCCGCTGCTGCGCATGGATCTGGCCGCGTACATCGACCATCCTTTCCACACGCTGATCCTCGATGAAGCCCAGATGTTCAAGAATTATACGACCCAGACCGCGCAGGCCGTCAAGGCGCTCCAAGCCCGGAACAAGTTCGCGCTCTCGGGTACGCCGATCGAGAACCGGATGGAGGAATTGTGGTCGATCTACGATGCGGTATTCCCTGAGCTGTTCGGGCCTCGCAAGGCGTTCGCCGAGCTCTCGCGGGAGACGGTCGCGAAGCGGATCCGGCCTTTCTTGCTCCGCCGCTTGAAGCGGGACGTGCTGCGGGAGCTGCCGGACAAGATCGAGTCGCTCCAGGCCTCCGAGTTGCTGCCGGAGCAGAAGAAGCTTTACACGGCATACTTGGCGGAATTGCGGCAGGAGACGTTGCAGCATCTCGCGCAGGATGATTTGGGGAGGAATCGGATTCGGATTCTGGCCGGTTTGACGCGGCTTCGGCAGCTCTGCTGCCACCCGGCCTTGTTCGTCGAAGGGTACACGGGGAGTTCCGCCAAGTTCGAGCAACTCCTCGAGCTGGTACAAGAATGCCGCAGCGCCGGCAAGCGGCTGCTCGTCTTCTCTCAATTCACGGAGATGCTCGGCTTGATCGGCCGGACGCTCGGCGAGCAAGGCGTGCCGTTCTTCTACTTGGACGGCAGCACGCCGCCCTCCGAACGCGTCGAGCTCTGCAATCGATTCAACGGCGGCGAGCGCGACCTGTTCCTGATCTCGCTGAAGGCAGGCGGAACGGGCTTGAATCTGACCGGCGCGGATACGGTCATTCTGTATGACCTGTGGTGGAACCCTGCCGTCGAGCAGCAGGCGATGGACCGCGCGCACCGGATCGGTCAGAAGAACGTCGTGCAGGTCATTCGGCTCGTCGCCGAAGGAACGGTGGAGGACAAGATGTACGAGCTCCAGCAGCGCAAGATGAGCCTCGTCGAGGAAGTGATCCAGCCGGGGCAGGAAGCGCTGTCCACGTTAACCGAAGCGGATCTCCGCGAGATTCTGATGATCGAATAATACGGCTGTAACGAAACAAGGGAGACTAGGCATGCTGCCTGTCTCCCTTGTTTCGTTATGGCTTTTCCCCGCGTCTATCAATCATAGCCGCCTTCTGCAGCAGGCAATGCCTTGTATGCCGCTTTGGCTTCGACGATGCCGTGGATGAATCTTCTTAATGCCAATAATTGATCTGCATCATCCGTCATCACGCAATATTCGTCCGTCCATGTGAAGGATGTCGTCACTCCGTTGACTGTAACTTTCCAACTTTCTTCATTGCTTGGCGTTTGGAAGCATCCGTTTTTCTTCGGAAGCTTTTTCGCGGCCATCATATCCATCTCTATCATCTTCGCATAGATCTCTCGCATTTCGTCGTCGCTTAACGCGATCTTCGCAGAGGCTGCGCCGTTCATGATGAGATCTTTGGTGACGGTATCCGCATAAGTGTTGATTTCATTCTTCGTCCTGTCACCGTACCCATAGCTGACGGAGAAGTTGAAATCGCTCGGCATCGACGCAGGCATCCTATCTTCCGTAACGTCCTTCGATCCGCAGCCCGTCACGAACACCAGTGCCCCGGCCGCCGCCAGCCATATTTTCCGCATACCAATCCCCCCAGTACAATATTGACGAGGGTTGGAAGTCCGTGGTTGCACCGCTCAAGCCAATTCTATTCGCTTCCGTTGGAGTCTGCGCAATCCAACTACTGCAAGAACCGTCCTTTAAGGCAGCCCACTGTACTTCATGCAATGGACCCTGCAAACTAATGCACCGGCACATTTCAGAATGCCATCGCCGCCTGCACGGCTCGTCGCCATCCGCCATATAACCGGCTGCGCCGCGCTTCGTCCATGGCCGGCTCGAAGCGCCGATCCATCTGCCACAGCGCAGCCAGCTCTTCTCGGCCGCTCCAGACGCCGACCCCGAGACCCGCCAGATAGGCCGCGCCGAGCGCGGTCGTCTCGTGATTGGACGGCCGCTCGACGACCGTGCCGAGCAAGTCACTCTGGAACTGCATCAAGAGGCCGTTCAAGGCAGCGCCGCCGTCAACGCGAAGCGCCTTAAGGCGCACGCCAGCATCCTCCTCCATCGCATCGAGCACATCCTTGCTCTGATACGCCAGCGACTCCAGCGTCGCGCGGATGAAATGCTCCTTGCTCGTCCCCCGCGTCAGTCCGAAGATCGCCCCGCGAACGTCGCTGTTCCAATAGGGCGTCCCCAAGCCGACGAAGGCCGGCACGACGTACACGCCTTCCGAAGATTCGACGCGGGCAGCATACGTCTCCGAATCCGATGCTGCCTTAATCATGCGCAGGCCGTCGCGCAGCCATTGGATCGCGGAACCTGCCACGAACACGCTGCCTTCCAGCGCGTATTCGACCTTGCCTCCTATCCCCCATGCGATCGTCGTCAAGAGACCATGCTTGGAGGCTATGGCCTTGTCGCCCGTGTTCATCAGCATGAAGCAGCCGGTTCCGTACGTGTTCTTGGCCATTCCCTTCTCGAAGCAAGCCTGCCCGAATAATGCGGCATGCTGATCACCGGCTATTCCCGCGATCGGGACGCTGGCGCCCCAAGCGTGATGCGCTGCCGTATGCCCGTACACCTCCGAGGACGATCGCACCTCCGGCAGCATCGCGCGCGGCACGCCGAGCGCCTCGAGCAGCTCATCGTCCCAATCCAAGCGATGGATATCATACATCAGCGTCCGCGAGGCATTCGTGTAGTCGGTCACATGCACGGCGCCGCCCGTCAGATTCCAGATCAACCACGTATCGATCGTGCCGAACAGCAGGTCGCCGCGCTCCGCCTTCTCCTGCGCGCCGTCGACATGATCGAGCAGCCAGCGCACCTTCGTCCCGGCAAAATACGGATCGATGAGCAGTCCGGTACGTTCGCGAAACAGCGGCTCCAGCCCCCGCGCCTTCAACGCTTCGCAGATCTCGGACGTCTGCCGCGATTGCCATACGACCGCATGATGGATCGGCCGGCCTGTATGGCGATCCCATATGACTGTCGTCTCGCGCTGATTCGTAATGCCGATCCCCGCAATCTCGCTCGCCGATATGCCGGCCTCCGACAGCGCCGTGGCTGCCACGCCGAGGACGGATATCCAGATCTCATTGGCATTGTGCTCGACCCAGCCCGGCTGCGGGTAATATTGTTTGATCTCCTGCTGCGCCTTCGCCACAATATTGCCGCGACCGTCGAACAAGATCGCCCTAGAGCTTGTCGTTCCCTGATCGATCGCAAGCAGATACGTTGTGTCCATGTTATGCCTAACCTCCCCTACAGAATCGTCGAATCCGCATGGGTGCATTCCCTTGCGTTACTGCTTCTCCCACCATTCGTTAACCTCATCCGTGATGCGGTCGCCGCCAAGGCCTCTCCATCTGCGGACATAATCCTCGAAAGCGCTCGCCGGCATCTCTCCGTAGATAATCTGCCTATACGTCTCTTCCTCCAGCTTGCTCATCAGGTTGCGCGTCGACTTCTGCGTCCGTGTCGGCGCGCCTTGGAACCGATCGAGCATCGAGCTGTCCTCCTGCGAGAGCAGTGTCTCGATCGCATTCGGCTGCCCTGCCTCGCGCCACATCGACGGAATGCGGGCACCGTCGAAGGTGAGCGTATAGGAAGCGACGCGGACCGCGCCTCCAGGCACCCGCTTCGGATCGTTGGAAGGCTTGCCGTCGACAGTCGACCAATCATAGTTCTCTGCCAGTCCGTATTTGAATTCGCCGTCGTGAAGCGCATAGTAATCGAAGAGATAATTCTGGTACTCGAAGAACCGCTCCGGCTGCTCCATCGACTCGCTGATCAGAATCGCCCCATTGCGGACATGCGCGCCCCTGCGGCCGACCTTGCCCTCAGGGCCTGCAGGAATCGGGAATGCCTTGAACGATGCAGCGGATGTCCCTGAATTCATACTGCCCAGCGGCCAGTACACCATCCAATGCGGACCTGCGATCATGCCTGCCTTGCCTTCGATGAAGCTGTTCGCCGCCGCATGCTCATCCATCAGCTCCGCCTCGCCTTCGAGCAGCCCTTCCGCCATCCATTCCTGCATGGCCGCAAGCGCTTCGCCTGCCCCGGGATGAATCGAGCCGTACGCGAGACTGCCGTCCGGCGCCTCATTCCATTGACCTGGGATCGTGCCGTACGCACCAAAAATCCAGCTCGTATCGCCCATAACCCCCTTTTCTCCGGCCTTGAGCGACAGTGCTAAGCCGTGCGTATCCTGTTTGCCGTTGCCGTCCGGATCCTCCCATGTGAAGGCTCGCATGACTTGCACGAGTTCCTCGATCGTGCGCGGCGCCTCCAGACCGACCTTATCCAGCCAGTCCGTCCGGATCCAGAGCACGGACTCGGAGTTATGCGCATAATCGAGAATCGGAATCGCATACTTGCTGCCGCCCCGCATATAGGGCTCCCATATATCCGCGCTCTCGTTCATCGCTTTCTTCCACGTATCCGAGGCATAGCGGTCGAACAGGCTGCCTACCTCGCGGAACTTGCCGGAATCGATCAGCGTATGGACGGAGTCGCTCCGTATCGTTACGACATCCGGTACCGGGCGGCCTGCCTCCAGCTCAAGCTGCAGCTTCGTGTCAAATATCGAAGCCGGTACAGTCCACAAGTAACGGATGCGAATGCCGAGCCGTTCCTCTGCCCAGCGCAGGTGCACGTTATCCTCGAGCGTCTCGCCGTTCTTGAATACGAGGTCTGCCTTAAACGCGCCTACCGTCGTCATCGTATAGGGTTCAGGCTTAGCCTCACGGCCTTCATTCGCCTCGTTGCCTTCGTTCGCCGGCGCCTGATTCGAACACGCTGCCAGCAGCGCCAATGCCATAACGCCCAGGGCTGCCAGCAGTGCCGCCATGCCGAGTCGCCTCATCCGCACTCTCTCCTTAACGTTGTGTGCCGTCTTATGTCTATTGTACTTATTTTTCGCACCATCGGCACGCTTTTTACGGTACACTAGGCTTAGGCAGTATGAGCCCAAGCAGGAGGTTACACATGCGCTTACGTATTCAATGGAGCTTGTTCGCCAAGATGCTCACGTTCCTAGCCATGCTGCTGATCGTGATCGCCGTTCTATACGGGTATACCGTCACGACTACGACGAACTCCGTTAAGCAGGAGCTGCAAGCCTCTCACCTGAAACAACTGGAATTTCTGTTAAGCCAGATCGAGAATAATATCGACCAATTGGCCTTGAATGCCTATAATCTGCTGCACGATCCTTCCTTGCGCGACTACGCCAATCTCCCTAGCATTGCTCATCTGCTGGAACGGAACGATTTGCGGCTTACCATTATGGAAAAGCTTGCGCTGCAGAGCACGGCCAGCGCGTGGTCGAACTCGATCACCATCTACTTCCCGGCTACCGGCGACGTGCTATCCTCCGATCCGCAGCGGAGAAGCTCGTCGCTGGACGTGCTCTCGCCGCTTTCGCCCAATTGGAACTACACGCCTTCCGGTACGGGGAACAGCCATAGCGGCGAATTCGTCCTGCGAATCGCGGACACCGAACAGAGCAGCGCCCTCATGCTGGAGGCCGCGTTCCCGGCCGAGAATATCCGCTCCATGCTGGATGCTTTCAAGCAGTACGGCGACCCGTTCCTCTATCAACCGTCAGGGCGGTTGATTACGAATTATGATGCGGACAGCGTGACGATTCACGAGATCACGCGCCAGCTCTCCTCCATGTCTCTAGGAGACAAGCTGTCTACCGTAACGGAGCTGAACGGCCAATCGTTCCTGCTCAATGCCGTCTCATCCTCATCTACCGGATGGTACTTGATCGATTTCATTCCGCTCGAGAACGTCCTTCACCCGATCCGCGAGAGCACCACGCTATTCGCTTGGGCAACCGTGGCTCTGCTCGCGCTGGGCATCGGATTCGCGTTCCTGCTCTATCGGAACGTCATGCGGCCGATTCGCAAGCTCGTCAGCAGCTTGTCCCGCTTCAAGGAAGGCGACTACGGCGTTCGGATCGGCGTCATCCCGGCTTTGGAATTCCGCATCCTGACAGAAGGCTTCAACGAGATGGCCAAGCGTGTCGGCGATTTGATCGACAAGGTGCTTGCAGAGCAGCTGCGCGCCAAGGAAGCGGAATTCAAGCAGCTGCAATCGCAGATTAATCCGCATTTCCTGTATAATTGCTTATTCTTCATCAAGAGCAAAGCGAAGGTGGGCGACACGGAATCCGTCGAGGCTATGGCCCTCAGCTTAGGCGAGTACTACCGCTATATGACGCGCTCCGAGAACGGCATGGTGCCGATCCAGGGCGAGCTGGACCTGCTTGACAATTATCTCGCCATCCAGAATCTGCGCAAGCAACGAATCCGTTACGAGATTCAGGTTCCCGAGCCGTTGGCACGGATGCAGATTCCGAGACTGCTGCTGCAGCCGCTTGTCGAGAATGCGGTGCTCCACGGCATCGAGCCGAAGCCGGGATTGGGGACGATTCGCATTAGCGGACAATTGCTGGATAACGGCTTCTCGCTCGCGATTGCCGATGATGGAATCGGGATGTCGAAGGAGAAGCTGAAGCAGCTGACGGACGCCTTGAGCCGACCGATCGAAGCAGGCGTCGGCTACGGCGTCTGGAATGTACGGCAGCGAATGCTCCAACAGTATGGGCCTGGGTCATCGCTCACGATTACCTCCGAACAGGGCAGCGGTACGACGATTACGCTGCTATGCATGAACCAAGAATAGAGAAGGAGCGCTTGCACCGATGCAAATTTTGCTAGTGGATGACGAACCGTATGCCGTCGATGACCTGGCGATTACGATGCCGTGGGAATCGCTCGGCATCGAGACCGTACTCAAAGCCTATTCCGCGGACGAGGCCCTCGATATCCTGCGCAGGACGCCGATCGATATTATGGTGACGGACATTACGATGCCCGGCATGTCCGGCATCGAGCTGGCCGGCGTCGTGCGCCGCAAATGGAAGCAGACCAAGGTGCTCCTGCTGTCCGGCTACGCCGAGTTCGAATATGCGCAGCAAGCGCTCGCCCACGGCGTATCCGGCTACCTGACGAAGCCGATCAGCGACGAAGAGCTGGCAAGGAAGCTGATGGCCGTCATCGATTCGATCCGTCTCGAATGGGGCGTGGTCGCCTCTTACGAACGCGCCGTCAGCACCTTCGAGGAACATCTGCCGCTGCTCAGGAACAACCTCCTGCACGACTTGATCCAGGGCAGCCGCTTCTCGCCCGATCAGCTCGATGCCAAGCTGTCCAAGCTTCAGCTGCCGTTCCGGGACCAGGACCGCGTCACGCTGCTGACGATTCGTCTCGAGGAGAACTATCATCAGTTCACGACGGACGATATGTTCCTGTTCGAATATGCCATCGACAATATTGCCCGCGAATTGCTAGGCAGCGAGTTCACGCTCTGGAATTGCAAGGACGACTTCGACCATCTGGTCTATGCCGCCGCTCCGCACGCAAGCTTGTCGCAAGGCCGCACGGACGAGTCAGAGACCGGGGCAGGAGACGACGATGAGACGGAGACGACGAATGAGGCGATGTACGAGCGGCTTGCCCTTCTGGCGGAGGACCTGCAGCGGAACGTGGAAAAATACCTAAAGGACGGCATATCGATCGTCATGAGCCGCGAAGGGTGCTTCCCGCGCGACCTGCCGGCCTTGTACCAGTCGACGATCACCTCGCTTCGCAAGCGGATCGGAAGCGACAGGGGCTACTTCATGACGCTCGACAAGGAATCCGAGCCGTACGATATCCCTGCGCTCGTCCAGCTGTACGAGCCGCCGTCCTTCATCCATCTGTTCGAATCCGGGCGCTGGCAGGCGGTGCGAGATAAGCTCTCGCAGGTGTTCGAGGAATTGCAGCGCAAGCATGGGGACACGGAAGAGCATCTTCGCGAGATCTATTGCCAGATCAGCACGGCTTGCTATTACGTGGTCCACAAGAACGGCAAGCTGCTCTCCGATATCGCGGGCAGCGAACTCGCCAACCAGCTGCCGATTCGATCCGCCGCCGCGCTCAGGGAATGGACCGAGGCGGTCACGCATCGCATTCAGTCGCATCTGGAGGCGGAAATCAAGGACACGCGCAAGGACCTGATCCGCAGCGTCATGGATTATATCGAAGCGCATCTCGATACCGTCACACTCCAGGCGATCGCTGACCACGTCTCTCTCCACCCTGTCTACCTCTCCAAGGTATACAAGCTCGAGACGGCGCACAGCATCAGCGAGACGATCTACCGCAAGAAGATGGAGCGCGCCTCCTACATGCTGCGGGACAAGAAGCTGAAGATATACGAGATCGCATCCAAGCTCGGTTACTCCAATGCGCAGTACTTCATCAAAGTGTTCAAGGACCACTCCGGCTTCACGCCGCAGGAATACCGCGATCGCATCGAGTAATCGGCTGCAGGCAGCAAGGGCAAGCCGTCTCATCGTTGAGACGGCTTGTTCGGTTGCTATCGTCGAGGGTCTATGCCTCTTCGATATCGATTATGACCAGCCAGCACTTCGTTCGACTCTAGTTCCCCCTAAATCGGCTCGAACTTAATCGCTGAAAAAATACCTTCTTACCAAAACCATAGCTAAATACAGAAGTTGGCCCAATCCAATATATAAAGGAACACCGATCACCCAAATGAAACTGTCCCATGTATGGAGAAAACTCTCCCACTCAAAACGATTCACATACCGAACTCTGATGAGCCACATTCCAGGAACTGTCGAGAACAAGACCCAGGTAACGGCATGACGCAAATAAGAACCGCCTTTCTTCTTACTCAAAATATAAATCGAAGTAAGAACCAGGAGCAGGACAAGGAATTGGAGAGTGAACACCATTACAAAGAATGGTCTACTGGAATCATCAATCGGGAGCTGCATCACCGGAACATGCACGCCATAGTATTCATTTATCGTGAAATAGGCTCCAAGTACTATTAATAGAAGCAGCATTGCTCGAGCTAGTCCAAAAACCAAATGCATGAAGTCCCCTCCAACTTTCGTCTTGCTAAAAACGCTCACATTGAATAAATTCCTTCAACAATACGAAAAGCCTCCCGCAGCCAGATCGACTGCATGGAGGCCCCCTTGCTTATTGCACGGCCGCTTCCAGCGCGACCACGATCATGTCGTTGAACGTCGTTTGACGCTCCTCTGCCGTCGTATCCGCTTCGCCGCTGAACAAGTGGTCGCTGACCGTCAGCACCGACAACGCTTCGACGCCGAACTTGGCGGCGATCGTGTACAGCGCCGTCGTCTCCATCTCTACGGCCAACACGCCGTAGTCCGCAAGCTTTTTCACCGGCTCCATGCTCTCGCGATAGAAGACGTCAGCGGTCAGCACGTTGCCGACCTTCAGCGCGAGTCCCGCACGGACACCTGCTTGATAAGCCTTGTGCAGCAGATCGAAGCTTGCGCACGGCGAGTAATCGAAGCCAGGGAAGACGAGCCTGTTCATGTTCGAGTCCGTGCAGGCCGTCATCGCTAGGATGACGTCACGGATCTTCACCCCTTCGACCATCCCTCCGCAGCTGCCTACGCGAATCAGCTTCTTCACGCCGTAATCGCGAATTAACTCGTTCACATAGATCGAGATCGAAGGCACGCCCATTCCCGTTCCCTGAACCGAGACGGTACGGCCCTTATACGTGCCCGTGAAGCCGTACATGCCCCTCACTTCGTTATAGCATTGGGCGTTCTCCAAGAACGTCTCGGCAATATAGCGCGCGCGAAGCGGATCGCCCGGGAGCAGCGCAATGTCCGCGATATCGCCCGGCTTAGCGTTAATATGTATGCTCATGCTCGTCCACAGCCGACCTAGCCGGCTGCGGGATTCACCTCCTCTGTTGTCATCCCCATTATAATTCTCGATCGCCGCTTGCGCAAAATATGAAAAGGGCAGCCGCAGGACGCATACGTCCAGCCCGGCTGCCGACTTCAAAACGCGCTGTCCTCAGTTGAAGTAGGACAAGACGAATACGAAAGGTGCATTATAGTCGATCGCATATTCATTCGATGACCATGAACCCGAGATATCCAGATAAGACTGCGCAGGCGCAGGCGACTGCACGCTCAGCATCCGATCGAGATCCGGATCGCCGCCGAACTTGTTCGGACCGCCGACCAAGAGACCCGGAATATAAGTCCCTGTGCCGATATGAATGCGGTTATGCGGATTCAGCGGCATGACGTCGCCGGAGCCCGTCAGATAGGTCGTGCCGACGGCATTGCGGCCAAGCGTATAGTGCACTTGCTCCAACGCGCCTTGCTTATAGGCTTCATTCGGGGCAAGCTCGTCGGCGAGCAGCAGAAGCTGCGCCTTGGCCATCCCGTTCTTCGCGGAGGCCCATGTATACTCTGCGGAGGTCAGCGCATAGCGATAGCCGTCGCTGTCGATCTGCCGGATCATCTTATCGGCCTCTCGAACGAACACGGAGCGGATGCTATCCTTCCATTTCGGGTCGCCCTGCTCGCTCGTTGCGTACGCGAACTGTCCGAGCGCCAGCCCCGAGCCCCAGCCGATGATGCCCGTGTTCTTCTCGAAGTAATACGACAGCCCTTCCTTCAGGTACGCGTCATATTGCAGGTCGCCCGTCGTCTTGAGCAGCTCTGCCGCAGCCCAGAAGCGTTCCTCCTGGTCGCCGCCCCGGTTATAGGCGCCGGACCCGCCGTCCTGACGGTCGCTAGTCAAGAACGCAACCTCGGGATTGCCGGCTAGATATTGCTGCGCTGCCTTGGCGCGCTCCAGCAGCATGGCTGCATATTCGGCATCGAACGGCTCGTAGATCCGTGCCGCCATCGCGAACGTTCCGGCAACCATGCCTGTCCCGTATGTCGACATGCCGAACACATAACGATCCTGCGTATCGTCCTCGGGCCGAATCATGCCCGGCCAGTTGAGACCGGATACCTTGTGATAGACCGCGCCGTCCGGGCGCTGCATCTTCAGCAGCCAATCCAGTTCGTACTTGACTTCTTCCAGCACGTCCGGCATCGAGGCGCTTGCGCCTTCGGACAGTCCGGCAGGGAATTGCAGCTGCCCGTCCGGGTACGCCTCCGGGTTCAGCTCGTAGGAGAGCAGCAGCTGCGCCGCAGAGATCGCTCCCGGCGTCGTGTACTTGCCATAGTCGCCGGCATCGTACCACCCGCCGCTGACATCGACAACCGTGCCTCGCTCTGCATCGGGATGATCGATGTCCAGCTTGGCTGCAGCATCCTGCGTATGCCCTGCGGCATGCTTCAGACCGGTGACGGGATCGTCGATCGCGATGCCCGCCCGTCCCAGCGTATACGACCGGATCGCGTCGACGAAGGAGGCCTCGTACACCTTAGGGCCGATCCGGAACGGATGCGACATTCCGACGCCTTCCGCTTTGATCACGTACTCGCCATCCCCCTGCACCGCGCTAAAATCAAGCTCTCGCACGCGCTCTCCGGCGTTCGTATCCAGCTTCGAATCGGTAGATCGGCCCTCGTAGACGATCGCGCGGCTCTCCGTGTCGATGACCCGAAAGCCGATCGCATCGCCATCGCCCTCGACCATTGCGAGCTTGCGCGCGTTCGGCAAGTAACCGACCTGATTCACCTTCACGTCTTTGCCTTGCAAACCGTTGCCGGTAAGCTCGCCTTCGTATACGGCAGGCTTGGCGTCCTCTCCTGCATCGTCGAAGCCGTTATCGGCCTCATTGCCCGTCGCGGCATTGCCGCCGTTGTCCGCGTTGTTCGCGGCGTTGTTGTCGCTGCATGCCCCGAGGAACACCGCGAGAAGCAAGAGGGCAGCCACCATCAGGGCTGCCCTTACTCTACTGTTCATATAGCAGAATCTCCCTCTATGTGTACTGTGGGTATTCATGATTAACGGATTCCGCTTGCTTCCATCTGATGACTTCGGATACCCATGTCGTATCTGTGTCCTGCATGTATGAACGCAGCAGCTTCAATTCATCCATCGGAGCATGCCACGGCTCGTTCTGATTCATCCACACCGACACGTCGCGCCCGAATTGCTCATGCAGCGCATTCGTGAAGTATTGTTGCAGCTCGGCCGACTTCAGGTTCACCCAGTTCCCGTCTTCCTGCACGAGGAGCGGCAGCTGCCAGTGATTAACCTTCGCGATCGGAAGCAACTCGTACTTGCGAAGCTCCGCGATCAGCTCCTGAATAACGGCAATGCCTTTCTCGTTCAGCCTGCCGACGCCCAGCGCGACCATCGGCCACGGAATCTCGAATCGGTAAGCTTTGTAGCCGAGGCTGGCCAGCGTCGCTATCTCTTGTATGCTGCGTGCATCAGGCACACCGCGCTCCGCTACATTATCGTTCCATATCGTGCGTGCTCTTGTCTCCTTCGAGACCGGCTTCACACTTCTAAGCGGTGCTGTAATTGTCCTCGACCCGGCATGTTCCGGCCATGTAATCGCCATCATCAACGCCTCCCCTTCTTGTCTGCTGCTTCGTCATCAGTTCGATCGCAACGTACATTATTATTGTAACTTGACGCTCTCGAAGCTAACATAACAAGAATCCAACATCGATGATAACAATCGAACCTCGCGCAGGAAGCCGCCCCCGATAAGGGGACGGCTTCCTGCGGTTGCTATCGCATCACGTCGGGATCGATAACCTCTTCTTGTTCTCCCAGCACGGCCTCGGCGATGTTAACGGCATGATCGCCGATCCTTTCGAGATTGCTGGCGATATCCACGAAGATGACGCCGGAGTCTCCTGTGCACAGCCGCTCGTTGAGCCGGCCGATGTGCGCCTTGCGCAGCTCGCGCTCCATCCGGTCGATCTCCTTTTCCTTGCTCAGCACGCTGCGTGCAAGGTCGTGATCGTTCGTGAAGAGGGCTTCAAGCGCGTCCTGATACGTTCCGATCGTCAGGTTGAACATCTCGTTCAGCTCGCCGACTGCTTCATCGGACAAATTCACCTTCTTGGTGAGACGGAGCTCCAGCAATTCGATGATATTCTCCGCGTGGTCGCCGATCCGTTCGATATCGCGAATGGTATCGATGAGTCGATTATGCTCCTCGGATTCGTGCTCGGTTAGCGATTTGGTCGACAGATCGACCAAGTATTCCGTAATCGCCCGATCCAGCCGATTGATCGCTTCTTCGTATTGAAGGGCCAGCTTTGCATGCTTCGGGTCTTTCGCGTTCAAGTACTGGATCGCCTCCGCTACCATATCGCGCGCGTATTCGCCCATTCTCTTGATCTCTTTTTTGGCTTGTCCAAGCGCGATGGAAGGCGAGCGCTCGATAAACATCGGGTTCAGATGCTTGACAGTCGCATCGACGTTGGTATCCTCTCCCGGAATGATCTTGGTGACGATCCAGGCCAATACGGCGATGAACGGAAATTGGATGATCGTATTCGTCATGTTGAAAATGCCGTGAGCGAACGCAATCGTCATCTCGGGATTCAGATCGAGCGCTGTCTGCAGGTAGATGATTAACCTCGTAAACAACCCCAAAACGAGCAAAAAGATGAATGTGCCGATCAAGTTGAACAGCACGTGGACGGCCGCTGCCCGGCGAGCCGCAATCGAAGCCCCGAACGCGGCAAGCACTGCCGTAATGGTAGTGCCGATATTGTCGCCGAACAACACTGGAAGCGCCGCTCTCAGATCAATGGCGCCTTCCGCGAACAATTGCTGCAGAATGCCGATCGTAGCGCTGGAGCTCTGCACGACGAGCGTGAACGCCGTCCCGACGACGACGCCGAGTATGGGCGAGTCGCTCATGCTGACGGTCAATTGCTGAAATTCCTCCAGCGAGCGTAGCGGCTTCATCCCCGCACTCATCAATTCCAAACCGTAGAATAGCCCGCCGAAGCCGAATAGAATCTGTCCGGCAGCATTAATGACTTTTCTGCGGAAGAAGAACAACAGGACAGCGCCGGCGCCGATAATCGGTAGGGCATACTCGCCGATATCGATGCCGATTATGAACGCCGTAACGGTCGTCCCGATATTGGCGCCCATAATGACGCCGATCGCTTGGCGCAGCTTCATGAATCCGGCACTGACAAGCGCGACCGTAAGCGCGGTAGTGCCGGAGCTGGATTGGATCAGGATCGTAATGAAGATGCCTGCCAGGACGCCCATTAACGGATTCGTCGTGAACCTGTCGAGAATCGACCGTAGCCGGTCGCCCGCAGCCGCCTGCAGCCCGTCTCCCATATACTTAATGCCGAACAGAAAAATACCGAGTCCGCCAATAAAAGCAAACACCATTTCTTGCACATTCATTGTCTCTGTCCTCCTGAATGATCTCTGCTGCCCGTATTGTATATCATCAGAGGCGGATATCGCTAATTTTCAGCATGAAGACGAGACAAACGGGACCTGCAGGTCCCTATACTAACATCATTAAACATTCACCTCATAAAGCCACTGTAGCAGAACTATTGCTTGCAATCCCGCCAAAGTCCCATTACAATGAACACATATGAACCTAAATGAACATACTTGAACATCATAAAAGGAGAGATGAACCACATGGAAATCCGTTACGCTTCGCACCCGAATGAGGTCCGGGCCTTTGACACAGCCCGCCTGCGAGAGGAATTCCTGATCGAATCGCTGTTCAGCCCGAACGAGATCATCCTCACTTACTCCCACGTGGACCGCTTCATCGTCGGCGGCGTGACCCCGGCAGGCAAGACCCTCAAGCTGGAAGCCGACCGCAAGGAGATGGGCGCGGACCACTTCCTCGACCGCCGCGAGATCGGCATCATCAATATCGGCGGCCGCGGTACGGTCACCGTCGACGGCACAGCCTATGACATGGAGCCCAAGGACTGCCTCTATATCGGCCGCGGCGCCAAGGACGTCGCATTCGCCAGCGCGGACAGCGCATCGCCTGCGAAGTTCTATTTCAACTCCTGCCCGGCTCACCAGACCTACCCCACGGTCAAAGCCGCGATTAGCGAGGCCAATCCGCGCCACCTCGGCGGCATCGAGAATTCCAACGAGCGCACGATCTACCAATACATCCACGAGAACGGCATCAAGAGCTGCCAGCTCGTCATGGGCATGACGCTCCTGAAGCCGGGCAACATGTGGAACACGATGCCTTGCCACACGCATAACCGCCGCTCCGAGGTGTACTTGTACTTCGACATGCCGGCGAACGGCGTCGTCTTCCACATGATGGGCGAGCCGCAAGAGACGCGTCACGTCGTGCTGCGCAACGAACAGGCGGTCATCTCCCCGAGCTGGTCGATCCACAGCGGCGTCGGCACGTCCAACTACACCTTCATCTGGGGCATGGCCGGCGAGAACCAAGCGTTCGACGACATGGACGCCGTTGCGATGCAAGATTTGAGGTAGCGCATGAATCCGATCCGCCGATACGAAGCGATCATGGAGCAATTGCTCATCAGCAAGGAAGTCACCGTGGCGGAGCTCAGTGAACGCATGCAGGTCACGGGAAAGACGATCCGCGAGGACCTCGCCAAGCTGGAGGACCAAGGACTGCTCATCCGCGTGCATGGCGGCGCCGTGCTCGCGCAGGGCGACCAGCTCGGCATCCTGCCCGTGAAGGAGCCGAATATCAAGCATCGGACCGAGAAGGCCGCGATTGCCGAGCGCGCCCTCCGTTACATCGAGCCCGGAGACATCATTGCGCTGGACGGCGGCTCGACGACGCTTGAGATCGCGAAGCGGCTCGACAACGGTCGCCTCACGGTCGTCACGAACGACGTGTTCATTATCGGCGAGCTGGCGAAGAAGCCGGACATTCGGCTCGTCGTGCCGGGCGGCTACCGGGTTCGCAACATGCTCGTCGGTCCGGAAGCCGTCTCCGTCATTCGCGGACTGAACGTGCAGAAGGCCTTCCTGTCGACGACGGGCATTCACCCGGAGTACGGATTCTCCATCTACACCGGCGACTTGTACGATGCGAAGCGCGCCATGATCGAGTCGGCGAAGGTGAAGGTCATGGTCGCGGACAGCCATAAGTTCGGCCAGATCGCGCTGCGTACGTTCGCCGCGTTGTCGGACGTCGATGCGATCGTCACGGATGATGGCATCGACCGCGAGCTTGCGGAGCGCATCCGCGCCGCCGGCGGCAAGATCGATTGCGAAGCAGGCACGGAATAAGCACTAGAAGCGGGGGATAACGATGGGGCTTTTTGATCTAACCGGAAAAATAGCGCTCGTAACGGGCACTTCAGGCGGACTTGGGCAGGCGATGGCGATCGGGCTGGCAGAGGCGGGAGCAGGCGTCGTCTGCATCTCGTCGTCGGGCAGCGCGCATACGGTCGAGACGATCCAGGCGAACGGCGGACAAGCGACTGACTTGCCCGCGGATTTAAGCCGTATAGATGGGCTTGAAGAAGTATTCGCGAAGGCGCTGGCCGCCTACGGCAGAATCGACATTCTCGTCAACAATGCAGGCATGATCCGCCGGACTCCGGCTGCCGATCACGGTCGCCAAGACTGGTATGATGTCATCGACCTTAACCTGAATGCCGTGTTCTTCTTGTCCCAGCTTGCCGGAAGGCATATGATAGAGAGGGGAAGCGGCAAGATCATCAACATCGCTTCCATGCTGTCGTATCAAGGCGGCATCAACGTCCCCGGCTACACGGCCAGCAAGCACGCCGTTGCCGGCGTCACGAAGGCGCTCGCCAATGAATGGGCAGGCAAGGGAATTCAGATCAACGCCATTGCGCCCGGCTATATGACGACCAACAATACGGCGCCGATCGTCGCCGACGAGCAGCGCTACCGTTCGATTACCGACCGCATACCGGCCGGACGGTGGGGCGCTCCCGACGACTTGAAGGGCCCCGTCGTATTCCTCGCCTCCTCGGCATCCGACTACATGAACGGCCATGTGCTGTGCGTGGACGGCGGCTGGCTGGCGCGTTGATCGCCCTATAGCCCGGAACTCGAATAGCGACAGGAAGCAAGGGCGTACACAATGAGGGGGATTAAGTGTCGTGAAGAAGCTGCGTTTAATTGAGCAATTGCACCAAGCCGGCGTTGTCGCCGTATTGCGCGGAGAGACGCCTGAGGAAGTCGTTCAGATCGCGGAGAAAGCGATCGAGGGCGGCATCAAGGCCATCGAGATCACGATGACGGTTCCGTTCGCGCTCGAAGCGATCACGACGTTGGCCAAGAAGTATCAGAGCGATAATCCTGCTGCCGACAATTTCGCGATCATCGGCGTGGGCACCGTGCTCGATCCGGAGACGGCGCGGGCGGCAATTCTCGCCGGCGCGGAATACGTCGTCGCGCCTAGCTTCAACGAGGCGACGATCCGCCTCTGCAATCGGTATCGCGTGCCGATCATGCCTGGCGCGATCACGATCCAGGAAATCACGGCAGCGCTCGACCTTGGCGTGGACGTCGTCAAGCTGTTCCCGGGCAACATGTTCCAGCCCTCGATCGTACCGACGATCAAGGGGCCGCTCCCGCAAGCCAACATCATGCCGACAGGCGGCGTATCGCTCGCGAATCTCGGCGAATGGATCAAGGCCGGCGTGTTCGCGGTCGGCATCGGCTCCGACCTGACCAAGGACGCCGTCGCCAAGGGCGACTTGAACCTCATCGTCGACAAGGCACGCGCCTACATCGACGCTTACCGCAAGGCGAAGTCCGAGTAGCCCGTCACGCAGCAATCCCCGACAGCCTAGATGGCTGTCGGGGATTGCCGCGTTCTAACCTATATTCTCGCGTGCACGGTACGACTCGATAATCTCCCCGATCATGCTCGCTTGGATCGGCTTGCTGATGTACTCGTCCATCCCGGCTGCCAGATACTTCTGCCGGTCGCCCTTCAGGGCGTGAGCGGTAACGGCAACGATGAACGGGCTGTTCGGCATGGCCTTAATGGTCTGAGCAGCCTCCAAGCCATCCATCCCCGGCATCTGCACATCCATGAATATGATGTCATACGCGCTTCGCGAAGCGGCTTCTACCGCTTCCTTGCCATCCTTCACGATGGAAGGGCGGTAGCCTAGCTTCTCGATCATCTTCTTGAGCACGATCTGGTTCACTTCGTTATCCTCCGCGATCAGAATGCGCAAGCTGCTGTCCGATTGCTCCTCGAGTAACGGCTCAAGCATCGCGTGCGAAATGGCCTTCCGTTCGTACGCCTGGAATTCGGCGGTGAACGTGAAGACAGACCCCGGCGGAACTTCGCTGGCTTCGTACCAAATGTCACCGCCTAATAACCGCACCAGCTTTTTGCATATCGCGAGCCCGAGACCCGTCCCCTTCGCCTTGCGCGTCATGTAATGATCCACTTGGTAGAACGGCTCGAACAACTGCGCAGCCTTATCGGCCGGCACGCCGATCCCCGTATCCTTAACGGCGAATTGCAGGCGCACTTGATTCGCCTCGCGCCGAAGCTGATGGATCGCGATCGCGATCGTGCCGCTCGGCGTGAACTTGATCGCGTTGCTGAGCAGATTCATCAGCACCTGCCTGAGCTTCGTCATGTCTCCGTGCATCAGATTCGGCACGACCGGATCGATCGAGGTCGTAATGTCCAAGTTCTTCTCGAACGCCTTAGGCAGCATGATATTCAACGCTTCGGACAGCACGGCCCGCAGATTGAAGTCTTCCTCCGCAACGTCTACCTTGCCGGATTCGATCTTGGAGAAGTCAAGAATATCGTTAATGATCGCGAGCAGCGTATCGCCGCTCTGCTTAATGATCTGCAGGTATTCCATCTGTTCTGCCGATAGCTCCGTCTCCATAAGCAAGTCCGTAATGCCGATCACGCCGTTCATCGGCGTTCGGATCTCATGGCTCATCATGGCCAGGAATTCGCTCTTGGCATTGTTCGTCCGCTCGGCCGCTTCCTTCTCGATGAGCAGCTTCTTCTGCTCGGTCATGTCCTTCACGATGATATAGTAGCCTACGGTCTCGTCATGGATCACGATCGGAGCCAGCGTCGACAGCACCTCTACCTGCTGGCCTGCCCGATTGCGGATGAAGGTCAAGTCCTTCTCGACCCTGCCATAGTCCGCGGTAATGGACAGAATGCACTGCAGATTCCGCTCGCCGATCAACCTGGCGATGCTCGTGCCGATCAACTCCGGGATTCCATAGCCGGTCAGCTGCTCTGCCATCTGGTTGCCGTTGATGATATTGCCTTCCATGCCGAACGAGATGATCGCGTCATGATTATTTCTCTTAAGCGAGGTGTACCGTTCAATGCTCTCCTGCAGCCGCTGTTCCACCAGCTTGCTGTTCGTAATGTCCGTCACGTGAAAAATATAGTATTTCGGTCGCTCGCAATCCTCGTCCAATGTCAACGTGATGCGTAACTTCGACCACAGGCATGCACCGCTCTTATGGAAGGTCTGCAGGTCGATCTCATAGAACGGAATCTCCCCGATCTTCAGCTGCTGCATGGCTAGCTCGATTCGGATCGTATCCTCAGCCTGGTTGAGATCCCCTACCTTGACCGTCACGAATTCCTCATGCGTATAGCCGAAAATCTGGCACATCATGGGATTAACGGCTATCACGTCGTACGTAAGCGATACGATAGCGATTCCGATCGGCGCATGGTCATAGACGTGCTTGAATAACGCGAGTTGGCCTTGCGTGTCGATGTTCAGCATTTCACGCCCCCTCCTGACGCCTATTATAGCAGTCAGCAGATGGATGGAATATGCATATTGCTGGATAATTTTACTCTACCTATAAAATAAGACTAAAGACGCGGCACACGCTGCCACGCTTCTTCTTATTTCATGGTTTATGATTTATTTTTTGCCGCGCTTTGACACGATTTGCCCGCGTTGGTTCGCGTTCTTGCTTCTATTCGCGGCAATTTGCCCGCCCTGGTTCGCATTCGTGCCTACATTCCGATTGAACTGGCCGCCTCCGGTGGCTCTCTGGTCGACTCGGACATTCTTGTAAATGTTGATGTAATAGATCGTAATCGCTCTGCCGCGACGCTTCCAATTGCGCATAGAGATTCCCCTTTCAGATGGAGGTTCTCTCTATTCTATGAAGCGCCGCGATGCTTGCTTGTGTGGTTGTCCAGCCGATGCTACGCCTTATATAATTCTGCCAGAAGGCGATGGTCCGGCTGCTCGTTCGTCTCGTAAGACGCAAGCTCGCTGGCCGCTATCGGCTGCGCTGCAAGCCGAGGCTCAGGTCCGGCAATTCCTTGGATCCACACGGCATAAAAGCGTCCCAACGTACGGAGCACGACCGGCAGCAACAGCACGAGCAGCGCACCGACGCCGCCATAGATCCACGAGAGCTGGTAGGAAGTTACCGTCAGTTGCGGGAACAGCCCGTTCACCGACCAGCCGGTCTGGAACAGATCGAATTGAAAGAATCGATCGCTCACCCAATAGGTGAGAGGCGACAGCATGATGCCGAATGCCGTTGCCGGCAGGACGACCGCGATCGTGAAGGATGCGATGCCGACGGGCAGCTGCGAAATCGAATAGAACAGGCTCCGATATGCCCTTGCGCTGCCGAGTACGGACAGCAGCCCCTTCCAGCCCGACGATGCGGAAGCAGGGTCCGCGGCTGCCGCGCCTCCTGCCTCGGTCGGCTTCTCGCCGATCAGCCAGGCGTCGACGAGCTTCTTCTCCGATTCCAGCATTCGCCGGCATAGGATGAGTACCGCCGCGAGCAGCGGCAGGCCGATAAGGAATACCGACAACGGCAGGCTGACCGATATGCCGGCTACCGCTATGACGAATGCCGCTATGCCTTTGGGGAGCGACAGGATGAGCATTTTCCATGCTTCGAACGCGCTTTGCTTCTTCATTGTCGTAAACCACGCTTTCCTCATTGGATTGTGTTCATTGTAACGAATGCGAGACTCGCGGCGCATCGGCTCACGGCATGAATCCGCACTCGACTTAGGTCCAGCGGCTGCACCCGCCATTGGACCAGCGGCGCAACGACGAAGAAGGACTGCCTCTCGGCAGCCCTTCCCGTTGCTTGCGGTACATCGAATTAGATGACGCTAGTCGTCGTGTAGACGATAATGCGCCTCGCCTCATCCTGGCTTCCAGGCACAGGCTCGCTAGCCGGCTTGTTGACCGCCGCAGCCAAGCACACGGCCGCCAGTGCCAGCAATAACAAGCCAGCCGCAATGAGGTTCGTGCGCTTTGCCTTACGGCTGTCGTTCGCGGTATCCATCACGTAATCGCCTCCTTCATGATCTGCTATCTACGATCATAAGGAATCACGCTGCGATTCGCCTGAGGCTTACAGCCTCGTTCGCGTCATCACTATTGTCACGCGAATGTCATCGGTTCTGTCACTTTCCGATTATTGGTGGTGCCATTGGGAAGTCTGATTGCTCGCCCATTGCAGAAATTACATTGGAATGCGCTTATCCCATGAGATAATAGCGATTCCGTTGCATGAACGACAACGGAACTGCGCTGTTAAGGGCAATAAGCCTAGGAAATACCCTTCTCCGTTGCACGCTGTGCAACGGTTTGTTTGGTCGAAATGCTACACAGGCGGTCCCGTTGCAGTTGGTGCAATGGGATTTGACCGGCATCTCTCTTGGTATGTTATACGTTCAGCAATCTCCGCAGGCAGTTGTGACCATCGCGATGCATATCTACGCGAGCAGCGGCGATGCCTCGCCGTCATAGAGCAGCGTCAGACGATGCAGCGCCCGCGTGCAGCCGACGTACAACAGCTTCGCGTCCTGCGGATCGGCAGCGTACCGCTGGGCATCGGCATCGAAGACGACGACGGCGTCGAATTCCAGCCCCTTGGCAAGATAGACCGGCACGACGGACATGCCTCCCTTATAGGCGCTCTGCCCCTCCTGCAGGAGGCTCGCTTCCATCCCTGCCTCCGCAAGCTTGGCATGCATCTGCTCGCAATCCTCTGCCGTGCGGCCGATCACCGCGATCGTGCGCATGCCCTGCTCGCGTGCCGTCTCCGCATACGCGCGAATCCACGCCGCTTGTTCGTCTCCGCTGCCCATGCGCACGACCTCCACCGGCTCCCCGCTTCGGAAGACAGGCATAGCCGGCGGCAAGCCCGAATCCGTGTACGGAATGAATCGATTCGCGAACTCGATAATCTCGAGCGTCGAACGATAGCTCTGCCTGAGCTCATGATACGCTTGATAGGACTCCTCGAACAGCCCGGCTATCTCTTCCCACCGATGAACGCCGCGATAAGCATGTATGCCTTGCGCCAAGTCGCCCAGCACGGTGAAGGAAGGCTCGCCCATGTACGCCTTCAACAGCTCAACCTGGAAGGGGGATACGTCCTGGGCTTCGTCGATGACGACATGGTCGAAGTGCTGCCCCGCCGCGCCATGGAAGGCGCGATGGATCCAGACGAGCGCCGGCAGGTCTTCCGCGCGGACGATGCCGCTCTTCAAATCCTTCCTAGTGGCTGCCGCCAGCGCGGCAGGAATGCGTCCTGCTGCCGGACAATTCTCCGCATTGCTCCCTGCTCCGTACAAGTGCCGGTAGAAGGTCACCGCCTCGGCTGCCGGCAGCTTGTTCGTATAGGCGCGGAGCCTTGCTTTGCCTGTCTTGCTCCGTTCCTTGCGCCGCTTCGGGTCGGCGATCTCGCCCAGCTGCATCTCGAGCCAGCGGTTGATCCTCGCCGCCAAACGATCCTTGCGCTGCGCAAGCGGATAATGGCGGTACTCCGTTCCGAACCATTCCTGGATCGCAGCCAGCGGCAGCGTGCGTCCTTCCCAAGCTTCGAAATCCTGGTCCGGAAGATAGTCCGCTTCGTACCGCTTCAGCTCGCCTTCGATCCAATCCTTATAGGCGATGGATCCCTTGAATCGCCCCGGCGTCATCGCGTCGATAGCCGGCCTTGCGCCTGCCATCCGGAACCATCGCTCGTTCTCCTCGTCCACCGACAGCTTGACTTCGCCGAGCAGCTCGAGCGCCCAATCCGCGAACGTGGTCTGCCGCACGTTGCCGACGCCCAGCTCCGGCAGCACGCCCGAAATATAATCGAGGAACATCGCGTTGGGGGCAAATATAATCATCCGTTCGGCGCGCATCTGTTCCTGATACCGGTAGAGCAGATAGGCCAGCCGATGCAGGGCGACCGTCGTCTTGCCCGAGCCCGCTGCTCCTTGGATGATCAGCGCCTTGTTCTTCGGAGCGCGGATGATCTCGTCCTGTTCCGCCTGGATCGTCGAGACGATGTCGCGCAGCCGATTGTCCTTGCGCTCGCCGAGCCGGTAGAGCAGGAACTCGTCGCTTAAGCCGAGGTTGTCGCCGCCCCGCACGTAGCTATCGACGACGCGCTGCAGCTCCCGGTCTCTCACGGACACGTTGCGCTTGCGATGCACCTCGCCGGTAATGATGCCGTCCGGCGCCTCATACTCCACGGCTGCCTCGCCGCCCGTGAAGGAGTAGAACAAGCTCGCGACCGGCGCGCGCCAATCGATGACATAGGGCTCGTTCGTCTGCGCGCGGTCCATGCCGCGCTTGCCGATGTAGAGGGGGACGGGTTCGGCCTTGCCCGCCTCGCGCCAATCGATCCGGCCAAAATACGGCTCGGCCGCAAGCAATTCCAGCCTTGTCCGGTTCTCCTCCCGCTTCGCATCCAGCACTTGCTCGATGTAGTCGTCGCCGTAGTAACGGGGGCCGATGCCGGCCAGCTGCCGGTCGATCTCGCCCAAGGTTTCCGCCAGACGCGTCTCTTCTTCCTCATAGGCACGTCCTTGATTCATCGTTCTCAGTCCTCCTGCCGGAATGGAATGCGCGGTGAAATGCTTCCTTATTGTGGCATACCGATGCAGAAAATAGTAGACTTATAATTCGCCAAGTGTTATGATGTTGAGTACAGAATTACCTACGCGGACGGAACGTACGTTCGCATAGCAGAAGAAGAGCCGAAGCCTCCAATCCGGAGGTCTCGGCTCTTCTTCATTCCTTGCTTATGCTCACCGCCGGATTGCAAATACCAGCACACCGTTCGGCTCCATCTCCATGGCGCCAGACAACCTCTCGCCCGACAGCAGGTCCACGCTTCCCGCCGGAGGATGCACCGTGACCTCGGCCGCCGCATGATTGATCGCGAAGACGATGTCGCGGTCGCCCTTCCGGCGAACCGCGGCTTCGACGAGCGGATGGCCGGAGCGCCAGACCGGCTGCACGCCCGATTCGCCGCATAGGCGATCCAACAGCATGGCCCTGCCCGCCTTATCCAATGTCGTACCCGCGTAGTATGCCCTGCCTAGGCCGCTGCGGCGAACGGTAACCGCCGGAGCGCCGCTGTAATAATCCGCGGCGTACCGGGCAACAGCCTCCGCCCCGCAGAGCTCTACGACCTCGTACCATTCCGACGCCACGCAAGCTTCTTGACCTTCGCCGAACGCAGCCGCGCGCGACTCGCCCCGCGGGATGATGCCGTAATCGTCGATCTCGATGCCGAGCAATTCGCGGAACGGGCCCGGCGCCGCTTCCGAACGCATCCGATTGTCCGGCAGCTTCGATCCGGCCCGCCAATCGAGCAGTACCGTCCCTCCGCCTTCGACATAGCGATGGATACGCTCAGCCAGCCGATCGTCCGTCAGCGCAAGATGAGGCAGCACCAGCAGCTTGTAGGCGCCGAGATCGCTCTCCGGCGCGATGACGTCTACCCCGATGCCGCGCTCCACGAAGTAACGGTGATACTGCATGACCTGATGCAGATACGCATGTCCCGGGTTATGCGGCTGTATGTCGAATACCCAATCGTTCTCGAAGCAGCGCACGATCGCAGCCTCGTTCTGAATCATGCTGCCGGCCAGATGCGGCGATAGCAGCGCAAGCTCCGCGCCGACTTGGCAGACCTCTTCATATTTGCGCCCCGGCTTACCGCTGTGCTGCAGAATGCCGTGCCAGTACTGCTCGGCGCCGAATACCGCGGTCCTCCAGCGAAAATAGAGAAGCGCATCCGCGCCGCGTGCGATCGATTGATAGGTCCAGCGGCGAAGCTCGCCCGGCTTCGGCGTCTCCTTCAAGATGTTCGCTCCCGGCGCGCCGCTCTGATGCTCCAGCACCCAATAATTCGCGCCGCCCTTGAAGCCGCGCGTCATATCGTGATGGAGGGCCGGCGTGTAATGATTGATCGGCTCATCATGCGGAAAGTTCGGGTAGATGTCCAGCCCTGCGACATCGAGCGGAGCCGACAGCTTGTAATAGTCGATCTCGTTGAACGTGCCCATCATATTGTGCGTAATCGGCTGCCGAGCCCCGGCGCTCCGGATGCGGTCAATCTGAATCTGCTGGTACTTGCATACCGCATCGGAGGAGAACCGGCGGTAATCCAGCTGCAAGCCGGGATTATGAAGCTGGTAGACGGTCAGCTTCGGCGTCTCGATCTCATCGAACGCGTTATACGTATGGTTCCAGACGACCGTGCCCCAGCTCTCGTTCAGCGCGTCGATCGTGCCGTAACGCTCCCGCAGCCACGCCTGGAACGACATTCTGCAAGTATCGCAGTAGCACCAGGTCGTGTTGACGCAGCCGAATTCGTTATCGATCTGCCAGCCGATCACGTCGGGATGGTCCTTGTACCGCTCCGCCATCGCGCCTACGATGCGCCTCACGTAGTCATGGTAGCCCTGGTGGTTGAAGCAATAATGCATGCGCGTCCCGAACCCGCGCACATGGCCGTATATATCGCGCTTGTACAAGTCGGGATGCCGATCCATGATCCACTTCGGCGGACTTGCCGTCGGCGTGCCCAGCACAGTCTTGATGCCGGCTTCGCCCAGCATGCCGATAATGCGGTCAAGCCATTCGAACGTGAATTCGCCGTCCGTCCGCTCGATGCGCGTCCACGCGAACTCGCCGATGCGGACGAGGTTGAAGCCCGCTTCCTTCATCATGCCGACATCTGTCTGCCAGCGTTCCTCCGGCCAATGCTCCGGATAATAACAAGCGCCGAAATACATGGTTCCATCTCTCCCGTCTCATCGTTCGTCCCGATAGCCGTTTGCGCTTCGGCCCGTGTATTCCTTGAACTTCTTGTAGAACCAATCCAGTTCCTTGAAGCCGACCTCGCCGGCTATTTCGTACACGCGCTTATCCGTATAGGTAAGCAGATCCTTCGCTGCGTCGAGCCGCGTATGCAGCAGATATTCCTTGAAGCTATGGCCGGTCGAAGCCCGGAACAATTGCCCGAGCTGGACCGGATTCGTGAACAGCTCGGCCGCGATTCCCTTCAGCTCCAGATTGTCGGCATACCGTTCCCGTACGATCTGCTTCACTTCTTCGACCAGCATATACCGGCTGTCATTGCCCTTCAGCATGCCGTCGGCCGTCAGCACGGTCTCGCCCTGCGACAGCACGTTCCGCCTATCGAGCAGCATCAATGCCGTCTCATACGAGCCCGGCACGTCGGCAAGCTCGACCTCCGGACCGACCGATATGGCAATCGACAGCTTCGCGTAAGCTTGCACGTTGGCGACAAGCGATTCGCCCTTCCCTTGCATATCCTCCGCGGCCGCTGCCGATCCGGAAGACAGATAGACAATGCCGAACCGCGTCGGCGATTCCTCGAACAGCAGTCCTCTCCCGCCGCAGCTTTCTTCTAGCACATTGCGAACCGCGAATCGGGTCAGATGCTCCTTCCGGCCATCGTCGGCATGGCGGGGCAGCTCAACCATCAACACCGCGAATCGCATGGCATCGCGCCCCGCAACCGGGATGAGCTCGAATTCCTCGAGTGCCGACAGGTCGCCGAGCAGCCCTCGCGCCCAGCGCCGCACGAGCTGCTCGCGCATGAGCGGCAATCCGCGATGCCAGCGCTTCTGCTGCGCGGTATGCGCCTCCAGATGTTCGCGGGCGGCACGCAGCTTCGCTTCCAGCTCCTCCGGGTCGATCGGCTTGAGCAAGTAATCGGAGACGCCCAACTGCAGAGCGCGGCGCGCATATTCGAACTCCCCGTAACCGCTGAGCAGGATAACCGGCACGTCGGAACGCTCTCGCAGCGCCGCGATCAGCTCGAGGCCGTCCATGCGCGGCATCCAGATATCGGTCACGATAAGATCGATGCTGCGCTCACGGAATATCGCCAGCGCTTCTTCCCCGTTCGCCGCCTCCCCTTCGATTCGGAAGCCCAGCGTCTCCCAAGGCACAAGGCACCGCAGCGAACGCAGCGCAGCAGGCTCGTCGTCGGCAATGAGTACTTTGATCATATCCCGTCCTCCTCCCGCGAATCGTTCGCTGACTCGTCAACCGGTTCTTCCGGCTTCTCCGGTTCCGATTGACCCGATAATGGGATCGTGATGACCGCTCTCACCCCGCGGCCGGCAGCGTTGGCGATCGTCAAGCCTGCCTCCGGCCCGAACAGCTTCGTCAGCCGGTAATGGATGTTGCGGATGCCGATATGGCGTTCCGATAACATCTCGTCGGAGTCCTCGAGCCAGTGACGGATCTCGGACAGCCGTTCGGCTCCGATCCCTCGCCCGTCGTCTTCGACGATCAATGCGTAGCGCCCTTCGCCTATCGCTGCCGATATGCGCACCGTCGTCGTGCCTTCTTCCGGCTCCACGCCGTGCGTCATCGCATTCTCGACCAGCGGCTGCAGCGCAAGCTTCGGGATGGTCATGTCCATCACCTCATCCGGCACGTCAATCTCGTACCGCAGGCGATGTTCGAAGCGCAGCTGTTGAATCCGCAGATACGTCTCCACCAGCCCGAGCTCCTGCCCGACCGTTACCGTCTCCGACTTGTTCTGCAGGAGGAACCGATACGACTTCGCGATGAGACCGACGATCTGCGCGCTGTCGTCATCCCTCTGCTCCATAAGCTTGCTCCGCAGCATATTGAGCACATTGAACAGGTAATGCGGGTTGATCTGCGCTTGCAGCGCATAGAATTCCGCCTCCCGCGTCCGCAGCGCCAGCTCGGTGCGGTCGATTCTCGCTTCGTACACTTCGCGGATCAATGTCTCGAGCCGCTGTACCATCTCATTGAATATGCGGCCCAATTGGCTGATCTCGTCATTGCCTCTAATCGCCACATAGCCCCGATATTGATCGCGGTGCGCGGAACGCATCTTCTTCGCCAAGGTCGTGAGCCGCCTCGTCATGCCGATCGACAGCCCGTAGATGATCCCGGCCGCCAGCAGCGCCGACAGACCCAGCATCCAATAGGCCGGCTCGGTCATCTCCCGCACCTCGAGCATCAGTTCGTCTAGCGGTACCAGCATAACAATCTGCATGCCTCGCACGGCGCTCCGCCCCAGATCGGAGTGCAGGACGAGATACGATCGGCCGTCCTCTTCGTAGCGGTAATGGCCGGCTCCGGCAGTCACCGATGCCGCGAACGGGTAATCGGACAACCGCGCCGCTTGCGCTTCGCGGCCCGCGCTGTCGAGCAGCACCTCGCCGCCGGACATCGCCATGACGATGCGGCGTCCCTCCTTCTCCTCCTCGATCAATCGATGCAGCTCGCGCTCCGGAATCTCGAAGGAGGCGTAGAGCTCGGCTCCCGGATCGGCATAATCCATCCGCTGCCGCAGGCTGAACACGCGCGCATCGGACATCGCGATATCGTACATGCCGGTCCAGTGCAGCTCGCGGCGTCCCTCTGTCAGCGAGCGGTACCATTCCTCTCTGCGTACGTCGTCGTCGATCTGAATGACGTTGGCGAACGTCAGCGTCGGGTTATCGGAATAGAATCGGATGCGGTAGTAGTTTTTCGTGCCCTGGACGACCGTCAGATAAGGCTGCAAGTAGCCAAAATACCGCTCATAGGCCGCCCTATCGTCCGGGTATCGTTCGTTCAGCGTCTCCTGCAGTTGGATGTTCAGGTAGAAGGCATGCGCCGTTTCCTCGTAGGATTCCAGCAAGTGCTCGAAGTTGACGGCAATCTGCGCCAGGTTCTGCGTCATCGTCTCCGTCACCGATTCCAGCAGCACGTCGCCGCTCCGCTTGGTCAGCAGATAGGTGAGCGACCCGAGCAGCAGCACGGCTGCCAGTAAATACGCAACGAACAACTTGGTATGGATCCTCACGCGCTGTCTCCTCCTCCGGCTCTAAGACGACGGGCATCCCCGGCATCGCGGCCGGGGACCCGTATACAATTATGGTTTGAGGTTCGCGTTGTACGATTCCACGTACGCCTTCCAGACATCCGTGTAGGCCTGCTCGAATTGTTCGAGTCCCAGCTTGGTCGCCCCTTCCACGAACTTATCGAATTCCGCTTCAAAATCGGATGGCGTTGCGGCCATGACAATCTTCGGCGTGCTCATGCGGCGCAAATCGTCCAGCTTCTGATCCGTCAGCTTGAACGCCGAATCGCTCGGCGGCTGCAATTGCCAGAGATAGCCCGGCACCTTCTCGACAGGCGGCAGCAGATCCGCCCACGTCTCGATGCCTAACTTGCCCAACACTTCAAGCGTCTTCTCGTCGTAATCCTTGCGTACCGATTCCTTCGTGACCGGCGTCGCGTAGTCGCCGTCGCCAAGTAACGCACCGTCTCCGAGGCTGAACCAGTTCGTCACTTGACCGGTTCCCTCGCTGCGGAAGCCTTCCTTATACGGCGCATCCGGATCCGTGATCTTCTGTTGCAGCCAAGCTTCGGTCTGGACACGCTTGCCGTCCTTCAGTTCGAAGTGCTTGCCCTCGATCCCCCATTGCGTCAGGATCTGGCCTTCGTCCGTGAAGAGGTAGTCGATGAATGCGATGATGCGCTCCGGATTGTCCGCCTTGGACGTAATCGCCCATTCATGCGTGCCGCCGTTGGCCGGCGTCATCGCGTTGCTGCGGTCCGCTGCATCGCTGTCAAAGTAGATCGGAACATGCGCGTATTGGCGCTCTAACTGACCTGCCGCGCGAAGCGACGCTTCCGGCTCGCTCGAGAACCAGCTCGGCGCGTATGCGGCCAGCACGCGGCCTTGCGCCATCTTCTCCTTCAGTTCCTGCTCGCCCATCGAGAAGGCTTCCTTGTCCAGGAGGCCGCCGGCATACAGCTTGTTCAAGAATCCGAGGTATTCCCGGGAAGCGTCCGACACCGGATTCCACTGCACGTCGCCGTTATCCTCCACGAGGAAGTTGCCGTGGTCAGGACGGCCGAGCGCCGCGATTGCCGGGTTGTTGAAGAAGATGTTGATGGTCCACGAGTTCATCGCGGCGCCGAAGCCGATCGTGTCCTGCCCGCCGATCTGCGGATGCTTCGCTTGATAAGCTTGGATCACGTCCACGAGCTGATCCAGCGTCTTGATTTGCGGAAAGCCCGCATCCTCCAGCACGGCGTATTGGACGACGAAGCCCGCTTTGGCATTCGCAGGCGCCTCCGCCGCCTTGTTCACGGAATAGATGGAATAGATGTTGCCGTCGTCGTGGCGCAGCAGCTCCAGGTAGTCGCCCCATTGCTGCTTGATATTCGGTCCATGCTCCTCGATCAGATCGTTCAGCGGAATGACCGCCCCGGCGTCGATATATTTTTGCAGATGCTCCGTATCGAGACGAATGATGTCCGGGTAGTCTTCAGCCGCCAGCCACAGATCCCACTTCTGGAAAATGTCGCCGACAATGACGTCGTACTTCAGCTTCACGCCGGTCTTCTCGGTCAGCGCGTTCGTGATCGGACCGCCCCATTGCAGCTTCGTATCGCCGACGCCCATCGTGTATTCGACCGTTCCCTTCACGGCCGGCGCCTCTCCGTTCGTACCAGCGTTGCCGCTGTTACCTTCGTTCCCGGAGTCGGAATTGCCGCCGCAGGCTGCCAGCAGCCCTGCCAATAGAGACAAAGTCAGTAGCATGATCATCGATTTCGACTTTCTCATGTGCTGTATCCCCTTTTCTTATCATTTATCTTATAGCATGTCGCTTAAGATACCTAGTAGGCGGCGCAAGTAGCTATTCCTTCATTGCGCCGATCGTCATGCCCGAGATGAAGTAGCGCTGCAAGAACGGGTATACCGCAAGGATCGGCACGGTAACCACTGCAGTCATCGCGGCGCGAATCGCCTGCGGCGTCACGCTGCTGACCGTCCCCTCGCCGATATGCGCTTGCTGGGCCGCGGATTGATCGAGGGCGCTCAGCAATATTTTCATCAATTCGTACTGTAGCAGGCTCAAATGCTCGCTGCGGCTCGTGTACAAGTAATTGTCGAACCATGAGTTCCAATGCACGACTGCCAGGAACAGCGTTACCGTCGCGATGACCGGCAGGCTGATCGGCATGATGATGCGGAACAAGGTCTGGCGATGATTGGCGCCGTCGATCTTGGCCGATTCGGTCAATCCGGCCGGCAGCGTCTCGAAGTAGCTGCGCATAATGATGATGAAGAACGCGTTGACGAGCAGCGGCAGAATGTATACGAGAAAGTTGTTCATCAGATGCAGATTCTTGATCAGCAGATAGCTCGGAATGAGCCCCCCATTGATGTAGAGCGTCAGCACCAGGAAGACGTTGAACAGACGGCGGAATACGAATTCTCTGAGACTGAGCGCGTAAGCGAACACGGCGGTGCATAAGATGCCGAAGACCGTGCCGACGATCGTGCGCGTGATGGACATCAGGAAGGCGCCGAACAGACGGTCATTGGCGAAAATCGCGCGGTAATTATCGAGCGTCCACTGCCGGGGCAGCAAGTAGATGCCTCCTCGCAGCGTGTCCAGCGACTCGTTGAACGATACGGCGAGCAGATTCAGGAACGGGTACAGCGTCATCGCGCCGAACAACGCGAGCATGGGATAGATGACGAGGGACAGCGAAATATCGGACAACGTTCTGCGATTGCGTATGGGGTTCATGCCGGTCCCTCCTTATATCAATCTTCCTCCGCCGGCTCGTCGAGCGAACCAGCTGACCGCCAGCACCATCAGAATGCTGACCGCCGACTTGAACATGCTGATGGCAGCCCCCATCGAATAGTCGCCGATCTGGAACGAATAGCGGAGCGCGTACAGGTCGAGCACCTCGGAATAGTTCAGGACGATCGCATTGCCGAGCAGGAACTGCGATTCATAGCCGCTCTGGATGATCCAACCCGTCGACATGATGAGCAGGATGACGGCGGTCGGCATCAGCCCGGGGATCGAGATATGCCAGATTTTGCGGAGCTTGCCGGCTCCGTCGACATCGGCCGCCTCGTACAAGTCCGGATTGATGCCGGCCAGCACGGCCAGATAGATGATGGAGCTCCAACCGACTTCCTTCCAGAAGCTGAAGAACGTATGGATGCCCCAGAACCAATGCGCCTTGGCCATGAAGTAGATCGGTTCGTCGATCAGCCCGAGCCCTTGCAGCAGCAGATTGATTAGTCCGCCGTCAGGCGTCAGCATGATGTAGGCGATATTCGCGACGACGACCCAGGACACGAAATGCGGGATGTAGGTAATCGTCTGTACCGCGCGCTTGAACCAGCGAACTCTTACCTCGTTGAGCGCAAGCGCGAGCGCGATTGCGCCGACGAAGCCGGTGATGAGGTTCAGGAAGCCCATCACGAGGGTATTGCGCAGCACGAGGAAGAATTGCTCGTCCCGGAATAGAAGCTCGAACTTGTCCAAACCGACGAATGGACTGCCGGCAATGCCCCGGGCGAGCTTGAAATCTTGGAATGCCATCACCCAGCCATATAGGGGCATGTAGTTGAATATAATGACCAGCGCCGCTAGCGGCAGCGTCATCAGCAGCAGCTCCTTCTGCCCGGCTGCGCGGCGCAGGAACGACTTGCGGGTGGCGGCATCTGCGTTGAACGGCGGTCCAACTGCGGAGCCAATGTCCGGGTTCTCGGCTGGCTGCCTGATGTTTGCTTTCATGCGGGTCCCCCCATTCCTTCGTCTGATGAGTGTCCTGAGGCTTCAGCGGCTGAGACTGTAACATCAGTATAGCGAGAGGTGTAAGCGCTTCACACCGGAGGAAATGATCGAAATCACCTTATAAAATTCCAAGGGTTGGCGCGGCGCAGATCGCAATTCGATCGAAGAGGGGCTGATGCAATAGCGGTAAATTGTACATCTATTTATTGTCCATTCCCAAAAATCGGTTGAATAATGTAAAAAAGTACAACTAATATCCGCCTACGACCCAAAATCGGGAGTACGGCTAGAATAGTTGTACTTTTTGCGCTTATTTGATCCAAAGTGATGAACTGACCTGAAATAGTGGTACAAATTGACACTATTCCTGATGCCTACCACACAACGCACAGCAACCGCTCCCGCACCATGCGGAGGCGGTCGCCAGCCCATTCAATTCAATCTAGTTCCAACACCAGTTCTAGTCGTAGAATTTCACGAGCTCCGCGATGTTGACGGCCTGACCGGTGCGGATCGAACGGTTCGCGGCGATCCCCGTCAGGATGGAGCGCGCGCCGTCGCGGTGATCGGCAGCACGGTTCCAGCGGTCGTCCTTCGGCATGCCGAAAATATCGTTCAGCAGCACCGGATCGCCGCCGCCATGACCGCCCACGCCCTCTTCGACTTCCACCTCGTACGGCGCGCCGAACATTGGATAGACGATGATCGACTTGGCCTTGAGCGCGCCTTCCAGCGCCTTGTCGCCGCCGGAGTTCACGTACGATTGCTCCACGATCTGCATCTCGATCCGGCCCTTGCTGCCGTTGAACGCGATCCGGTAGCCTTCCCACGGCAAGTAAGCATTCAGCGAATACGTCAGAATCGCGTTATTCTTGTACTTCACCATGACGCCCATCGTGTCCTCGATGTTGATCCCGTCGCCGAACACGCTCTGGTCGCGGCGGTAGCCGTCCTCATGCTCCGCGTCGAGGTACATCGCCTTCAGATGCTCGTTCGAGTCCAGCTGCAGCGCGAACGGATCGCCCTCGGCATTCGCGTTGCCCGTCGCCCGCTCGTAGAACTTCGTCTCGCCCCGCTTCTCCGCATTCTCCCGCCCGTAGAAGTTCAGGTCGCCGAATGCGAACACCGTCTCCGGCTGCGAGCCGATCCAGAAGTTGACGAGATCGAAGTGATGCGTCGACTTATGCACGAGCAAACCGCCGCTGTTGCGCTTGTCACGATGCCACCTGCGGAAATAATCCGCCCCGTGCTGCGTATTGAGCAGCCATTCGAAGTGGACCGAGAATACTTGGCCGATCGCTCCCTCCGCGATCAACTCGCGCGCCTTCGTATGATGCGGCGCGTAGCGATAGTTGAACGTCACCCGCACATTGCGGCCGGTTCGTTCGACCGCGTCCAGGATCTCTTGGCATTTCTTCTCGTCGACGGTCATCGGCTTCTCCGTAATGACGTCGCAGCCCAGCTCGAGCGCCCGGATAATGTAGGTATGATGCGTCCGGTCGATGCTCGTCACGATGACGGCATCCGGCATCTCCTGCTGGATCATCGCGTCGAATTGATCCGGCTTGTATGTGTTCACCGGCCGGTAATCGTACTTCTCCTGCAGCAGCTTATTCGCGTAATCCATGCGCGTCTGATTGATGTCGCAGAATGCCGTCAGCTCGGACGTCTCGCGATAATCCCTTGCCACTGCGGCATAGAAAAATTCAGCGCGTCCGCCCGTTCCTACCTGCACATACCGTTTCTTCTTCGCGTTCATCCCCAGGCCTCCCAGTCATGTTCCGTATCGCTTGTTGTGCTAATCGGACTCATGCCTCCACAATAGCGCAAATAATTGCCGAAATCGCCGCAATAATTGACATCATACGTATAACCCCGCATAATTTGCGTTAGTGAAGCCATTCGAGGAGGTGCCGTCCGCCATGATGGAACGCGATCGAGTCGCATTCGAACCGCCGGGATCGCTCTTGTCGCTGGAGTACGTGAAGCGGGAAGGGCCTTTTCGCATGTCGGTCGATCATTACCACAGCTTCTATGAAATTTATTTCCTGCTGTCAGGAACACGCCGTTACTTCATCCGCGACCGCTCCTATCTCGTCGAGCAAGGCGACCTCGTCTTCGTCGACCGGCAGAGCCTGCATAAGACGACGGACGCCGGCACGCACGAACATGAGCGGTTGGTCATCTACTTCTGCGAGCCGCTTCTTCGGCAGTCTTATAAGGTCGAGAGCGAATTCCTGCTCAGCCCGTTCCGGCGGCATGACAATCCCGTCCTGCGCTTCCCCTTGAAGGAGCGCCTGCAGGCGGAAGCGATCGCGAACAAGCTCCTGCACGAGATGCGGTCGCGCGAGACCGGACACGAGCTTGCCATCCGTTCCGGCGTCGTCGAGCTCCTGCTGCTGGCTGCCCGCTGCGCGGACAAGAACGATGCCGCAGCGACGACCGACCCGCTCGATACGCCGCTCTACCGCCTGATGTCGGATGTCGCGCGCCACGTGAACCGCCACTTCGCCGAAGAGTTAAGCCTGCCGGAGCTCGCGGAGCATTTTCACATCAGTCCCTACTACCTCAGCCGCATGTTCAAGCAAGCGACCGGCTTCAACTTGAACGAGTACATCAACCTCACGCGCATCCAAGCGGCCGAGCGGCTCTTGAAGGAGTCGGACATGAGCATCATCGACGTGTCCGCGGCCGTCGGCTACAACAATTTCTCCCACTTCGGGAAAATGTTCAAGAAGCTCACCAAGCAATCGCCGCGCGCGTATCGGAAGGGGTAGACGATGAGACAGCGCAACGAACGAGAATTCGACTATGATCAACCGCACCTCGACCTCGACAAGGCGAAGCGAGTCGGGACGATCGTGCTGATCGCCGTTACGATCCTGCTGCTAGGCGCCATGGTATACTTGTGGATCACGGGCTATTATTCGCAGAAGATTTTCTATCTGGACAGCCAGGCCTTCAAACCGCATTCGGCGGCACAAGACGGTTCACGCACGTACGTGCGGACGAGGGGCAAGGAAAAGATACGCGTCATGCAAGAAGACAACCGGCGTACCGTCATGATCCGCGGGGAGTCGTACGTCGTCGACAAGCTGGCTTCGAACGGCATGCCGGCCTTGTACAGGGTCACGTATCCGAGCGGAGCGTCCTACAACGTGGAGGATCAGGGCCATATGCTGATTGCCCGCGACAAGAATGGGGAATGGTTGACGGGGGAGGCTTCTATGTCAATGGCAAGCGGCAGCTAGCTCCCGGCGAGGAATATTACGATCCCAGCAGCATCGTCACGGCGGCCTACGAGCAGTATCACGAGCAGCATACGTTACCGATCATGCTCATCCCGGCGCTCTTCTGCCTCGCCTTCGGCTGGCTTCAATTGCTCTCAGAGCGCTTCGTCCTCTTCCAGTTCAAGCTGTCGTACGGACTGTGGGTAGAGAATCCCGAACCGACGGACACTTATCTCGTCATGGCGAAGGTCAGCGGCGTAATCGGCATCGGAATCGCCGTTCCTATTTTCTGGATGTCGCTGTAGCCGAGTCGGCAGCAGGGGAGGATCGCCGTCAGACCGCTGCTCGATAGTCCGAACCCGCAATAGCGGTCCGGAGGTTCGTTAACATCGGCTGCCAGACGTCCGGAAGCGGAAGTAGCGTTCCCCAGGACCGCTACTGGAGGCGGAGCAGCGTCCCACGCGCTCCGAACATGACGAATAGCGGTCCGGAGGACCGCTATTCGTCTTCTATCGCATGCTCCGGCAGCCGACAACGGTCTCCGCGACCGCTAGCGGCTCCGCTCCGCTGCCACAATTGAACGCCTTACCCCTGCGCCCGCGCCGCCAAATACTTGTAGCTGATCGCGAGGCTCTCGAACGGGTCGCGCCGGCAGGCGTCCTGCTCGACGATGTACCATTCCATGCCGATCGCGTCGCAAGCTTCGATAATCGCGTCCCAGTTCATGTTGCCTTCGCCGAGCTCGGCGAACAGCTGCGTGTCGTCCACGATCTCCATATCCTTCAAGTGGACGACCTTCATGCGCCCGCCCAGCTTCCGCACCCATGCCGCAGGATCCGCTCCGCCGGCTTGCGCCCAGTACGTATCCAGCTCGAAGTGGAAGGCATCGGCATCCGTCTCGTTCATCAGCAGTTCCATGCCGGTTACGCCGTCATATTTTTGGAACTCGATCTTATGGTTATGGTAGACGAACTTCAGTCCGGCGGCATCCAGCTTCTTCGCGATCTCATCGCACTCCCGCGCGAACGCCGTGTAGCCGTCTCGTCCCGCTTGGATGTACGACTGCGGCAGCATGCCGAGTCCGACATAGCGGCAGCCCCACAGCTTGTGCTCCGCGATGACCGCGTCGAGATCGTCTTTCAAGCGCGCATAAGGGATATGCGTGGCGCAGATCGCCAGGCCATGCCGGTCGGCGGCCTCCTTCACGAACGCCGGGTCCAGCGGTCCCGTTCCGGATACTTGCACGGCCGCATACCCGATGGCGGCTACCAGCTCCAGCGTACGCTCGAAATCCTCCGGCGTCTTCGTATAGTCCCGCAGCGTGTAGAGCTGCGCCGCAATCTGTGCTTGCTTCATCTTCTCTTCCTCCGTTCTATTCGATCCGTACGGCCGCTTGCTGCGCAAGCAAGCACAGCTCCGCAGCCTTGAACGTATGTGCCTGCGTCATCGCGGTCTCTTCCCGGCTCAAGCAATCCAAGATCAGCCGTCCGAAGTACGGATACCCGACCTTGCCCGACAGTTCCATATGATGCTCGCCCTCGCCGTTGACCAAGTACAGGTGGTTGCCGCCCGGGGAACGCGCGATGTCGATATATTTGCGCAGCTCGATGTAGCCGTCGGTGCCCATGATGAGCGTGCGTCCGTCTCCCCATGTGCCCAACCCGTTCGGCGTCAGCCAATCCACGCGAAAATAATTCGTCGCCCCGTTATCGCCGACCAGCGTCGCGTCGCCGAAGTCCTCGAGCTCCGGATACTGCTCCTTGCAATGGTAGTTCGCGACCTTGCTGTGCAGCACCTTGGCATCCCGACAGCCCGCGAAGAACAGGAACTGCTCGATCTGATGGCTGCCGATATCGCATAGAATGCCGCCGTACTGTTCCTTCCGGAAAAACCAATCCGGCCGCGACAGCGTATTCAGCCGATGAGGCCCAAGGCCCAGCACCTGCACGACGCGGCCGATCGCGCCGGACGCCACGAGATCCCCGGCATGAATCGCGCTCTCCACGTGCAGCCGCTCGCTGTAGTAGACGGCGTACTTGCGCCCCGTCTCGGCCACGGCCTGCCGCGCGTCCGCAAGCTGCTCCAGCGTCGTGAACGGCGTCTTATCCGTAAAATAATCCTTGCCGTGCCGCATCACCCGGACGCCGAGCGGTCCGCGTTCCGAAGGGATCGCGGCAGCCGCTACCAACATGATCTCGGGGTCCTGCAGTATCGCCTCAGGCGAATCGGCAGCCTGCACGTCGGGGTACGTCCTGCGGAAAGCCGCCACCTTAAGGGGATCCGGGTCATAGACGAGCTTCAACGTGCCGCCGGCCTCGATGAGCCCGTTGCACATGCCGTAGATATGGCCGTGGTCCAGCGCCATCGCCGCGAAGACGAATTCGCCCGGCTTCACGACCGGCTGCGGCTTGCCCTGCGGCGCGTAATTCATGCCGTCTCCGCGCATCAGGACCGGCTCCCTTCGGATGCGCGGCGGTCGCGCGATTCGCGAATCCGCGCTTCGAGCTCCGCTTGGAACCGTTCTTCATTGATCGGGAAGTCCACCCAATTATCCGTCCAAGTCGACAGCAGCATCGCATTGGACAGCATGAGGCCGTCAATGCCGTCCTCGCCCGGCGCGACAAGCGGCGAGCCGCCGGCAATCGCGTCCGTCCAGTTCTGAATGATGCCGTTATGCTGCGGGCCCTCGCCTGCCGGAACCGGAATATCGACCGACCAGCATTCAGGCGAGCCGAATCCGCCGCGGAACGTCGCATTGAACTCCGGCTCCGTCACGCGGTTGCGCCAGAACGACATTTTGCCGCGCTCGATGACGATCTTGCCGCGCGTGCCTGCCACCTCGAACCGGTTCGTGCCCGGCGCCTCAGCCGTCGTCGTCACGAACACGCCCGTTCCGCCGTTCTCGTATTCCACGTATGCCGTGACTTCGTTCTCGACCTCGATATCCCGGTAGCGGCCGAACTGGCAGAACGCGCGAAGCCGCTTCGGCTTCAGGTGCGTCGTCCAGTGCCACAGGTCCAGCTGATGCGGACATTGATTGATCAGGACGCCGCCGCCTTCGCCTTCCCAAGTCGCCCGCCAGCTGCCGGAATCGTAGTAGCTCTGCGACCGGTACCAATCGGTCACGATCCAGTTCGTGCGCCGCAGCTCGCCGAGCTCGCCTGATTCCACCAGCTCCCGCAGCTTCAGATACATCGGATTGAGCCGCTGGTTGTACATGATCCCGTATATCTTATTCGTCGCGGCTGCCGCCTCGTTCATCTCGCGCACTTGCTTCGTATAGACGCCCGCAGGCTTCTCGATCAGCACATGCAGCCCCTGTCCGAACGCCTTAATCGCCAATTCGGGATGGCCGTAATGCGGCGTCGCCACGATCACGCCGTCAATGGTACCCGAAGCGAGCATGGCGTCGACCTCGCCGTAACAAGCCGTAGCTTCGCCGTATTGTCCGCCCGCCCATTCGAGCCGCTCTGGCCGCTCGTCGCAGACCGCTCCGAGCACTGCTCCCTTAATAATGCCGCCATGCAAAGCATTGGCATGCGCGGTTCCCATATTGCCAAGACCGATAACGCCGACTCTCACTGCTGCCATGTTATCCTCGTCATCCTTTCCAGATAGCTGAACTTATGTACCAGCATAGCACGCGTGCTTGGCAAGCGCTTACTTGTCAGTAGCAATCTCGGACGTTCATTTGACTGTGATTGACTTATTGTTAATGCGGCAATGGAGACGGCATGCTACAATTGAGGCATTGCACTATGCGAACGGAGGTGCCCCGATGAGTCTGAAAGACGTGTACAAGCTGCCGATTGACGTCAGCTTCAATACCGAGCATTATCCGAATGCCTCCTTCCATGCACATGCTACATACGAAATCTATTATTTCCATGGCGGCGCCGGCCATTACTTGATTGGCGGCCAGATTTTCACGCTTGCGCCGGGAGATCTGTTCCTCATGCATGGCATGACGCTGCATGCCCCGAACATCGATGAACGCGAGCCTTATCACCGCACGATCCTGCATTTCGACCCGACCTTCGTCGCCGAGCTGATCCGCCCGCCGTTCCTGCTTAATGTGCTGGCGCCTTTTCAGGAGCATGGCAATATTCGTCTACGGCTTGCCGGCACGCAAAGAGAGCAAGTCGAATCGCTCCTGTCCACGCTCTGCGAGCTGTTCTTGCTGGAGGATCCGCTTGCTTATAACCGCTTCCTATTGACATTCCTGGAGCTGCTGCATGTCATTCAAGAATGCTGCCAGGTCCAGGAGCTTCGGACGGCAGACGCGCACAGCCCCAAAGCGCAGAACGCGCAGCGCATCGTCGAATACTTGGAATCGCACTATATGGAAGACATTCATCTGGACGTGCTCGAGCGCGAGCTTCATCTCGATAAATACTATTTAACGCGACTGTTCAAGGAAGTGACCGGGTTCACGATATTCAGCTACCTCTATGAGCGGCGCATCAACCAAGCGAAGATCGCCTTCCTCCTCCAGCCGGCCAAGCCGGTCACGGAGACCTGCTATGAGGTCGGCTTCAAGCATCCCGCCCACTTCTCGCGCGCGTTCAAGAAGAAGACCGGCCTCACGCCGGAGAAGTTCAAGCAGAGCTTGCAGCGCTGACGCGAGGGATAGGCGGCAGCGGCAGGCGAAGCGGTTAGTTCTCGTTCTCGGCAGGCAGCCGCCTCTTGGCCGTCTTGAAAGTAAGCCCTAAGAGCAGCAGCTCCATGATGAAGGCGAGTACGCCGGCAACGAGGAGCAATCCGATCATGTCATCGCCCGCATTCAAGACGAACGGGTAGGCAGCGAGCTGCGCAAAATTGACCGCCATGTACAGCTGCATCCGCAGCTCGGCAGCAGCCTGCAGGCCGCTGTCCCCCGCTTGCGCAGCCATGTGACGCAGTCCGCCGAACATCCAATAGGCCATCGCTACATGCACGGCCAGCAGTGCCTGCCCGTACAGATGCAGCCCCAGCGGAAGCACGGCCATATCCGCGAATCCGGCATTCGACGTCACCAAGACACTCGGCAGGGTCAACGCTATCATCGCGATCGCGGCCCAACGGGCTCTGCGGAAGCCTGCGTGCTGGCCGCCAAGCGCAGACAGCGCTGTCGCCAGAAGAATGTAGCCGATGAAGTCCGGCAATAGGTCGAAAGCCGCGATTCGAATATCGATCAGCTCGAACAGGAGCCCCCAGCCCATGCGCCTTAGTGCCTTGGACTGGGCGAAGTTCGCCTTCACGCTCATGGCAGCTCGCCTCCCGCCCGGACGAGCCGTTTCACTTGCGCTTCGCTTAAATAGACGTTTCGATTCACCGGAATCGTCTCGACCGTCGTCCGCCCTTCCGGTGTCCGGAAGTGAAGCTGCACTTTGATCTGGTAGCCTTCGAGGACAATCCGCTCGTTCTCTTGCGCCAGCCATGCATAGGTGAACTCCAGCAAATCGCCTTCCCGGAGTTCGCGCGGGAATGATTGTTCTTCGATAGGCTGCCCGTCGAGCTCGAGGCGGAAACCCGGACCGATCCGATCGCTATAGGCGTAATCGACCTTCTCCAGCGTCGCTTGCCGCGTGAGACGGACTTTGCTGTTCCCTGTCCCGTCCGACGAAGCTCCCCCCATGATGAAATTGAGCAAGCCCTCCCGTCTGTCCGGCATCAGCAGAACCTCCCCGATCGGCACCCTCTTCGGCGCTCTGCCGTTGTAATGGACTGTAATTTCGCGGATCGTCATCGGTAACTGCGACTGATCCGGCGCGCCGAGCATTTCCGGCTCCCAGTAGGCCGAGGCCTTCATCAGCACGTGATGCGAATAGCGGCTGCTCTCGTGCAGGTTGAATCGAAGCGGAGGCAGCTCCTCGATCTGTATGCCTACCACCTCGCCGGCATCGGCTTGGTTCTCGAGGTAGTAGAAATCTATAGGTTCGCCCCCCATACCATGAATGGCGATAAAGTGCGGCAGGAACATCGGCTCCGCCAATTGCATGCTGTTGTAGTACCACACATTCCCGCCCCAGCTTCCGGCAATGAGCAGCAGCGCCGTCATCCAGATCACAATACGCTTCAAGGGATCACCACCTCTCCCCTATATTACCATGTTTCGAGCGGCATGGTCCGCTTTACCCCGCCATACGGCTGCACGGCTGCGGATAGCGGTCCCTCGGACCGTTAACGCGCTTGCCCGCCGTCCGGATACGCCCGTTAGCGGTTCCTAGGACCGATAACGCACTTAGCGCTGGCCGCTCCGCCTCTCACTCGCGCCTACCGCAGCCACGTCTGCTAACGCCATGCGCGCAAAAGCACCGCGACAGCTATGCCGCGGTGCCTGCCATGCCGATATCGCTCAACTCCGCTACTCCCCGAACGGGAAATACCGCCTCGCATTGTAATAGCTGATGTTCTGCACCATGCCGCCGAGCAGCTCCATGTCATGCGGCACTTCCCCGTTCTCCGCCCACTCGCCGATCAGGTTGCACAGGATGCGGCGGAAATACTCGTGGCGCGGGTAGGACAGGAAGCTCCGAGAATCCGTCAGCATGCCGACGAATTGGCCGAGCAGGCCGATGTTTGCCAACGTCCGCATCTGATCGAGCATGCCGTCCTTCGTATCGTTGAACCACCACGCCGAGCCGAGCTGCATTTTGCCTGCCACGCCGCCTCCCTGGAAGCAGCCGATCAATGCGGCCAGTACGTCATTCTGCTTCGGATTGAGCGAGTAGACGATCGTCTTCGGCAGATTATCGCTGCTGTCCATCGCATCGAGCAGCCTGCTGAGCGACTGCACGACCTCTTCGTCGTTGATCGCGTCGAAGCCGGTGTCCGGGCCGAGACGTCCGAACATGCGGCGGTTGTTGTTGCGCGCCGCATTCATATGCAGTTGCATCACCCATCCGCGCTCGGCATACCAGCGGCCGAGATGCAGCAGCGTGACGGTCTTGTACTTCATCTCCTCTTCGAGCGTAACCGCCTCGCCCTTGAGCGCCTTCGCATAAATAACGCCAGCCTCGGCCTCTGTCGCATCCGCATACATGACCGTGTCGAGGGCATGGTCCGATACCCGGCAGCCGACCTCATGGAAGAACTGCACGCGCGACTCGAGCGCGGCGAGCAGCTCCGCATAGGTCGTCACCTTGCCGCCGACAGCCCCTTCCAGACGCTCCAGCCATGGCAGGAACGTCGCGCGGCGAATTTCGAGCGCCTTGTCCGGGCGGAACGACGGGAGCACCTTCGTCTCGAAATCCGGCAGCTGCTTAATGAGCACATGGTATTCCAGCGTGTCCGCAGGATCGTCGGTCGTGCAGATGACTTCGACATTCGACTGGCGGATCAGGTTGCGCGCGGTGAACTCGCCGCCTGCCATCTTCGCGTTCGCTTGCTCCCAGATCGAAGCGGCATTCCGCTCATTCAGCAGCGTCGTGATCCCGAAGAAACGCTGCAGCTCGAGATGCGACCAATGATAGAGCGGATTGCCGAGCAACTGCGGCGCCGTCTTGGCGTAAGCCGCGAAGCGCTCGTAATCGCTTACGCCTTCGCCGCCGGTCACATACCGCTCTTCCACGCCGCTGGCGCGCATCGCGCGCCACTTGTAGTGGTCGCCGTACAGCCATGCTTCCGTAATATTGCCGAACTTCAGATCCTCGTAAATCTCCTGCGGGCTTAAGTGGCAGTGATAGTCGATAATCGGCAGCTGCTTCGCATAGTCCTCGAACAGCCGTACCGCCGTATCGTTATGCAGCAAGAATCGATCGTCCATGAATGGCTTCATTGTGGCGTAACCCCTTCCATTACCTATTGTTACCCCGATATTACTGCAATAATGGTACAAAATCTCTTCGATTTTTGCTATTATCTAAGCTAACTATGCATATCTTGCGCGAGGCAATGCGATTGGAGGGCTGCACGATGAGAGGAGAATGGGTCAAGCTGGACTTCGGCGACGAGGAAGGGCTGTTCCATATGAACCGCACGCAGCGGTATGCGCCGTTCGAGCGCGGCAATCACGTCCACAGCACGTATGAAATCTATTATCTGATCGATGGAGAACGCGCTTATTTTATCAAGGACCGTACCTATTCCAGCTCGGCGGGCGATCTCGTGTTCATCCCGAAGTCAGAGGTGCATAAGTCGCTGAATTGCAGCAATCCCGCGCATGAGCGGATCGTGGTCAACTTCAGCGATCGCTTCCTGGAAGGATTGGGAGACGCCTGCGGCAGCGACCTGTTCGCCCCCTTCGGCATGCCTTCGCACGTGTTGCGGCTAGGCGAGCTTGAACGCGAGGCAGTGCTGAAGCTATTCGAGCGAATGGAGCGCGAGCTCGCCGACCGGCAGCCCGGCTATCTGAATCTGGTGCGGCTGCAGCTGGCCGAGCTCCTCCTGATGGCTGCGCGCTGGACGCCGCGAGGCGAGACGGAAGCAGCCGCTGCCGTGAACACGAATCCGCGTCACCGCAAA
>JAEZCJ010000010.1 GCA_023433615.1 Bacillota bacterium | reverse complement strand
GTCGGTTCATCGCCCAAGGTGATCAGCCCCGCGATATCCGTGAACAGTACCGTAATGAGCGCCGTCAATCCTGCGGCATGGATCAGCAGGTAGAAGACGGCTTTGATGTATTGCTTGTTGTAGATCTGCCCTAGTCCCATGCTGAGTACGGACAACCAGGCCGCCGTTGACGCATGTTTGCGCACGTCATGTTCCTCCTCTATGTTTCATGCTGGTGCTAATTGTTAGCCGAAAAAACCGCTTGGCCACTCTCCCGTGCCGCCAATCCACCCGCCGGGTTCGAGCCGGCGGGTGGAGGTGAGCTGCACGTTATGCGATTATATTACTGGGTCCCCATGTTCGCCTTCATCTTCGCGACCATGTCGTCGAGCGCGACCTGTGGATCGACCTTGTCGTTCCACATTGCCGCAAGCGTCGCGTCGACCGTGTTCCAGTATTGCACCATCTCCGGAATCGCAGGCATCGGCACGGAATTCTCGAATTGCTTCAGGAAGCCTGCCGCAATCGGATCGTTCGCGATGCGATCGTCAGCCGCTGCGTTCTTGTCAGCCGGCAGGTTGCCGGACAGTTCATAGTTCTTGAGCTGCCATTCGGCAGATGTAATGAAGTGCGCGAACAGCTTCGCAGCGTCCGGATATGGCGTGAACGCGTTGACGTAGTACGCTTTAACCCCGGAGAACGGCTTCATCGGTTGTCCGTTCGGCAGCGTCGGGAACGGCGCAACGCCCAAGTTCGCTACCTTCTCCTTCAGCGAGCCCGTATCCCATGGACCGCTGACGTTCATCGCAAGCTTGCCTTCTTCGAACAAGCTCTTCTTGATGTCGCCCGTAATGTCGGATGTCTTGAGCGGCAGCACGGTATCGCGCAGGCTCTGATAGAACTTGCCGGCTTCGACCGCTTCCGGCGTGTTCATGCCGATGTCGTTCTTATCGGTACCGTTCGAGCCGAACACGTAAGCGCCGTAGCCGCCGAAGAAGCCGTAGCTCCAGTACCCGTTGCCGAGCTCCCACATGTAAGCCCATTTATTGTTTTTCGGATCGTTGTACGTTGCCGCGAATTCCTTCACGCCGTCCCATGTAGCAGGCACTTCTTGAATCAGGTCTTTATTATAGAATACCGCGATCGTCTCGACCGACTTCGGGAAGCCGTACAACATGCCGTCGACCGTGATCGCTTGCGTAGCCGTCTCGTAAGAATTCTCCATCGTCTCTGCCTCGAACAGGTCGTTCGGCAGAATCAGACCAGCCGATACAGCGCTGCCCGTACGGTCGTGAACGGCTGCGAACACGTCGCCGCCTACGCCTGCAGGGCCGTCCGTCGTCATGCGTTCTACGGATTTGTCCGCGCCGACTTCCACGAATTCAACCGGAACGCCGTATTTCTCGGTGAACGCCGCTCCCGCTTCTTCTACAAAAGCCTTCTGGTCGCCGCTGTCCCACACGATCAGCTTCGCGCCGGCTTCTGGGACAATTTCCTCTTCTGCTGCCGCGTTGCCGCCATTATTCGTCGTGTTCCCTGCAGGGGTATTGTTAGCTGCCCCGTTGCCGGCATTGCCGTTATTCGCGTTGTTCGCGCCGCATGCGGCAAGCGTGAAAGTCAGGGCCAAGGTAAGCAGCAATTTTGATGCCTTTTTCATGTTCATCTGATTCTTAACCACCCTTTTTGTCGAATTAGCGAGCTTCTTCCTAAGGACGTTCCGTTTGTGCTTCGGAGTTGTGCAAACGTTTGTCCTAAGTTGGTTGAAAAAATCGGCTTCCTATAGCATTATTGACATAAATGACGCAATTTCATGCACAAAAAAGGCACAACCTCGAGGATAAACAACGCTCCGAGGTTGTACCTTTGCAGGTAACATTGCCTTCAATTTGTCAAAGACGCCGTCGGGTTGCCGACCGTCTCGCTTGCTTGCTCTCATCATAATCGATTCATAAAAGCGTTTGCAATCGTCGTTACGCTGCGAAATCCGCGAAAATCCACGTTTCATCGGACCATTCAGCGGATTATCGCTGGATAGCTGTGTATTCCTCCTATTTTCGCCGAATTGTGATTCGCGTCACTTAGCTATTTACGAATGTGTTCTATATGCGTTATGATAAGCGTTACGGAGTGTGCAAACGATTGCCCATAATGGGAGGCAATATGGGAGTAACCATCAAAGACGTAGCAAGACTGGCTGGCGTCTCCCCCTCGACAGTGTCCCGCGTCATTGCGGGCAATAGTCGGATCAGCCATAAGACGGCTGCGCGCGTCCGCGAGGTAATGGTCGAACTCGGCTATTATCCGAATCAGATGGCGCAAGGTCTCGTAAGCCGGACCAGTTCAACGCTAGGCATCGTCTTGCCTCGCCCTGCTGACGAGCTATTCTTGAATTCATTCTTCCCCGAATTGATTCGGGGTATTACGACACGCGCTTCGCGCTCGGGTTACGACGTGCTGCTGACATCCGGCGCAAGCGAGCAAGAGGAGCTTGCCGCGATGCGCAGGCTGACGCGCGGCGGACGTGTCGACGGAATCGTGCTGCTGCGTTCGCGCGACAGCGACCCCGTGATCGATCTGCTGCAGGGAAGCGGATTCCCCCATGTGCTCATCGGACGCAGCGAGGCGCACCCGGATACGCTGTCCGTCGACACCGATAACGTACAGGCAGGCTATGACGTGACACGCCATCTCGTCGCGCAAGGCCATCGCCGTATCGGCTTCGTCAGCGGTCCGCATGCGCTCTCGGTCTCGCGAGACCGATTGTCCGGCTATCGCAAGGCCATGGACGAATTCAGTCTACCGATTCGCCCGGACTGGATCGTCGAGGGCGAGTTCCTGCAAGAGAGCGGGTATCGCGCGATGTCATTCATCGCGAGTATTCCCGAGCGGCCGACTGCACTGATCGTCATTGACGATATCGTTGCGCTGGGCGTGATGCGCGGACTGACGGAGCTCGGCTACACGGTGCCCGGCGACTTCTCGCTTGCCAGCTTCAACAACACCGGCTTCTCGGAGCTCGTCACGCCGCCGATCACGAGCGTCGACATCGGCATCTACCAGCTCGGCTACACCGCTGCACACTTGCTGATCTACACGCTGCAGGAAGAGCGTCTGCCCCAGCGTCGGCTGATCATTCCGCATCGTCTCATGGTACGGGAATCGTCGGCCAGAATCAGCGACGCGGTGGAGGGACGATAGCAATAAGCAGCCCGCCTAGCAGCTTCGAGCTTGTTAGGCGGGCTTTATTTGCTTCAGACGGTGGTCTCCGCTGCAGATTGTCGATCGTTCTTCCTGCGCTTCGCATATTGCCCGCCAGCTAGTATAGCAATCGTAACCGTGCTGTCGTAAATCAGATTGATATAGAGCGGCGCGCCGTTAGGGACGTAGATCGCATTGATCGTGCCGATGAGATGAAAGATAAGCAAGGCTGCCGCCAGAACAACGCTTTGATCGAGCAGACGCAGACGGCTTCTTGCATTCATATAATAGCCCGCGCAGAACGTAACCGCCGCTGACAACGCGATCTCCAGTGCGAAGCTGTCTATAATGGGTTGGAAGGAATAATCGAGGTATTGTCCGATTCCCTTGAGCAGGGATGCCACGATGAGCTCAAGGATGAACATCCCCAGGAAATAAATGAGAATGCCTGCTGCAAGCGCTCGATAATCAATGCTGCGGATCATGTGCCCTCCCGTTCGACCAGCGTATTATTGATGCGCACAAGAACATTATTCGCATTCAACGAGACGGTATCTCCGATGTTGATTCGATTCCAATCGTCCACCGATAGTTCGACATATTCGTGACGATCTTGATTCGATACCTCAATGATGTAATGCTCGCTCTTCGTCTCCTTATTCAATACCGTGAAGACGATAAGCTGTTCTTCAGGTTGCTTCTCGTTGTCATTCGCGCATCCGGCACTAAGCAGCATGGCGAGAATAAGGATCGTGAGGGCCGGCAGCCGCATGAAATCGTTCAGCTCCTATTCGTTAGATGTTGCTTGAGGTAATCGATCGTACGCTCAAATGCCTGTTGAACCTGCGGATCTTGAAAGTGCTGATCAAATACATGATCAGCCCCATGAATGGTAATAAGGTCAGTCTGAACCCCAGACTTACGAAGAGCATCGTACATGAGTATGCTTTGTTCGTAGGGCACATCCGTATCCCGATCGCCATGCAAGAACAGCGTGGGCGGAAAATGATGCGTGATGTTATCGATCGGGTTATACTTTCGTAACCATTCGACATCCATATCTCGCTCCATCCCAATAACGGATTCCAACCAGGTTCCCTGCTGACGACACCATAGATAATATCGGAATCGATCCCACGATCCTTCAGATATTTCTTCGACGTTACGAAGGGACTCGCTTGCTTCATCCGCCCTCACATGCGGTTCACGACAATAATATGCGCTCGGTTCAGACAACCAATCGCCCAGAATGTCGCCGTACCCATAGAAGGACACGATGCAATCGGGCCTCCATTCCATCGTCCCGCACAGCAGACTTAAGTACGCGCCTGCTGAACAACCGACCATCGCTAACTTGCTTGTGTCATAATCGTACAGCTCGGACGCCGTCGTTCTGACCCAATTCACTGCTTCTTCGATATCCTCGATGATCGACTCGAATCTAGTTTCTGGTGCAAGTCGATAATCCATGCTGATGACGCTAAATCCTGCATCTTTATATAACTCGATCTGCTCGTTAGGCAGCCATTTCCTCGTGCCGAATATTAGCGCTCCGCTATGTAGATAGATGATGACCGGTGTCTGACTGCCATGGTAGTAGATATCCGCATAGATCGATGAACGTTCCGTCGCTTTATAGATTCGGGTATCGCAGATGGACTTCATGATAAGTTTCCCATACCTCCTCCGCATGGCATCATCTTGTGGCGATGGATATGCTATAATGCTAGTAATTCGGACAAGGATGTGTGAATCCATGGATTTCGATAGCGTCATGCAGGAACTTGAACGACTCGGCAAGGAAAGAACGAAGAAGATCTATGTAACGAACGGCGCGCGTGAACCGCTATTCGGGGTCGCCACCGGCGAGATGAAGCCAATGGCTAAGAAGATCAAGATCAATCAGCCGCTAGCGGAGCAATTTTACGCTACGGGGAACTACGATGCGATGTACTTCGCCGGCATCATCGCAGATCCTAAGGCGATGACTGCAGCGGACTTCGACCGCTGGATGGATAACGCATACTTCTACATGATATCCGATTTCGTAGTAGCCGTGACGTTAGCTGAAGCTGATATCGCGCAGGAGGTTGCCGATAGCTGGATCGCCAGCGGCGATGAGCTGCGAATGTCAGCGGGGTGGAGCTGCTACTGCTGGCTCTTGGGTAATCGGCCGGACAGCGAATTCTCGGCAAGCAAATTAACCGATCTGCTCGAACTCGCGGCGAACACGATCCAAGACGCTCCGGACCGCACCAAGTATGCGATGAGTAACTTTATCTACACGGTCGGTGTATCCTATGTACCTCTTCACGATAAGGCGGTCGCCGCTGCTGAAGCTGTGGGCCAAGTCATCGTCAACCCGGGCAAGGCAAAGAGTAAGTTTCTCCATGCTGCCGCTAACATCCAGAAGGCCATTGACAAGCAGCAAATCGGCTTCAAGCGCAAACACGTACGGTGTTAATCGAATGCTGGTCTGTTCTTCAGGTCGTCGGGGGACAGGCTTTTTTTTATGAATTGAAAAAGGCTGCCGGGTACAACAGTTCTCCGCTTATCTCCTGCAGTTTGCCATCCATTACTTCAACCACCATAAACACTTCATCGGGCACATCGAACTGCGTCAGTTCCAGTCCGTGCTGTCTGGCGGGTTGAAACCCCAATCGGGGATAATAACCAGGGTGTCCGATTAACAGGACGAGCCCATAGCCAAGCGCTTTGCATCGTCTTATGCCCTCTTCGATCAGTTGGCTGCCAATGCCTTGCTTTTGGAACGACGGCTTCACCGCAATTGGCGCCAATACAATGACATCGGTTTCCTTATCCCGCTCACGGACGGTCGCTTTGCTTAGCATGATGTGACCAACAATCTCCCTGTCAATCTCCGCAACGATCGATAATTCAGGAATATACTGTTCGGAAGCTCTGATTCGCTCGATTAATCTGGATTCATCTTCTCGGTTACCGAAGGCATTGTAGTTCAATTGGAAAACAGCGCCGAAATCGCGGTTTGTCTCCGTTCTGATGATCATGTAAGCATACTCCTCCCGTGTCTTCCCTCCATTACCGCAATTCATGCAAAGGCACCTCATATACGATTTCATCATTATTATTTACTAACTGAACATTGGTCTTTGTAACGACAGTCCATTTCCCCAGCGGATGATCGATAATGTAGGCTCTTTGATTAACATCAAGCGCTGTCACCACAACAGTACCGTCATCAAACATTGTTTTCATCTTCACGGCTTCCCGTAAAGCCTTAGGATCGCGAATGACAATGCCAATGAAATTGCTTTCCCTCGTAATGGCGGTCCTAGTCAATCCGACTTGACCGCCACCCCAAGAAGAACCAAAAGACTGCTGTTCATCTCGCAGATTAAAATAAAGACTGTATATATAGCTCGCTCCTAGTAGAATGGCATGATCGTGGTAGAGCCTTGTCGCCAATATTGGACCCTTCTGCTCGCCGAACTCCCGGATTTCGGTTTCAGTAGGTGCTCTGAAGGTTGTTCTTTCCTTCCAATCATTGTTCGCGCATCCCGTGATCACGAGCAGAAGGATCATGAACCGTAAACCATTCACTCCTATTCGAGCCATGTGCGCGGACCTATCCTATGAAATGATTCCGTTCTATTCTCAGCGTAAGCTTCTTGGATTCGTCTAATAGTAAAATCGTTAATCGGTCTCGGCAAATCGTTAACGGCAAAGTAGCCGCATTCAAGAATCTCTGGCGAACATGGCAACGGAGTCTGACTACCGTCAGTGTGGGAGAGAAAGACAAAATGATGCATATCATACGTCGGGTCATAATAAACACCCGTTAATTGACCCACGGTTATAGCTAAACCGGTTTCTTCCAGCACTTCTCTCCTGGCTGTCTCTTGAGCAGACTCGTTGACCTCTGATTTGCCTCCAGGCAGATCCCAGTTGTTGCGCCCATAACTGTGCTTCACTAACAGAACACGATCTTCAGCATCCTTAATGATCGCAGCCGCACCGATCCGCTTATTCGGCATTCCGTAAGCCCCCCTATCTGTTCATTCGTTTAAGTTTCATAGAGTAGACGTCACAGTAACGTCTTGTAATCCCTGACATGCTGAGATTTAAACACAGCTTTGTCGCTTTGTACGGCATCTAGGATTCTTTCGACAGTAAAGTTCGTCATTGGCCTTGGCAGCTCGTCTATTCCATAAAAACCGTACTCGCTAATCTCTACATGATCCACTTGGATTTCGCCATCATATTGTCCCGTTCGAAAGACAAAAATGTATCCGTTGCGATGAGACATAAAGTATACGCCGATTAAATCGATGTCTCTAGCCTCGATATTGATCTCTTCCTTGCACTCGCGCATCGCCGCTTCATACGCAGACTCTCCGTTCTCTACGACTCCGCCTGGAAGCGACCAATGCTTCTCCCCATAAGTCTGATGGACCAATAAAATTCGATTCTGATCATCGATAATGGCGATTCCTGCGGCATCATGAGTACGTTCCAATCCGTTATCCCTCCTTATTTCGTCAATGCATAGAGTAGTTCGCCATTACATTCAGCATGTTCTTCCGGCAGGTTATTCAGGGTAGATTCATAACGAAATCCTAACTTCTCAATGATCCGTTTAGAGGCCGCATTATCCGGGTCAACCTTGGCGACCACGCGGTTAAGACCCAGCGAGCTAAAAGCGTATTTCACTACTTCCTTCGCAGCCTCATAAGCGTATCCATTGCCCCAATGTTGTTGGCCGATTAAGTAGTAGATTTCCTTCTCGTTCTCGAGTAAGTCAAGATTTCCAACTCCGGCCCAGCCGATTAACTGATTCGTTTCCTTCAAGATTACTGCAAATGAATATTTATAGTCATTCCCCTTCGATTCGTAGCTCTGAATGAGCCAATGAAACAGACCTTGATATTCGTCTGCATTCATAACATCAAAGTGCAGAAATCGATAAAGCTCTTTATCTTGCATCAATGCGTACGATTCCTCACAATCGTCCGCTCTGTAAGGTCGGATGTACAGTCGATCTGTCTCGGTATCTAATAAGTGATCCATTTGTCCTCCTGGTTTTTTACGCTATATGGAATATAGCATTTATGGGATTGGTTCAATGCCTGCCAGCGAGACAATAGCCATATTATCCCGACATAGAGCACTCCAGTTATTATTAACGCGACCGCAATCTTCTTCAACTTCACGGCTTACTCCCCTGAACTAATTCATAAGTATTCGCTTAATTAATTCATTCGCTTCTTCCTTGGTAATAGCTGGACTAAAGATATACCCTTCCTGTATCCCGTACTTCTCATCGAGTTCGTTAAGGGTTACCCATATATAGTCGAATTTCCTTGTTGCCATTACAGTCCCGATCGTAGTAAGCAATGCATGGTCACTTTCCGTAACAATTGAGCTGAAGTACTTCCCGCCCTCATAATTGAGCTCGACATGGTGGGAGAAATCATGATCAATCTTAATTTCTCCTGCGAATACATCGCCCGAAAATAATCTTCTCGTAATTTCACCGGAAACGATGATTTGTGTTTCCCTCTCAAAGTCCGAATCGAACGAATAGATCAGACCGTTCATCTCTTTGTACACAGAGGTTGGCTTAAAATAAAGGCAGGCTATAGATACGAGGGCAATGCCTACAAACAACAGTACAATGATCCTCTTGTTAGTCATGCAATTGCGGTATCCTTTCATCTACCAAAAATCATATGCATTCCCACTATCATGAATGGACACTCTGTACGTTCTCAGTTCATTTTTATTGCGTAAATTGTTCCACTCGTCATGCATGTCATAATAGATATTCCCGTAGCCTAGTCCATCAGGCAAGGTCACGCAAAACTTAATTTCAGCGATTTCGTAATCGGGCAAATGACCGAGTTCAACGATTCTGGCATGGAAATTCATGCCGTAACTTCCGTTCATTAAGTAAATACCATAAGGCGTTAACTCGACATCGATTGCCCCTGTCTCTTCATACAATTCACGACTAGCTGCCTTCAATAGCGGCTCATCCTTCTCTCTCTTCCCGCCTGGCAATTCCCAAGTCGTTCTACTTTTATTTCTAATCATGACGAGTTCATTTCTATATTCCGTCAACATTACAACGTATTTAATCTTTTCGTATGCCACATCCGTTAACCCATATGAAGTGATATCCATAAGAATCCCTTTCTGTATTTGTGAATTGAGCAAGACGGTTCAGGTTTAAGAAGTGAAGAGAACCCACCAATCGGTCACCTAACCTTGTGGTGGGTTCTTCCCTATTATACCAGATACATCCAGTGGATTGAAGAACGTTTGTTTGGTGTCGCGATACAGCATTGCCGCTCGATCTTGGTTAATGGGTCTGTCCGCTGGTATTTCCAAAAAATAATCAAGCTGCCACGCCTGCGTTTTTTTCGCTTGTCTACTGTTTGGATTGTCCCAGGCGGGGTAGACACGAATTGCTCGCTTTCCGTCTTTTCCGTTTACTGACAGAACCTTCCGGTTTACTAATACCGCTTTAGGAAAGACGAACTGGCCGAAGCGATCCCCTTTGCGAGTACTAATGACATAGTAATCTACAGTATCCGATTCATCATAAGGCTGCGAAATCCCCATCTCGTTCCTGTGCCACATCGTCACGAATTGCCCTTCCTTCTTAGGAGTGACTTTTGCAACGCGGTAGCGTATGAGCCATGCGTTAACGTGAAATAGGGATGCTCCATATTCAGCATTCTGTTCCTCTATTTGCGGCTGCGTGTAATGAAATCCGCAAGGGTTATATAACAATTCATAGGTAATTAACAAATCGCGATGAATGGAAGGCTTCTCTGCCATTTACACTGACCCCTGTCATTGAACAATCTCTCTCAACAAAACCGCCAATCCGATAATTATCTGTGCTCTCCGGCGTGTAATCTTGCTCTCCATTATCCCGATGGATCGGCTTCATTCGCTCGCCTCGCTACTCAACCGGTAAGTTGATTCTATCCATTTCATTCCCGAATCGATCATATATGATTTTAGCCGTTGTGAATTCTCTGTCCGTAGCTCGTACAGAAGTCATTACAATATAGTATTCATTGTCTGGAATAGTGATATCATATACTTCATCCTCTATGAAGGCTCGTATTCTCCCGATATTATTGGAGTTTTTGCCCGCAAGTTTTAAGTACTGACCCTTATCCGTTTCAACGATCCGTTCCCTTATCCCGTTGGTTCCATATCCGAAAAATACAACCTTATATTTGTTATTCCACCCCCGAACCAGCTCTCCGGATCCTACCGTACCCCCAGTTGTTGTAAATACAAAGTGCAATTTATTGTCAGTAATCGCATGTTCCTTGATTACCACATCCAAGTCAGATGTCTCTTCAAGTGCCTGTTCAATATCATTGTGCAATGCACGAATTGAATATATCTTGTCGTAATTATCGATGTAGAAGTAGACCATACATAGAATGATTATGAATCCGCCAACGCCATATAGAGTTTTTCTCATCTTCTGTCCTTATCGGATAAATTCCCATTGTTAAACGTATAGCCTTGACCTTTCCAATTCTCTGTCTCCACGTCTACCAATTCAAATTTCCCCGTCGTATATTCCTCGATTACGCTTTTCCAAAATAACTTGGAAGGTTCATTACTTCCATGTTGAAGAACTTCCCAGTTCCCTCTAAATCGATCAAATATCCAATTCGCTACCTTCTTCCCGCTCCCATTCCTTCGATATTTTCGCATGATAAAAAATTCGGCGATAGATTTGGACTCGATATCCTTGTTCAAGTAGCTATGGCTATTGACCAACACAAAACCAGCGTATTTGTCGTCGATCATCACAAAAAAGGGATGTCTGCCCTCATCGGTCCAATAATGATCGAAATATTTATATCCATAGAATCCATGATCATTGACGTCTCGCTCATTAAATTCGCTAAAATCGTATTCATAGAATTCGATCAATTGTCTTAAGATCGATTTCTGATCCTCATGAACCTTGACGACATCTATATTCCGCATGACTACTAACACTCCTTCATCTTTCTCATAAGACCTGCAATAGCTTGTTCTCAATGTCATAGCTGTCTTTATCTGCTTTTACGTATACGATAATGACGTTATGGTTAGTCATGATTAATGGTGAATTCGGTAGTGTAATCCGATATAGATTATTGTGGATCATGTTGCTGTCGATTTGTAATGTCTCGTTACTGTTATACTCATAGATAAAGACTCGATCTCCGCTCTCTCCGATCTCAAATCCTGCTTGATTTACGGCCTCTGCACTCATGATTTCTTTTGGAATATCGGTTATGGATAGCGTCAATGCTTGATCTAGCATATCGTTCTTAACTTGTTCTAATGTCATGCGTTCGTCCGGATATTCCTCATTGCTGCATGCCGCAATGACTGATAATAGACAGATACACATCAACAACCTTGCAATCATTTGTTTTCCAGTCAACTCATTCATCCTTTCCGCGCCATTCGATGACTTTATAGAAGCTCTCAGCCGCATGATGCGAAAGCCTCGAACTCGTCATTCGTGCCACCTCCATGTTACCATATGCAGGGAATAAAGAGTGATCGGTAACAAGAAGAGCAGAACATCAAGTAATCCCTCTACTTGATGCCCTGCCCTTTCAATACGCGATGAGAAGAGATGAATTGTGAGACCGACAGTAGCTCCTAATTCGGATTGGCCGAATTGCGTGCAGCTACTGAATGCGTACTTTCCTTGCGGTTCGAGTTCGCCCCAATAGAGCAACCCATTCCAAGGCTCACGCCCATAATCAGGTGTCCAATTCGACTAATCAGCGCTAGATCGCGCTTCGAGTCAACGCAGACTCCTGTAAGCAGGCAAATCCGAACTACTCGCCGCCTTGCCCCGTCTCTTCCCCAAGCCAGATCTTCCGGAAGCTCTCGCTCGAGGCCAGCAGTTCCTCCGCGGTTCCCTCTGCCTCGATCCGTCCGTCCTCGAGCACGATGATCCTGTCGGCATGCGACAGCGCGGCCTTGCGGTGCGAGATGACGAGACAGGTCGCATTGCCCCTGTCGGCGAACATTCGCTCCCACAGCCTGCTCTCCGTCTCGACATCGAGCGCGCTGGACAAGTCGTCGAATACGTACAGCTCCGCCTCGCGAACCAGCATCCGGGCGGCTGCCGAGCGCTGCACTTGTCCGCCGGACAGCTTGACGCCGCGCGGACCTACCATGGTGTCCAGTCCGTGCTGCAGCCTGGCGACATCATCTTCCATAACAGCCCCATGAACGGCACGCGCCAATCCTCCAGAAGCGGTCCCGGTCTCCTCATTCAGCCCGAGCAGGATGTTGCTGCGCAGCTTATCGCTGTACAACCGCGGGATCTGAGCGGTGTATGCGCTATACGGAGGCACGAAGAAGTCGGCCGGCTCGTCGACAACCTTCCCGTTCCAACGAATCTCCCCAGCATCATGAGGCAATAAGCCGAGCAGCGTGCGGACGAGCGTGGTTTTGCCGGAGCCGATCATCCCGGTGACGACCGTGAGTGACCCCCTCGGCAAGTTCAGGTCAATGCCCTCGATGCCCCTGCCCGTCTCCGGGTAGCGATAGGTCAGCCCCCCCACCTCCAATAAGCGAAGCGGATCGCTAACTACCCTCGCATCGGAGTTCACCCCAGCCTCTTCACGCGCATCAGCCTTCCGACGGCGTCCGAGGCCGATGTAATGAGAGGCGGTCAACAGCGAGGCAGACGATCCTTGCAGCATGACTTTCAGCCGGTCGAAGCTCACTCCCATCTGCTTGTAGTAGGTCATGAAGTTGCCTAGATTCGAGATCAACGTCGTCACGAAGGTCAAATAGTAGACGAATAGCGAGAAGTCGCCGATCGTGAAATCGCCGCTTCGCATCTGTACGCCGGCCAAGAACAGGATCAATCCCGTCCCCAGATTAACGGAGTTATTGAATACCGAGCTGAGCGCCTCCGTCAGCAGCTTATCCCGTACCATCGTCTGTCGCCTATGTTCGCTCAGCTTGGCGAACCGTCCGATGATCCGCTTCTCCGCGCCGGCCACTTGGATAGCCTGCACGTTCGCGAACATCTCGTTGATCGCGCCGGTTACCTTGGCAGTCGCATCCCTGCTGGCTGCTCTGTACTTCTGGATGCGTGCCGTCGCGATCTGCGCAGCCGTGACGACTAGGATGAGCGGCACGAAGACGAACAAGGTCATCTGCGCGTCGATGGACAGCAGAATATAGCTCGCCACGACGACGAATCCGATCAAGCCGAACGTATCGACCGACCAGCTCGTTGCTTCCTCTGCCTGTTCGACGTCGTCGCGAAAGTTGCTGATCGCTTCACCGGGCGAATAAGGGATGGCTTTTGCGCCAGGCCTCTTGAGCACGTGGCCGAGCAAATTGCGCCGGATCAGCATGGAGAGCCGGAAGCGAAAATTGACGTCGGTCACGAAGCCGACATAGATCAACCCGATCCGCCCGACAGCAGCTCCCAAGAGCAGAGCAGCGATCGCCCAAGCGCCATAGGGAATATCGATCCTTCCTTCCAGATCATCGAAGAACGCTTTCGTAATCAGGCCGGGAGCCAGCGGTGCCATATGGACGAGTGTCCATGCCAGCAGATTCGCGACGTAGAGCCAGGGATGACTGCCTAACATTCGCCAGAAAAAATGTCTCGTATTCACGCCAGCACCTCCTCAAGCCCGACTGCGAGCATCCGACTGAACGTAGAGGAAGGGTCGGCAACCAGCGCCTCCCGCTCCCCGCTCTCTAGCACGCGTCCCTGATCCAGAATCAATATGCGGTCGGCCCGCTGAACTGTCGTCAACCGATGGGCGATGATGACGCACGTCCGGTTCTCCAGCAGCCTGTCGATCGCCGCTTCGATGCGGCTCTCGGTCAGCGGATCCAACCGGGACGAAGCTTCGTCGAGAATGACAAGTCCGGGATCCTTCAGGAATACCCTCGCGAACGCCAATAACTGCGCCTCGCCGGCCGACAATGAACCGCCGCCCGAGCCCAGCATCGTATCGAGCCCGTCAGGCAGCGTGTCGTGCCACTTCGCGAGCCCCAGCTCCTCCAACACCTCGAGAATGCGGTCATCCGCGATCTGATCATCGAACAGCGTCAGGTTATCGCGGACCGTTCCTTCCAATATCTCGATATTCTGCGTCACCAGGGCCACGCGGTTGCGAAGCTCGCTCAGCTTGCAGTCGCGAATATCGGTTCCGCCCAGCACGACTTCGCCTTCTTGCGGATCATAGAATCGGAGCAGCAGCCTGGCAAGCGTCGTCTTGCCGCTGCCGGTCCGCCCCAACAGGCCGAGCGTCTGTCCCGGCGCAAGCGCGAGATCGAGCTCCTGAATCGTCGCACGCTCGCTCTCTTCGTAGGCGAACGTCATGCCGCGCAGCTCGACGGACAACGGTCCTGCGGGCAGCGGCATGCCGATCCCGTCCTGAATGGCCGATTCCATCGCCAGCAAGCTCCGAACCCGTTCCAGGCTGGCGTCAGCCTTCTGCAGATCCTCCAGTTGCGTGCGAATTTTCTCGATAGGCTTAGCTAGCAGCTCCGAATAGAAGAACACAAGATACACAGTACCGATCGTCAATTCCCCTTGCTTCCAGAGGATCGCGCAGACGACGCAGGCCGCGGCAGTACCGAACGCGAATACGAGAATCGTCGTGCTCCACATCAGGCAATAGCCGAAAAAAGCCCGAATGCGAAGCGGCAGCATACGGCGCGCGAACACGTAAAATCGATCAAATACATAGCCGGACGCGCCGTTGGCGCGCGTATCCTCGGTCCCCTCGAGATGTTCGCCGATGTAGCCGTAGAATTCCGCATTCGCCTGCCGCCAGTCGGCCCATGCCGGTGCGACGTACGCGCGAATGCGCTGCAGCACGAACACGCTGCCGACGACGAATACGGTCATGACCGCGCCGATCCACCAGCTTTCGCGGAACAGCAAGAGCAGGATGCCGAGCGTCAGCAGAATATTGCCGGCAAGATGAATGATGAAGCTGGAGAAAAAGTTCGCAAGCGCGTTCACGTCGCCGTCGACCCGTTCGATGAGCGAACCGGACGTCTGCTGTTTGTGGAACGTCATATCGAGCGATAAGCAGTGCTCAGCCAGATCCGCACGCAGCTTGTTGGTAGCGGACCAGCCGAGGTTCTCGCTGTAGTACGCCGCAATGACGGACACGCCTTGCTGCACGAGCGAGAACGCGATGAACAACCCGGCCGCGATATAGAGCGGCTGCAGGCTGCCCTCGCCCTTGGCGGTATCGATGAAATAACGAATGATCTGCGGGTTCACGAGCTGCAATCCGATCGAGGCCGCCAGCAGAATGGCTAGCCGAATGAGCAACCTGCGATAAGGCAACATGTAACGCTTCATCATTTCGCCGTAGTGCCCGAGCGATCGCTTCGGTTCATGCTTCGGCGCCTTACGCTTCGACTCAGGCTTCTCTCCCATGCTGACCCCGTCCATTCTTCCGTATATATTCTTCCGGCGTAAGACCGATGAATGACCTGAATGCCCGAATGAAATGAGGCTGGTCGTAATAGCCCAGTTCCAACGCGAATGCCGTCCAATCGGATACCCCTTCGCGCACGGCGCGTTCCGCTGCTTCATGCAGCCGGTACCGCTGGATGACCCATTTGGGGCTGACGCCTACGTAGCGGGCGAATAGACGCTGCATCGTGCGAAGCGACATTCCGGCCAGACGTGCCGCATCCTCGGACGTCCGGATCGTCCGATCCTCCTGGATCAGCCGGACGATCCCGTCTGCCGTATCCACGTTCGCATCCCGCTCGGGCAAGCGCTCGCCAAGGAAGCTATCGACGAGCCTCGCCGCGCGCTGACCGTCTTCTTCGGCGAATAGGGCTTCCGTTAGCGGCATTCGATCCAGCTTGAACACTTCGCAGAAGTCGACCGCTCGATCCGCCAATTCCGACATCGGCTTCCCCCAGAACGGATAGAACCCGCCGGCGCGGAACTTCACGCCGATTACCCAATCGCGTCCCTGCAGCCGCTGAACCGCTGTCTTCTGCGGAATCCCGTATACCATGGCTCGCTCTCGCTCGAATACCAGGTTCAGATTCGGATGCGACAGCACGACGGAGTCATACGTTTCCGAGCCTTGCAGCTCCCACTGCACCACCCAATAATGCTTCACGAATGCACCTGCGGCCGCGGAAGGTGGGTATCGCGTCAGCGAATAGGTACTTGCTTGTCTGTCCGGGTGCAGAATGCCCCTCGTGCCTTGATCGACGCTTACTTCCATTCGCCTCTAGCCTCCTTCGGCGTCACGGTCCTGCGCATGACGTGCTTTTACAATACAGCTTTCGCATGCTTCCATATACTACAAGGTAGCAGTTCACAGCGTTCAGAACAACCCTATAAATTTGATATTCGGAGGGTAATCATCATGCAAGATTTGATATACGAAATTTATATCGCGGACAAGCCGGAGCAGGTATGGCGGGCGATTACGGAGGACGATGGCGTTCGAGCCGCATTCTTCGGCACCGCGCTTGAAGCTTCGCTGCACGCCGGAGGAGAATATGCTTACGTAGGTCCGGGCAACGACGGCAACAAGACGGTTCATGTCTATGGCACGATTCTCGAGATTGAGCCGTATCGCCTGCTACGCATGACCGAGCACGCGGGTCCTTCGTACCGCTCCGACCATGCCGAGCTCGAGACGCGCGTCACCTACGCGCTTGAGCCGGCAGGCGGCACGACGAAGCTCACGCTCGTGAACGACCGCTGGCCGGACAACCACCCGTCGTACGACAACGCTCGCGGATCCTGGCCGATGACGCTCAGCGCCATCAAGACCTATGTGGAGACAGGCCGCACGTTGGACTTCGGCTGGTAATCGATAAATGAACATACCGAACAAGAACAGGCTGCCGTTCGGCAGCCTGTTCTTGTTCGGTCGAAGCTACATATGCGCGAGGTAAAGCGTTAGTGTTGGTTGCGCGTGCGAAACAGCAGATAGATGAAGAAAGGCGCGCCGATGCCCGAAGTCAAGACGCCGACAGGGATGTCGAGCGGCAAGAATGCCGTCCTGGCGACGAGATCGGCCGCGCTGACCATAATTGCCCCGATGAAGGCGGCCGTCGGAATGACACGGCCAAGCATAGGCCCAGCGAGCCGTCTGGCCATATGCGGCGCAATCAAGCCGACGAAGCCGATGGCACCGCACATCGAGACGGCGGAGCCCGCTAGCGCGACGCATAACAGGATGAGCAACAGCCTGCTCCGCTGTACGCGGCTGCCCGCGCCCGCAGCGGCTTCGTCGCCTAGCTGCAGGATGTTCACGTGCCGCACGGACAGCAGCGCGATCAGCATGAACGCGGCGGTCCAAGGCAAGAGCGTCCAGACGTTCGCCCAGTTGGAACCGTATACCGTGCCCGTCAGCCAGATATAAGCTTGGCTGGCGGCATGCATCGGACTCTGGATGATCAGGAAGGTCGTGCTTGCAGACATGAAGGAGGCGATTCCGATGCCTACCAGCACCAGCCGATTCGAGGTGGCGCCCTTCTTCCAGGCCAGCAGATATACCAGCGATGCCGCGGCAGTCGCCCCGAGCATCGAAGCAAGCGGCAGCCAATGGATGCTGGCAGCCGCAGGCGCAAGCACGATGAACAGCACCGAAGCGGCTGACGCGCCGCCCGTAATGCCGACCACGTCCGGTGCGGCCAGCGGATTGCGGATGACGGCCTGCAGAATCGCGCCGGACACGGCTAGCGAGGCACCGGCCAGTAGCGCGATCATGAGGCGCGGCATGCGCAGCATCCAGATCAGCATCTCGTGGTCGGGTTGTCCGAGTCCGAGCAAGGTCATCCACGTATCCCGCGGATGGATGAACACATCGCCGCTTCCGATACTGACGACCATCGTAAGCACGGCAAGGCCGGTCAGCAGAAGCATCAATCGGATCGTACTCGTCATCCCTGCCCCCATCCTCTCCGCGCAATATAGACGAAGTACGGCACGCCGATCGCGGCAGTCATGACGCCGACCGGCAGCTCCTCGGGCATGATGATGAACCGTGCTGCCAGGTCTGCCAGCAGCAAGAGCAGCGCGCCGAAAACCAGATTATAAGGAATGAGCCAGCGATAATCGCGGCCCACAAGCGACCTTACGATATGCGGGACGATAATTCCGATGAACCCGATCGGGCCCGCGATCGCGACCGCCGCGCCGGCAAGCACGATGACCAGCAGGCCGCCTAAGAGCTTGATGGCGGCTGTCCGTTGTCCGAGTCCTTGCGCAGCTTGGTCGCCGAATTCCATAATGTTCAAGTGTCTGGCCAGCAAGACAGCTGCGAGCCATCCTGCGGCCATGAACGGCAGCACCCGCAGGAGGGCATCCTGCGGCCTGCCTGCAATCGACCCGGTCAGCCAGTACAGCACATCGTTCAATCCCGCCTCGTCATGGACCAGCATGCCCTGCGTAAGCGAGGCGAACAATGCCGTCACGGCGCTGCCCGCCATGATGATCTTCATGGAGGACAGCTTCTCGCGGCCGGCTATGCTGAGCAGGAAGACAAGCGAACCGCTGACAGCCGCTCCCGTGAAGGAAGCGGCAAGCAGCATCGGCAGCGAAGTCATGGAGAAGATCGTAATTGCGGCCACGACGAACGTTGCCGCGCCGGCGTTGATTCCCATGATGCTGGGCGATGCCAGCGGATTCCGCGTCATCGCTTGCATGACCGCGCCGGCCGCTGCCAGGCTGGCCCCGACCGCTGCCCCATACAGCGCTCGCGGTACCCGGGTCGTGCGTACGATGACATGGCCCATATTATCGATATCGTATGCGAGGAATGACGCGATCGCTTGATCGAAGGGGACCTGAACGGCACCCAGCGTCGCGCTCGCGAGCATGCCGATCAGCATTGCGATGAATCCGGCCAGCAAGCCGAGGCCTCTGCCGTAACGGTAGCGACGTCGAATCTGCATCTCCACGGATCAGCTTACAGATCGAAGTAGAAATACAGATCATCCAACATCATCTTCGCGGCCATCGGTCCGCCGGACATGTTCCATGTCACGACATTGACCTTGTAATATTTCTTATTCTTGACAGCTTGCAAGTTCTGCCATAGCGGGCTGTCAATCCATTCCTTCTGGAATTTATAGACGCCGCCGTCGCCGTTCCAGTCCGTCGTGAAGTCGAAGATGATATCGCCGTCGAGCAAGCCGACCTGTTCCTTCGACGTGACCGTGACAATTTCTTTGCCGGTATCGAGCTGCGCCTTCGGCACGCTGAAGCCGAGCTCCTGCAGGATGTTATAAGCGAAGCCCGTTACATACGCTCTCGCGCTGCCATCCGGGTTGAAGCGGATGACCGATACCTCGGTGTTCTTCGCCTTGCTGCCGATCTGCCTCTTGAAGTCCGCGACCCGCTTATTCCAATCGGCGATGAAGGTCGACGCGATCTCCTCGCGATTGAGCGCGGATGCCGCCATCGTCAGATTCTCTTGCCAGCTGAACACGTCCTCCGACATCAGCGTCGGGGCAATGGCTGTAAGTTGGCCATGGATCTTCTCGTGACGAAGCTTCGAGCCGATGATCAGGTCCGGCTTGAGCGCGACGATAGCCTCCATGTTCGGCTGCGTCTCGTCACCCAGCACTTTCACGCCGCTCATGCCCGAACGCAGGTACTCGTAGAACGGCTGCTCGACATAGGACTCTACCGCACCGACCGGCTTCACGCCGAGCAGCACCGAGATGTCGACCATGCCGTTGAACAGCACGACGATCCGTTCAGGCACCTTCGTCAGCGTCGTCTGGCCCATCGCATGCTGGATCGTCTTCTTCGTCGACAGGGCGGCCGTCGAGGAGGTCTTGTTCCACGATACCCAGATGCCGAGCGACTCCCCGATGAAGCGCAGCGGCACCAAGGTCGTGCCGTTCTTGATTACGGGGGCAGCATCCAGCTGCAGCGTCTTGCCGCCGAGCTTCGCCTGCTTGCTGCCGATCGTAAGCACGACGGTCCGCTTGTTATGGCTCATCGTAATCGTGTCGGACTTATCGTCCCACTTCACGTCAGCGCCGATCTGTTCCGCCAATGCGCGGTACGGTACCATCGTCCTTCCGCCGATCGTCTGCGGCTGCACGCCGAATGCCACCTTCTTGCCATCGAACGTCACCGCGATCTCCTGCCCCGCCGCTCCGGCGACGTGCAGCGGCATCATAGCTGCCAGCAGCGTCAGGCATAACAGTATAACCGTCAATCTAGACCTTGAATTCCATGCATTCCGAACCATATTCCTTCTCACCCTTCATAAGTTCATGATAAGTTCATTCGAACGATGCAGACACGTCACGCAGTGCTTGATAGATCCGATAGTCCGCCTCAATGACGCGCTGCCGGTCGATCGGCTGCTCGCGTATGGCCTGCGCGAGCTCGAGAATACCGGCCTCGAGTTCAGTCGCATGTGCATCTTGCGCCGTTCTCGATTCCGGCTCGACAGCCAGCCAGAGCGCTGCCAGCTCGTCCGTCTGCTTCTCTACCTCAGCAGCCGGCACTTCACCGGCTGGATCCGATTCAATCGTCTGCTTCATTGTTTTGACAATGCCGTTCATTGCGGCCAATGCCGTCGGCACGTCGTCGATGGCAGCCGCCGCCAACCCATCCAGCCAGACACGCCCTGAACCTTCTTCCTGTTCTTGCCTTGGCCCGCTCTCGCCCGCAGCAGTTCCCGTCTCCCCTGCTGCGGCTCCATCTATCGTCGAGCCGACTGCTGCGCCGCATCCGGTCAGCAGCCAAGCGATGGATAGCATCAGCATGAAGCTCTTCGCCCTCATGTCATGGCAAACCTCCATTACCATTGATAATCATTCTCAACAGAAATTGTAGCGATAATCCTTGCTATTGCACATACACGACATGTTCCATTGGGCATGGACAGAATGTGCAGCCCTCCTGTCCCGCAGCAAACTCGGGATTGAAATGGGGAGGAAAGATCTGGTAGGATTGAGACATCGCATTAAATGACAATGATTATTATTATCATTAGACAGCTGCAAAGGATGATTGCCTTGCCGATAACCTCCATTAAACCGCATCGATTCGCGCCAGGCGCGATCACGAAGCCGGCTCGGACGAGGAGAGCCGCTGCCGCCGTCGTGATCAGCGGCTCCGGCGCGATCCATATCGACAGCGCCTGTATCTTGCTGCATCAAGGAACATGCCTGCTGATCCCGCCGAGTGCCGCGATCCAGCTCGTATCCGCAGAGGAATACGGACTCATGCTGGAATGGGTACAGCTGCATGACTCGCGCATGGACTCGGCGCCTGCCATCGATGGGCTGTGCCAGGCGACAATGGACACCGATGCCTTCGCGCGTCTCGAGCGTACCCTCGATCAGCTTCGCCGAGCGATGGCCATGCCTTCCGCCTCCGCTCGCATGAAGCAGCAGGCATTGCTGTACGATATGATCGCCATGATCATGGAGCAGCAAGAGCTGTCGCTCCCGCACCGCCCTCCGCAAGAAGCGATACAAGCCGCGATCGATTATATCGAAGCGCACTATATGGAACGGCTGTCACCTGGTCAATTGCCGCTCTTGGCCGGCATGACGGCTAGTTCGTTCTGCCGCTCCTTCAAAAAGACGACCGGCATGACGCCGGGACAATACATCACCCATTGCCGTCTCGCCCACGCGAAGCAATATATGGCGCGCGGCAATTATCCGCTGAAGACTATCGCGCATCAAGTCGGCTTCGAGGACGAATTGTATTTCAGCCGGGTATTCCGCAAGTCTGAGGGCGTCTCGCCAACCGCATATTTGCAGAGCCGGCAGCAGCGCATCGCGGTCATTAGCAGCCTGTTCCTGCAGGATCATCTCCTCTCGCTCGGCATTTCGCCGGTCGCTGCCCCGAGCACGCCGAGTTATTACGGCACATCGAGCGGATTCCCGAGCTATCTGCACCATCGGCTGACCGGCACGCTGCCGCTCTATACGGAGAATGGCATCAGCCTGCGCGAGGCGCTGCGCGCGAAGCCGACCTTAATCATGATGAACGAGCAGAGCCAAGGGACCGATTCGTCTGCCGCCATCGACGGGGATGTCGCGACCGTGGCCCTGAACTGGCATTCGGACTGGATCGACTATCAACAAGCGATTGCCTCCTATCTGCATAAGGAAGCCGCGGCTGAACGTGTCATCCGCGATATGGATCGCATGGAGCGTGCCGCCCGCGACGAGCTGCGAAGCTATTCCCGGCAAGGAACATGGGCCATCGTGCGCCTGCTGCCCGGCGAATGCCGCATCTACGGACGCGAGGGACATGCGCTGTCTAAGCTGTTCTATGCCGGGC
>JAEZCJ010000209.1 GCA_023433615.1 Bacillota bacterium | reverse complement strand
GGTGAGCTTGGTGGGCTTGGTGGTTTGGTGGTCGGCGTGGTCTTGGTGTCGGCGCGGGCGGCGCGGTCCAGCACGGTCCGCGGTGTTCGATCGCCGGCAGATGCCCCCTGTCCAGCCTGCAACTCCCGCATACGCAAGAATCCCCAACACAGGCAGTACGCCTGTGTTGGGGGGATTCGATGCGCTGCTTATTCGATTACTCGCAGCACAGTTGCAATACCATGCTACTGCTTCGCCGCGTACTCCGCTACCCATGCCGCCGTCTGCTCCAGTTGGGCCTCGGCACGCGAGATGGCGCCCTCTACCTGCTTGGTCGCGGTGCCGCCGTAGACGTTGCGCGCGTCGACGACGTTCGCCGGCTGCAATACGTCGTAGATCCGCTCGTCGAACAGCTCCGAGAATTGTTTGAATTCGTCCAGCGTCAGGTCGAGCAGGAATTTGTTCTGCTGGATGCAGTACAGTACCGTCTTGCCGATGACCTCATGCGCTTGACGGAACGGTAAGCCTTTGCCCACGAGGAAGTCCGCGATATCGGTCGCGTTCGAGAAGTCCTTGTTGACGGCTTCGCGCATCTGCGCCTTATTCACGGTCATCGTCGCGATCATCGGCGCGAACAGCTGCAGCGCGCCTTGCAGCGTGCGGACGGTATCGAACATGCCTTCCTTGTCTTCCTGCATATCCTTGTTGTACGCCAGCGGCAGCGACTTCAAGACCGTCAGGAGGCCCATCAGATCGCCGTACACGCGCCCCGTCTTGCCGCGCACGAGCTCCGGCACGTCCGGATTCTTCTTCTGCGGCATGATGCTGCTGCCCGTGCAGAACGCATCGTCAAGCTCGACGAAGCGGAATTCCGTGCTCGACCAGAGGATCAGTTCCTCGGATAGACGCGACAGATGCATCATGATGATCGAAGCATGCGACAGGAACTCGAGAATGAAGTCGCGGTCGCTGACGGCGTCCAGACTGTTCTCGTAGACCCGGTCGAAGCCGAGCTGCTCGGCAACGAAATGGCGGTCGATCGGGAACGTCGTGCCCGCCAGCGCACCCGCTCCGAGCGGCAGCGTATTGATCCGTTTGTAGCTGTCCTGCAAGCGCTCCGCATCGCGACCGAACATGGAGACGTACGCCATCAGATGATGGGCGAACAGAATCGGCTGTGCCCGCTGCAGATGGGTGTAGCCCGGCACGATCGTGTCGAGGTTCGCTTTGGCTTGCTCGATGAGCGCAGCTTGCAGCTTGTGCAGAAGGTCGACGAATTCGACGACCCGCTTGCGCAAATACAGGTGCATGTCGGTCGCCACCTGGTCATTGCGCGAGCGTCCCGTATGCAGCTTGCCGCCTACGGGACCGACGTCGTCGATCAGCGCCTTCTCGATGTTCATATGAATGTCTTCGTCGGAGATCGCGAATTCGAGCTCGCCGCGTTTGATCTTCTGAAGCACGCGGTTCAGCCCTTCCTTAATCGTCTCGACGTCTTCCTGCGGCAGGATACCTTGCTTGCCGAGCATCGTCACGTGCGCGAGGCTGCCTTGGATATCCTCCTCGGCGAGCTCCTTATCGAACGTGATCGATGCGGTATATTCTTCTACCAGTTGGTCGGTCTTCTTCGTGAACCGGCCGCCCCATAATTTGCTCAATGGTTACAGCTCCCTTAGCTCTATTTCCATTTACGAAGTCCGGTTGTCAGCACCGAGAAGGTTGGGCAATGGTAGAAAATGAGGAACGGAGCGTAGGCAAACCTACGTGAGTACCGGAATTTTCGCCAGTGTCCAAGATTCGACGTCGAATATGCTTCTCGAGATGCTTCGTGATCACAAGCGGATCTACTTCTTGGATTGCTCGACGCCGGAGGATACTTTGAGACGCAGCGCGTTCAGGCGGATGAAGCCCGTTGCGTCGCCTTGGTCGTATGCCTTGGACGGGTCGGCTTCCATCGTCGCGATATCCGGGTTGTACAGGCTGACCGGGCTCTTCACGCCGGCGCCGATCACGTTGCCCTTGTATAGCTTCAGGCGCACGACGCCGGATACGTTCTTCTGGCTCTCCGTCACGAGCGCTTGCAGCGCCAGACGCTCCGGCGCGAACCAGAAGCCGTTGTAGACGAGCGTCGCATACTTGCTGATCAGCGAGTCGCGCAGGTGCATGACGTCGCGATCCATCGTAAGGGACTCCATTTTGCGGTGCGCAGTGAACAGGATCGTGCCGCCCGGCGTCTCGTATACGCCGCGGCTCTTCATGCCGACGAATCGGTTCTCGACCATGTCGACGCGGCCGATGCCGTGCTTGCCGCCAAGCTCGTTAAGCTTCTCCATGACGCCGAGCGGGCTCAGCTGCTCGCCGTTCAGCGCTACGCAGTTCCCTGCTTCGAATGTCAGCTCGACGTATTCCGCTTGGTCCGGCGCGTCTTCCGGCGCTACGCTGAGCACGAACATGCCTTTGTTCTCGTCGGAGCTCGGATCGAACCATGGATCCTCCAGCACGCCGCTCTCGAAGCTGATATGCAGCAGGTTGCGGTCCATCGAATACGGCTTCGCCGCCGAGGCCTGCACCGGAATGTCGTGCTTCTCGGCGTATGCGATCATTTCGGCGCGGCCCGGGAACTGCTCGCGGAATTCCTCGATGCGCCAAGGCGCGATCACTTGAATGTCCGGCGCCAGCGCGGCAGCCGTCAGCTCGAAGCGCACTTGGTCGTTGCCCTTGCCCGTCGCGCCGTGCGCGATCGCCGTTGCGCCTTCCGCGCGCGCGATGTCGACCATGCGCTTCGCGATGAGCGGGCGCGCGATCGACGTGCCGAGCAGGTACTGGCCCTCGTACAGGGCGCCTGCCTGGAACATCGGGTAGATGAAGTCTTGCGCGAACTCGTCGCGCAGATCATCGATGTATACCTTCGAAGCGCCGGTTGCGAGCGCCTTAGCCTCGAGGCCGTCCAGCTCGTCCTTCTGCCCGATATCGGCGGTGAAGGCGATGATTTCCGCGTCATACGTTTCTTTGAGCCACTTCAGTATGACCGAAGTGTCCAGGCCGCCGGAATAGGCGAGCACGATTTTTTCTTTAGCCATGATTCGATTCCGCTCCTTCGATTATGAGTATGGATTACATAATGGCAGCCATGATGGCTTTCTGCGCATGCAGGCGGTTCTCCGCTTCGTCGAAGACGATGGAATGATTGCCGTCGATAACCCCCGCGCTCACTTCCTCGCCGCGATGGGCAGGCAGGCAGTGCATGAACACGTAGTCGGACTTGGCATGCGCGGTCAGCGCTTCGTTCACCTGATAGTTCGCAAAAGCGATCTCCCGCTCCTTCTGTTCTTCCTCGAAGCCCATGCTCGCCCATACGTCCGTATAGACGACATCGGCGTTCTCGATCGCCTCGCGCGGATCGCGCACGACCTGAATCGAGGCGCCGGTCTCGCCGCAAATTTCCTTCATCTGCTTCACGAGGTCCGCGTCCGGCTCGTAGCCCTCCGGCGATGCGACAGACATGTGCATGCCGAGCTTGGCCGCGCCGACGAGCAGCGAATGGACCATGTTGTTCCCGTCGCCGATGTAGGCGATTTTCAGCCCTTCCAGCTTGCCCTTATGTTCGAGTACGGTCTGATAGTCCGCGAGCACTTGGCAAGGATGGGCGTAGTCCGTCAGCCCGTTGATGACCGGGATCGTCGCGCCGCGTGCCAGCTCGATTACCGTGCGATGCGCGTACGTGCGGATCATGATCCCGTCGAGGTAGCGCGACATCGTCTGCGCCGTGTCCCAGACCGTCTCGCCGCGGCCGAGCTGCAGGTCGTTCTTGCTGAGGAACAGCGCATGGCCGCCCAACTGGAACATCCCGACTTCGAACGAAACGCGGGTGCGGGTGGACGATTTTTCGAAAATCATGCCGAGCGTCTTGCCCTTCAGCGGATGATAGATCTCGCCTGCCTTCTGTTTCTTCTTCAGCTCGATCGCGAGATCGATCAGGTAGCGAATTTCGTCCGGCTTGTAGTCAGCCAGTGCGAGAAAATCGCGGCCCTTCAGGTTAAGGGCCATTTCTTCCTTCGTGATGCTGCTCATCTATCGCTTCACTCCTACTCGATGATAGTTACTGCGCCGCTAACGCTTGCCCGGCGAGCACATTCGCCAGTATGCCGACCGCCTGGTCAATTTCCTCGCGCGTCACGAGCAGATTCGGCAGCAGTCGGATGACGTCCGGACCTGCCGTGATGACCAGCAAGCCCTGCGCCTGCGCTCCCTTCACCAGGTCGCCGACAGGCCCTGCGCATGCGATGCCTACGATCAGCCCCTTGCCGCGCACTTCATTGACGAACGGATTGCCGGCCAGCTTCGCACGCAGCTGCTCTGCGAGGTATTCGCCCATCTCCGCCGCGCGCTGCGGCAGCTTCTCTTCCACGATCGTCTCTACGGTTGCCTTGACCGCCGCCGTCGCGATCGGCGTACCGCCGAACGTCGAGCCGTGGCTGCCTGCGCCGAACGCTTCGGCAAGCTCCGCCTTGGCCAGCATGGCGCCGACCGGGAAGCCGCTGCCAAGACCCTTGGCCAAGGTGAAAATGTCAGGCTCGATTCCGTAGTGCTCGAACGCGAAAAGCTTGCCCGTACGCCCCATGCCCGTCTGAATCTCGTCGACGATGAGCAGGATGCCTTGTTCGTTGCATAGCTCAACCACTTGCTGCAAGAACGCAGGGTCGACCGGATAGACGCCGCCCTCTGCCTGCACCATCTCGAGCATGATGGCGGCCGTGCGATCGCTGACTGCGCCGCGCAGCGCTTCGAGGTCATGCAGCGGTACGGTGTGGAACCCTTCCGGCAGCGGCGCAAAGCCTTCCTTCACTTTATCCTGGCCGGTTGCCGTTAACGTCGCAAGGGTGCGGCCGTGGAACGATTTTTCGAACGTGATGACCTCGTAACGCCCCGTCTTCTTGATGAGTTGGTGGTAGCGGCGCGCGAGCTTGATCGCCGCCTCGTTCGCCTCTGCGCCAGAGTTGCAGAAGAACACCGCGCCCGCATGGCTGTTGTCGGTCAACAGCTTCGCTGCATCCTCCTGGTTCGGAATGCGGAACAGGTTGGACACGTGCCACAGCTCGTCGAGCTGCTTCAATAGCGCGTCCTTCACCTTCTGCGGCGCATGGCCGAGGTTCGTGACCGCGATTCCGCTCATGAAGTCCAGATATCGGTTCCCTTGATCATCCCACAGCCAGCTGCCTTCGCCCTTGACGAGGGTCAGCGGATACCTTGCATACGTTGGAAAAAGCGAGCTCCCTGCGCCCGCCTTGCCTGCCTCATTGCTCATGTCCGTTCCACCTTTCAACAATCGTATCTATTCCCGCACGATGCGCGTGCCGATGCCGCCTTCGCGGACGACTCGGCTGAGGACGCCAGGCTCGTCGCCGTTCACGATCACGACCTCCTGCACGCGCCCTTGAATGCACTGAACCGCTGCGCGAACTTTCGGAATCATGCCGCCGTAAATTTCGCCGCTCGCGATCATCTCGTCGATCTGCTCGACCGTCACGCTCGGCAGAACGACCTTGGCGCCGTCCACCGTACGCATGATGCCCGGCACGTCGGTCACGACGATCATCCGCTCCACGCCCAGATGGGATGCCACCGCCCCGGCGGCTGTATCCGCGTTGATGTTATAGCGCTGGCCCGCATCGTCGATGCCGATCGGCGCAACGACCGGGATATAGCCCATCGCCATGACGCCTTCGATCACGTCCGCGTTCACGTCCGTCACATCGCCTACGAAGCCGATCTCATGACTGTTCGCGACTGGCTTCGATAGAATCAGCTTGCCGTCCACGCCCGATAAGCCGAGCGCGCGCGCGCCGCTCTGCTGAATCTTGCGCACGATCTCCTTGTTGATGCGCCCCGCAAGCACCATCTCGACGACGTCGAGCGTTGCCTCATCCGTCTTGCGCAGGCCGTTCACGAACTCCGACGAGATGCCGAGCTTCGTCAGCGTCTCCGAGATCGCGGGGCCGCCGCCATGCACGATGACCGGCCTGATGCCGTCCGCCTGCAGCTCGCGCAGATCGTCGAAGAAAGACGCCGGCAGCGCAGCCAGCGTGCTTCCCCCGCATTTCATAACGAATCGTTGATCCATGATTGCAGTTCTCCTTTGCCCAGTTGTCAGCACCGAGAAGGTTGGACGATGGTAGAAATTGAGGAGCGGAGTGTAGGCAGACCTACATGAGCACCGGAAATTTCGCCAGCGTTCAAGATTCGATGTCGAATACCCTTCGTAGCGTTACATCGTGATCACAATTGGGCCTAAGTGCGGTAGGCCGCGTTGATGCGGACATAGTCATAAGTCAGGTCGCAGCCCCAGCCGGTTGCGGAGCCTTCACCCATATGGAGGTCGACATGAATATGTACGGTGTCGCCCTTGAGGTATTCGAGCGCGATGTCTTCGTCAAACGGAATCGGACGCGACTGCTCGAGCACCTTGATGTCGCCGAGCGCGATGTCGACCGTGTCGATATTGACCGGCTGGCCTGCGCGGCCTACGGCCGCGATGATGCGGCCCCAGTTCGCGTCCGCGCCGAATACGGCGGACTTCACAAGCGAGGAGCCGATGACCGTCTTCGCGATGGCAGCGGCCGATTCGTCGGACTGCGCTCCTCGCACCTGTACCTCGACCAGCTTCGTCGCGCCTTCGCCGTCGCGAGCAATTGCCTTCGCGAGCACTTCGCAGACATACGTCAGCGCCGCGTCGAACTTCGGCCAATCCGGATGCTGCTGCGTCAGCTCGTCGTTGCCTGCGAGCCCGCTCGCCATCGCGACGAGCATATCGTTCGTGCTCGTGTCGCCGTCGACGGTGATCATGTTGAAGGTACGGTCAGTCGCGCGGCGCAGCAAGTACTGCAACGACTCATTGCCGATTGCGGCATCTGTCGTCACGAAGCCGAGCATGGTCGCCATGTTCGGGTGGATCATGCCGGAACCTTTGGCCGCCCCCGCCACATGTACCGTACGGCCATCGATCTCGACGGATACGCAGATCATTTTCTGCACAAGGTCGGTCGTCAGGATGGCTTGGCAGAATTCCTCCGCGCCCGTCAAGCCGCCGGCAAGCTTCGCCGGCATCTCGGCGATGCCGCCGCGCACGCGGTCCATTTTCAGCAATTCGCCGATGACGCCAGTCGAAGCAACTGCCACGTGATGCGGCTCCACGCCGATCTCCGCGGCGAAGCTATCGCGCATCTCGTAGGCGTCCGCATCGCCCTGCTTGCCCGTGCAGGCATTGGCATTTCCGCTGTTCACGAGCACGGCGCGCAGCTTGCCTTCCTTGCCGATGCTCTCGCGCGTTACCTGCAGCGGAGCCGCTTGAAAAAGATTCGTCGTATACACGCCCGCCGCCGCAGCCGGTACATCGCATACGATCGCCCCGAGGTCATTGCGCGTCGTTTTCTTCAGTCCGCAGTGGAGTCCCCCGGCCCGAAATCCCTTAGGCGTCGTGATCGAGCCGCTGTCCACAACCGTAAATGGCTTTCCTTGTCCCATGCGCTATCGCTATCTCCTTCAATGCCTCGACCCGGACGGGGTCGGGACGCTTATCGTAATGTGATGAATCGTTGCTTACGGATAGACCGGCACGAACTGCAGGCCGAGCGTCTCGTCCCAGCCCATCATCAGGTTCAGGTTCTGAATGGCCTGGCCGGCAGCGCCCTTCACGAGATTGTCGATGACCGAGACGATCGTGACGCGGTTCGTGCGCTTGTCGACGGCAAAGCCGATATCGCAATAGTTCGAGCCGTACACTTCCTTGGTCGCCGGGTATTGACCCTTCGGACGAATCCGCACGAATGGCCGGCCCTCGTAATAGCGCTTATAGAGATCGATGAAGTCCTGCTCGCTGCGGCCCTCCGCCGTCAAGCTGCCGTACATCGTGGCCATGATGCCGCGCGTCATCGGCACGAGATGCGTCGTGAACGTCGTGATGACCTCTCGGTCCGCGATGCGGCTCAGCACCTGCTCGATCTCCGGGATATGCTGATGTTGATTGATTTTGTAGGCTTTGAAGTTCTCGTTGATCTCCGAATAGTGCGCACCGAGACTGACCCCGCGTCCCGCGCCGGACACGCCGGACTTCGCGTCGACGATGATCGTCGCCGGATCGATCCAGCCCTCGGCCACGGCAGGAATGAGACCGAGCAGCGTTGCCGTCGGATAGCAGCCCGGGTTAGACAGCAGGTCGGCCTGCGGCACTTCATCGCCGAACACTTCGGATAGGCCGTAAACCGCGCGATCCAGATGCTGCTGATCGGCCGGCGTCTTCTTGTACCATTGTTCGTATGCTGCAGGGGACTTCAATCGGAAGTCGCCCGAAATGTCGATCACCTTAAGACCGGCTGCAAGCAGCTCCGGCGCGAGTTTCGAAGCGACGCCTGCGGGGGTCGGCAGGAAGACGACGTCCGCCTTCGCGCGAATTTCCGCAACGTCGATGCCGTCCAGCAGGTCCGTGCGAATCTCCGTCAGATGCGGATAGCCTTCGGCGATCGGGGCTCCCGCGCTGGAGGAGGACAATACAGACGTAATCTCAACCTTCGGATGTGCTGCCAATAAACGTATCAGTTCCACGCCGCCATAGCCGGTCGAACCGACAATGGCCGCTCTTATTGTGTCACGCATTCGCGCCACTCCCATCCCTGTTATTCCTAACTATCCATTGTACACCATGGAAGCTAGCGAATAAATAGTGGTTCAACTTCGTATTATTATACAGATATATACATGAAAATACAACGGCCGAATGCTTCAGGACATCGCGGTCTGAAAACCCTCGCCGAGCACCTCCGCGGTGTCGCTAATGATGACAAAAGCGGCCGGATCTACGTTCTGAACCGCCGCCTTCAGCTTCGACACTTCATGCTGGCCGACGACGACCATCAAGACGGTTTTGTCGTTGCCGGTGTAGCCGCCGCGCGCAGTCAGCTCGGTCAGCCCGCGATTCACGTCCGTCAGAATGACCTGCGCGACCAGATCCGGCTGCGTGGAGATGATGAAGGCCACCTTCGATGATTTCAACCCGGTCTGCACGACGTCGATCGTCTTGCTGGTGACGAACAGCGCGATTAGCGCATAGAGCGCGATCTCAGGCGCGATGATGATGCCTGCCGACGCGATGACGATGCCGTCGATGCAGGCCATGGCCAGGCCGATGCGCAGCCCGGTGTAGCGCTGGAGGATTCGGGCGGCGGTGTCGAGCCCGCCGGTCGAGCCTTGGCCGCGGAAGACGAGGCCGAGACCGAGGCCGACGCCCAGACCGCCGAACACGGAGGCGAGCAGCACGTTGTCCGTGGGCGACGGCCACGCCGAGGTGAGCAGGACGAACAATGGCAGCATGACCGAGCCGAGCACGGACTTCAGCGCGAACTTCGTGCCGAGGACGTACCAGCCTGCTACGAGGATCGGAATGTTCAGCGCCCACTGCGTGTAGGCCGGCTCGATATCAAGGAGACGCTCCACGAGTATGGAGATGCCGGAAACGCCGCCGGATGCGATGCCGCTGGGCAGCAGGAACAGATTGAAACTCACTGCAACGATGAAGGAGCCGGCGAGCAGCAGCAGGATCTGGGTGTAAGGCGATATGGTACGGGTGCGTCGGGGCTTCGGTGATACGGGTAGAGCTTGCGATGATTGGGATGATGATGGCATGGCGTTAACTCCCTCCAGGTGAAAATCCTGCGTGTATTGGTTACGTTAGTGTTGCCCCACGGGGCGGGATCGCATGAATAAAGCCGCCTGCTGGGGAGCTAGGCGGCTGTTGTGTTTGCAGTTAGGTTAGCGTCTTGATAATGAGTTCATGCTTCTCGACTTGCTTCTGCAGCGATTCGACCTCAAGCTTCAGCACTTCGAATCGGCGGGACTGCATCTCGGTATGTCGCGCGATCAATTCCGTCTGCTTCTCCTCGATCTCGTCGAAGCGACGGTTCATCTCGGTGCGCAGGTCGTTGACTTCTGTCCGTAGGTCGTTGACTTCTGTCCGTAGGTCGTTGACTTCCGTGCGTAGGTCGTTGACTTCCGTGCGCAAGTCGTGGACTTCCGTGCGTAGGTCGTGGACTCCCGTGCGTAGGTCGTGGACTTCCGTGCGTAGGTCGTGGACTTCCGTGCGCAAGTCGTTGACTTCGGCGCGAAGGTCATTAATCTGCGCCTGAAGGGCGTCGTACCTCTCGTCCACGTGCCTGATGATGCGTGCTTCCATCTGCTCCAGCGCTTGTAGAATGTTCTGTTCCAATCCGTTCATCTCCTTATACAAGAATGAATTCGGAACGGATCGCAGATGAGCGCTGCGGCTCGCGGCAGATCACGGGGTCGTACGTTCCTGTAATTAGTATAGCATGAGCGGGCTCGGCGGGGGTAGCAGGAGAACATGAAAATTGTCGTGAAAAAGGAGAAGGACGCCCCGCTCGGAACGCCCTTTCTGCTGCCTATTCATTGGATTCGTGCCGGATCTGGCTGCGCAAATACCCGTCGATGAAGGCGTCTAGGTCGCCGTCCATGACCGCGCCGACGTTGCCGGTCTCGACCGACGTTCGATGGTCCTTCACCATGCTGTACGGATGGAACACGTAAGAGCGTATCTGGCTGCCCCATGCAATATCCGATTGCTCGCCGCGGATCTCCGCAAGATGCTTCTGCTGCTCCTCGATCTTCCGCTCATACAGCTTGGAACGGAGCATCTGCATCGCGCGCTCGCGGTTCTGAATCTGCGAACGCTGCGTCTGGCAGGCCACGACGATGCCAGACGGAATATGCGTAATTCGAATCGCCGATTCCGTCTTGTTGACGTGCTGGCCGCCCGCGCCGCTCGAGCGGTAGGTGTCGACCTTCAGATCCTCGGAGCGAATCTCGATCTCGATGTCGTCCGAAATTTCCGGCATGACATCGCACGATACGAACGACGTATGCCGCCGCCCCGACGCGTCGAACGGCGAGATCCGGACGAGCCGGTGCACGCCCTTCTCCGCCTTGAGGTAGCCGTACGCATTATAACCCTTAATCGAGATCGTGACGCTCTTGATCCCCGCTTCGTCGCCCGGCAGGTAATCGAGCACCTCGATCTTGAAGCCGCGCTTTTCCGCCCAGCGGGTATACATCCGGTACAGCATCTGTCCCCAATCCTGAGACTCCGTTCCGCCTGCGCCCGGATGCAATTCGAGAATCGCGTTCAGCTTGTCGTATGGTTCGCTCAACAGCAGCTGCAGCTCGAACTCGCTAACCTTGCTCACAAGACCCTGCACGCTGCGTGCGATCTCGGCTTCGAGCGACTCGTCGTTCTCCTCTTCCGCGAGTTCGACCATCGTAACCAAATCCTCTTGCTCGGCGACGAGCTTGTCGTACTGCTCAACGACCGATTTCACCGCGTTCAGCTCAGCTATGATGCCCTGTGCCTTGTCGTTGTCGTCCCAGAAGTCAGGCGCGGTCATCTTCTCTTCGTAGTTCTCAATTATCTCTTGCTTAAGATCTAAGTCAAAGAGACCCCCTAAGCTCTTGGAGTCGCTTCGCCATCTCGCGCAGGTCTTGCTTGATCGTAATATCAATCATTTTCCAGTTCACCCCATAGTCAGTTCTAAAGGTCTCTTGTCAGCGCCGAGAAGGTTGGACGATGGCAGCAATTGAGGATCTCCAGCGTTTCCGTAGGAAACGCAGCATCGGAAGCATATGCTTGTAGTCAAAGCTACATGAGCACCGGAAATTGCGCCAGCGCTCAAGATTCGACGCCGAATATGCTTCGAAGCAATCCTCCGTGATCAGAAGTGACCCCTATGCGTTCGTTCCGTGGCATGCTTTGTACTTCTTACCGCTGCCGCATGGGCAAGGGTCGTTGCGGCCGATCCGCTGCTCGTCGCGCTTCACGGGACGCTTCTGCTGCGGTTCGCTGCTACCGCCCGATTCGGTCTGGCCCTTGGCAACCTCTTGACGCTCAAGATTGCTCTCGACATGCGCCTTCATGATATACTTCGTGACTTCCTCTTGGATGTGCTCGACCATTTCCTTGAACATCTCGAAGCCTTCGAATTGATATTCGCGAAGCGGATCGGTGCCGCCGTATGCGCGCAAGTGAATCCCTTGACGCAGCTGGTCCATCGCATCGATGTGATCCATCCACTTGCTGTCGACGGCACGCAGCACGACGACCTTCTCGAATTCGCGCATCGTCGTCTCGCCGATCTGCTGCTCGCGCTCATCGTACAAGGCGTTGACCTTGCCCAGCAGGAATTCGACGATCTCTTCCTTCTCCTTGCCCCAGAGCTCATCCTTCGTGATGGACCCATCCTGCAAGAATGTACCGTGTGCGTAATCTACAACAGCTTGCAGATCCCAATCCTCCGGCACCTCATCGCCAGGGCAATGCGCTTCGACGATCCGTTCGACGACCGGCTTGATCATGTCGACGACAACCTCGCGGATATTGTCCGCGAAGAGAACTTCGCGGCGCTGCTTGTAGATGATTTCGCGCTGTTGGTTCATAACGTCGTCGTATTGGAGGACGACCTTCCGTTGGTCGAAGTTGTTGCCTTCGACGCGCTTCTGCGCGGACTCAATCGCCCGCGTAATGAGGCGGCTCTCGATCGGTTGGTCTTCCTCGAAGCCGAGACGGTCCATCATGCCCATAATATTCTCGGAGCCGAAGCGGCGCATCAGCTCATCGTCCAATGCGAGATAGAATTGCGTCGAGCCCGGGTCGCCTTGGCGCCCCGAACGGCCGCGCAGCTGGTTATCGATCCGGCGGCTCTCATGCCGCTCCGTGCCGATAATGTGCAAGCCGCCGAGGTCTGCCACGCCGTCGCCCAGCAGGATGTCCGTACCGCGGCCAGCCATGTTCGTCGCGATCGTGACCGCGCCGGCTTGACCGGCACGCGAGATGATCTCCGCTTCCTCCGCGTGGTATTTCGCGTTCAAGACCTTATGCTGGATGCCGCGGCGCTTCAGCATGTCGGACAGCTTCTCGGAGTTCTCGATCGAGACCGTGCCGACCAGTACCGGTTGGTTCTTCTGGTGCCGCGCGACGATCTCTTCGACGACGGCATTGAACTTGCCGTTGCCCGTCTTGTAGACGACATCAGGCGAATCGACCCGAATCAAGGTGCGGTTAGTCGGGATCTGAATGACATCGAGACCGTAGATGCGCTTGAATTCCTCTTCTTCGGTCTTCGCCGTGCCGGTCATGCCAGCCAGCTTGCGATACATCCGGAAGTAATTCTGGAACGTAATCGTCGCAAGCGTCATGCTCTCGTTCTGTACCTTGAGCTGCTCCTTCGCTTCGATCGCTTGGTGCAGGCCGTCGCTGTAGCGGCGCCCGGCCATTAAGCGTCCCGTAAATTCATCGACGATGATAACCTCTTCGTCCTGAACGACATAATCCACGTCGCGCTTCATGATCACGCGTGCCTTCAGCGCCTGCTGGATATGATGGTTGAGCAGGACATGTGCGTGGTCGAACAGATTTTCGATCCCGAATGCCCGTTCCGCCTTCTCTACGCCGCTCTCAGTGAGCGTCACGCTGCGGAGCTTCACGTCTACCGTGTAATCTTCTTCTTCGTTCAGCCGGCTCGTGAAGCGGTCAGCCGCAAAATACAACTCAGTCGACTTGGCTGCTTGTCCGGAAATGATCAGCGGTGTCCGCGCTTCGTCGACGAGGATCGAGTCCACTTCGTCGATGATCGCGAACTGCAGCGGCCGCTGTACCATTTGTTCCTTATACAGCACCATGTTGTCACGCAGGTAATCGAATCCGAACTCGTTGTTCGTGCCATAGGTGATATCCGCGGCATACGCTTCCTGCTTCTGCGCATGGTTCAGCCCATGCAGGTTGCAGCCTACCGTGAGGCCGAGGAAATTGTACAGCTGGCCCATCAACTGGCTGTCGCGCGAAGCGAGGTAATCGTTCACCGTTACGACGTGCACGCCTTTGCCTGGCAGCGCATTAAGATATACGGGCAGAGTCGCGACAAGCGTCTTGCCTTCCCCTGTTTTCATCTCGGAAATTTTGCCGTCGTGCAGCACCATGCCGCCGATCAACTGAACATCGAAGTGACGCATGCCGAGCGTACGCTTGGACGCTTCGCGTACGGTCGCGAAAGCTTCCGGCAGCAACGCTTCGAGCGTCTCGCCCTTCTCCAGCCGGCTGCGGAACTCCTCCGTCTTGGCGCGCAGCTGCTCGTCCGACAGCTTGACGAAATCGGGCTCCATAGCGTTGATCTGTTCCACTACGCGCAGGCAACGCTTGATCTCGCGCTCGTTGGCATCGCCGAATAGTTTCTTTACAAGTCCGAGCATGGTTCATATGCCCCTTTCGTGTACAAACTCATAACTTAAATTGTAACAGTTCCGCGTTGGTGTCGCAATCTGCGGGAATGATCGCTAAAAAGCCGGTATCTAAGCGTGCGAGATACCGGCTTCGGTTATGTGTGATTACTGGCGTTGCGTATGTCGCTCTGCCGCCTAGCCTTGCTCGATCAAGCCGTACCGACCGTCATTGCGGCGATACACGACGTTGACTTGCTTGGACTCCGCATTCGCGAAGACGTAGAAGCTATGTCCGACCATGTTCATCTGCAGGATCGCTTCTTCGACATCCATCGGCTTCAGCGTGTGGCGCTTCGTTCGAACGACCTCGAGCTCATCCTCATCGTCAAGGACTTGAACGGTTGTGCCGGGGTCTTCCGTGAAGACGGCCTTGAGTCCGCGGTCCTGACGGAACTTGCGGTTCACCTTCGTCTTATGCTTACGGATCTGGCGCTCGAGCTTGTCGACGACCAAATCGATTGCGGCGTACATATCGTCGTGCTTCTCTTCCGCACGGAGCATTACCCCCGTGAGCGGGATCGTCACTTCGACGCCTTGCTTGTTCTTGATAACGGAGAGCGTCACATTCACTTCAGAGGTGAGGGGGGATTCGAAATACCGTTCCAGTCGGCTTAACTTCTTCTCGACGTAGTCTCTTAGTGCGTCTGTAACCGCGATTTGTTGGCCTCGGATGTTGTATTTCACTGTGCATTCCTCCTTCTCTTGCTTGCCTCCATCATAGCATATTTAGGTCTCGTAAACAAAGCGGATTTGATTGATAGTTTTGAATTTTTAGAAAACTTTATTCTGACCAGTTAATTTCTGTACCCATTCGGATTTTTCATTTGCCACCGCCATGCATCTTCACACATTTCCTCAATTCCCTTTTCGGCTACCCACCCCAGATCTCTTCGAGCTTTGGATGGATCGGAATAACGAACTGCAATATCTCCCTGTCTACGTGCTGTGACTTGAAATGGAATTCGTTACCCCGTGACCTTCTCAAATGTCTTTATCACTTGAAGCACGCTATATCCCTTGCCTGTCCCTAGATTATAGGAATCTATTCCGTAAGATTTCATAACCTTGTCAAGTGCCTTGATATGTCCCTTCGCGAGATCAACTACATGGATATAATCTCTGACTCCTGTACCGTCATGAGTGAGAAAATCATTACCGAACACCTTAAGATACTCTTGTCTACCGATTGCTACTTGTGTAAGATACGGGACCAAATTGTCTGGCATACCCCTTGGATTTTCCCCTATCACCCCACTGGAATGTGTTCCGGCCCCACAAAATATTTGCACTCAACAAAATAACCCCCCGGTTTCCCGGGGGGTGTGTATCCAGCACTTTGTCAATCTATCAGGCGGCCATCGGCCGAATGATTACAGTTTGACTACGTTTGCAGCTTGTGGACCGCGTGCGCCTTCAACGATGTCGAATTCGACCGATTGGCCTTCTTCGAGGGTTTTGAAGCCTTCGGATTGAATTGCGGAGAAGTGTACGAATACGTCGCCGCCTTGCTCCGTCTCGATGAATCCGTAGCCTTTTTCTGCGTTAAACCATTTCACTTTACCTTGCATGCACATACATTCCCTTCGTCATCAAATACTGTGAGGCAACACTTTCTGCATGGCCCACAACTTGACTATACACCGCACTTTTGGGAATGTCAAACAATTTATGAAAGCGAATTCATCGAGCTGTTTCCTATGTTTGCTGAATCTTGTGCTACTTCCGATACCTATCGTAAATTCTGTGCACAGCCCGAATGACATCGCTTACGTCTGTATCGCCCATCTTGGGGAATATCGGGAGTGAAATCGCATTCTCGTAATAAGACTCTGCATTCGGTAATTTCAGGTCAGCGAATCCAAGGCTACGATAATACGGCTGCCGGTAAACGGGAATGTAATGTACGTTAACTCCTATATTCTCCGTACGCAAATCATCGAAGATCATTCGCCGATCCGCATTGAAGCATTCCAGATCCCATCGCAGTACATAGAGGTGCCAGCTCGAGTCGGAGGCAGGATGCTGTTCTGGCAGGATCAGTCCATTCAGTTCGCCGAAAGCGACATTGTAAGCCCGGGCAATCAATCGACGAGTCTCTACGAAGCGGTCCAGCTTATCCATCTGGCTGACACCAAGTGCCGCTTGCATATCAGTCATCCTGTAGTTATATCCAAGTTCATGCATCTCGTAAAACCATGGACCCTCATTCGTCTGCATAAGCTGCGGGTCACGTGTCATGCCATGATTGCGGAATAACAGCAGCCGCTTGTAGTAAGTTTCGTTATCGGTGACAATCATGCCGCCCTCACCAGTCGTGATATGCTTCACGGGATGAAAACTGAACATGGTCATGTCTCCCCAAGCGCCAATCTTGCGTCCGCTGTATTCGGCCCCAAGCGAGTGGGCGGCATCGTGGATCACGACTAGGCCATGGTCCCGCGCCATCATCATGATGCGATCTATCTCTACGGGTTGTCCCGTGAAGTCTACCGGGATGATCGCCTTGGTACGCGGAGTAATGCACACCGCTATGCTGTCCGGATCGATATTATAAGTATTCGCATTGATATCGGCGAACACCGGCTTGCCGCCCATGTAGAGGACGCAATTGCTGCTAGCTAGGAACGTGATCGGCGTCGTGATGACCTCATCCCCAGGCCCGATTCCTGCTGCGAAGCATGCTGCATGCAGCGCCGCAGTTCCGTTGCAGAACGCAACTGCGTACCGGACGCCGACGTAATCCGCCACTTTCCGTTCGAAGCCTTCGATCTGCGGCCCTTGCGTGATGAAATCGCTGTTCAATACATGCTGAACCGCTATCTTATCCTGTTCATCCAGCCATTGCTTTCCATAAGGAAGCATCGTAGATCGGATCGGTTCGTAAGGCTGATTGCCGGCCATTTGAGTAGCTCCTCTCAAATTGATAGAATGCGGCTTATATCAGATCCGTCGTAGCGATCCACTGCTCCGTTCGGCGAATGCCTTCTTCCAAAGTAATCTTCGGCTTCCAGCCGAGCAGTTGCTTGGCCTTTTCGGAATTGCAGAGCAACTTGTGAATCTCGCTCTGAGGGTGAATATGCTCGACATGTTTGATGCGGCTCTCGTCGCCGACAATCAACTTAGCCAATTCGTTGATCGCGATGTCATGACCTAATCCAGCGTTAACGATTTCCCCATTCACGCTGTCCGAATATCCTGCTTCGACAACGAATCGTGCGCAGTCTTCCACATATAAAAGATCACGAGTCTGCGTACCTTCGCCGTAAATGCTTACGTCCTTGCCAGCCAGCTTATTCTTCAGGAAGATGGCGACCACGCCGCCTTCACCGCCGGTCTTCTGAAATGGGCCGTAGGTATTAAACGGGCGTATGACAACTGTCGGCAGGCCATAAGCGTGGTAATAAGAGAGCACCATGTTCTCCGCAGCAATCTTAGCACCTGCATACGGAGAGGCAGGTTTGATCGGATGCTCCTCCGTGATGCCGGTATCATCCGTACATCGATCGTACACCATGCAGGTACTCATGAACACTACTTTTACGTTATGTCTGCGGCATTGCTCCAAGATATAGAAGGTACCTGTCGTATCGTTATTAAATGTTGTACGCGGATCGTCGATCGAGTCTTGAACATTGATCGATGCTCCGAGATGATAGCAAATATCGAAACCGTTATCGATGAACAGATCCGAGAGAACGGATTCGTTCATGATGGAACCTTTGACGAATGCTTTCAGCCCATGATGATTGCGGAATTCTGTGATATTCGCCTCTCTACCGTTCGAAAGATCATCGAGCACCCACACATGATGCCCGTCCTCGAGCAGCCTTTTCAATACCCATCGTCCTATAAAGCCGGCCCCACCGGTAAGCAAGATGTTCATTAATTGCACCCTTCCTCTCACCTTCAGAATGCACGCACTAACGGCGGCTCGCTCGAACCAAACTCACCGTCTAGGTATCGATCGACAATGTCATTATCGAACATATTGTATAGGAGCCTCAGATGCTGGGGCGTCCATTCGGCATTAAGGAACAGCTTTCCGTTCGTCTTCTGCGGAATTCCCTCAACGGATTCCCCGGATTCCAACTTATCTATTATCTGAAGTAAGTCCATGGCCACCTGTTGTACTGCTCTACAAGCCACGTCATGCACCCCGTCTCCACGTTTCAATACGGGTACCGCATGGTGGATAATATCACCTGCATCGATCTTTGACGATAGCTGATGAATCGTCATTCCAGCCCAGTTAGGCTTAAGGAAATAGAAGGGCCAGAAAAGCGTAACCGTTCCGCGATACCAAGGAGACAACCCGCCGTGGATATTCCAAGCTCGATCCGGTAACACATTCAGAAGGTCGTTTTGGAGCTTGTGTATCCCATAACTAACGGCAATATCACACTTATTCTTCTGCAACCATCTTTTCGTTGCTTCCAGATTCAATTCTGCCGGAGTCACCTGAAGAATGGGAAGTTGCGAATCAAAATAACTCAAATCAATACTGCCGAATGCCTTAAACTCTGCTTGTTCCCTGTCTTGAAAATGACGAATAAAATTGTTCCGGTCAATTTCAAGTATTCCCGGGGGAGGAGAGGGCAAAAAGTGGCCTCGTCGTTCGACTACCAACCCGGCAAGTCTTCCGGAATCATACAATTTACGAGCTATGAAGAGGTGTCGAGGATGCGACCCTGTCATGAACAAGATTTTCATACGCGCAACTCCTTCTCTTCAAACGGCCCTGTGAGGATCTCCTTTTCTCGGAGCATACGCACTAAAGGCCAGATCTCCAAGACGGTACAGTTCAGCATTTCCGCTATATCAATTAAGTCATGCTCTCCATCCGAGTAGTTCAGCACAGTTAATATCCGTCTAAGTTGCGTTCGATTATCGATCGTCTCGTTAGATGAATTAGTGCGGTTCATCGGTGAGTTCATATCGGGATACAGCCCATGACGATCCAGCTTAACCTCCCCATATGGGGATGCATTTACATAATAAGCGTTGGCCTCCAGCACCTTCAGCAGATTCTCGATGTCATTCAAGCTCTGTTGCAGTGCTTCAATGGTCATGCTCTCCTTTGTATCCAATGAGGTGTGATAGCCTGGAAATTCACCGTAAAGCGAGCGCGCGATTTGACCCACTGGAAGGTTGAACCCCGGGGAACAATATTGCCTTTCATCTGAACCGGCTGCAGGTGAAAAGACCCGAGTACGTCCATCAATACCTTTTCTTCCAACCATGTGCTCCCAGATCCGATTAATCGGACTATCGCCTTTTCTCGCTCTCTTGAACGTCAACGTGCTATCCCCACCCAGACAAGTCAATACCAGTCCGGCATGCATATTACGTTTCATTACATCACCAAATCGGTGTAAATATGCGATACTTCCGATCGTTTCGGGAACAAAGACGAACCGATACGTGAACCTTCGACTCGGCCATTGCTGCAGCCGATGATACAAAAATGAAGCGACAATCGGCCCGCTTAATTCGTTATTCGCCATCGAAGGATGGCAGAGATACGAGCTAATTAGGATTTCCTGCTTGCTTTCGCCCTCTAGAATAGTGTGCGCATAGTTCAGCGCTCCATTCGATAGCTCACTGTCAATATACGCGTGATACTCGCCTTCCCGCAACTGCTCCAAAAGATGATGCGGTATACAAAATCCCCATCGCAGCTTGTAATAGGAAGTCACATACGGGATTGCTTCCGGTAGATGCGGGAGTGAATGCAGATGGGGCTTTAGCTCCTCTAATGACAGCTTAACGTCCACGGGCATGCTGTAATTGACCACGTGCAGGTTACTAACCTGAAAGTCAGCAATGATTTTACCATCAGGGTCCTTCAACCATGCGTTACGTATGTTCCATTCCCTAGGAATCTCCCAATCAAATACGGAAGTCCCAGTCGGAACCGCAAATTGTTCAAGCGGCATACGCTCTGCCAGGATATCCAACGATCGCCGCAGGCCATCGCCGGTAATGCTCCTGCAGATCGGAAATAAACGGTCGAACAGGAGGTTCATCTCTTCCAGTTCCCGATTCATCATTTCCCCTCCTTGACCCTCACGCGTAAGATTATAAGAAATGCTCCCAGCTAACAGGTGTTCCTTTTGCTATGTCACGCTTCACGGTTTTCCCGAGAATGAATTCATAATGCTTAGGCGCAAGACCTGCCCCCGGTCGAATGGCTCTGACGTTATCCGCTGTAACAACTTCTCCAGCTTTCACATCTTGAACCATGTACAGAGAGCGCCGATGCTTCATGGAGGCCTTCTCTGTTTCTGTCGGTCCGTAGCTTATGGTCCCCAGGCTCTTCCAAGCATTCTCCGATTCCGTCACCAATGCTTTCATCTCTGCGGGTTCGAGTGAGAAGACGGAATCTACGCCGCCCTCCGCACGCGATAAGGTGAAGTGCTTCTCAACCACTCGACCGCCTAACGCTACGCTCGCTACGCTGGCACCGATCCCAAGCGTATGGTCGGAGATCCCGACTTGGCAGCCAAACAAATCGCTTAGATGCGGGATCGTAACCAAGTTGGATGTGCCTGGATCAGCAGGGTAGCTGCTAGTGCATTTTAACAACACCAATTCTCTGCAACCGGCTTCTCTTGCGGCTTGCACTGTCTCGTCCAGCTCGGCAAGCGTCGCCATTCCGGTCGAAATGATAAGGGGTTTCCCGGTGCTAGCCGCTTTTCGGATTAACGGGATATCCGTGTTTTCAAATGACGCGATTTTGTAAGCCGGAACATCTAGCTCCTCCAGGAAGTCGACTGCGGTAGCATCGAACGGCGTACTGAAAGGAATAAGTCCTCGCTCCCTGCAGCGCTTAAAGATCGGTTCATGCCATTCCCACGGGGTATAAGCTTCTTGATAGAGCTTATATAAGGACGCACCCTTCCATAAATTGGAGGGATCGCTAATAAAGAACTCGCCTTCCTCGATGTCCAACGTCATCGTATCAGCCGTATATGTCTGGAGTTTCAGAGCGTCGACCCCCGCATCCGCTGCGGCATCTACAATGGCCAATGCACGTTCCAAGGATTGATTATGATTGCCTGACATCTCGGCGATCACGAACGGTCTATGTCCGCGGCCAACCGATCTTCCGGCGATTTTAATATCTTCCACGAAGTTTCCTCCTCATAACTAGACTTATATAACGGGCTTCTGTTCAATATGCGCATTAAGTACCGCTACTTCCGGGTGGTCGACAAGATAGCGCACCACCACGCTGGAGGAAATGTCCCTGCGCCCCGGGAAGGCTTGCGCTATTGCCTGAAGCAGAGCATAGTCTTCTGGCGTATCGAGCGTAATGCGAAGCTCGGGGTAACGAAGCTCTTCCGGAACGTCGACAGAAACCGCACGAAATTGATCCGGGAACTCGTATGCATAAAAGGTTACATGTTCGCGGTGACGGTGTTCTCTGCCGATCTCATGGATCCGTTCCAGTGACTTGAACGCGAACATCTCAACAGACAATCCGCGGGGAAGACTACCGTTCAACACAACTAAGTCCGCCGGTTCCTGGTACATCGCTTCGACGATCCGACCGGCGAGTTCGTAATCGATAAAAGGACAATCCGCCGTCACGCGTATGACATATTCCGGTGAATATGCAAGAGCGCATTCATAATAACGAGACAGCACGTCATCTTCAGACCCTCTGAAACAAGCAACGCTGTTGCTTCGGCACCACGCTTCAATCGGATCGTCCCCCGGAAGCGTAGAAGTCGCAACGATCACTTCATCTATGCCTCTGATTATCCTGCATCGGGTTACCACATAGTCCAATTCACAATGCTCCCCAAGCGGCATTAATACTTTTCCCGGGAGACGGCTCGAGCCCATCCGCGCTTGAATGATGACGATCGTCCTCATAACAGCCCTCCATGCAATTCGTCCAGAGACATAATCTCTACATCCGCTTCGAAGTCCGGCGTCAGCCGCACGCCGGCATGCGAACCTCTTATGACTCGGATGGTGCGAAAGCCTTGCGGTTTAATGCCAACAAAATCCTTGCGCGGGTTATCGCCGATATACGTAATGTTTTGCGCCGCAACTTGTTCAAGCTCCGCAATCCTTAGAAAACAATAAGTCGACGGCTTCTCTCTGTGAATTCCGTATCGTCTTGTTATGAAGCATTTCTTGATTCGGGTATCATTATCCAGTCCTAATGCGGATATTTTGGATTGCTGAACGAGCTTATTGCCGTCCGTCACGATATATATCGGATGAGCTGCCAACCGGTTCAGACAGCGTGCCGCATCCTCATGCAGGCGAATTTCTGGTAGATGCTGCCGATACGTCTGCAGGCATTCCTTGACATACTTACTCGCACGCAATCCGAAACGGATAAGCATCTCGTCGAACACCTTCCCTCGTCCGGAAGCGTTCAGCACCTCGACCATGTACTCGTACGCTTCGTGCCCCGATATCCCGTACCTGGTCTCTAATGTTCTGGACACGGCTCGAAATCCGCTTCGAACAAAGCTCATCTCATCATATAAAGTATCATCCAGATCGAAGACGATAACCTTCTTCATCGGATGATATCCTCTGCGAATCGGATCAATCGTTTTTCCGTGTCAGCCCGGAGGAATGGATACTCGTCAAGATCTACGCCTTCGGACTCGAGCAGAAACCAATATAAGCTATCCAGTCCCGATTCCAGGCTTAACCTAGAGGCGCCTCCCAAACGCGCATTGCATTCGATTACATGGTAGTCGCCCTGCTCGTCTATGATCACTTGCATCACGGCATGTCCATAGATGCCAATCGCTTCGCCGAATGCGGCGCATAGCTCCTCTAGCTTCGCGTCACGGAACGTAGTCGTCACCTGCGACTCCCCGCCGACGATGACATCCCTGCGGCGGAGAATAACGCCTTTGCATTTACCCTTGCGGTCGATATATAGGTCGGCGCTGATCTCCGTTCCGGCGATGAACGGCTGATAAACCGGGCTCTCAAGCCGATTAGCATGCTCAAGTGCTTGATCTTTGCCGACTTGAAGCGCTATGCCGATAGAGCCGGCTCCGAACCTTTCTTTTGCGACATACGAAGATGCCTGTAACGACGCGATGTTCGCTTCCGTCGGTATGACCGGAAAACCTGCTTCCGCACCAAACCGGTAAAATTCGAGCTTATCCAAGCAAATCCGAACTGCAGACGGTTCCGAGACAAGCACAGAAATGCCATGCTCCCACAACGCTGCCCGATGCTCAGCATAATAGATTAGTTCTCCGTCACGTGTAGGAACAACCGCTCGGATCTGATTCGCATCGCAATAAGACACGAGCGCTCCGAGGCTCAGTTCATTCAGCCTTGGCATATGCCAGAAGCAATCCACGAAGTGCCGCCCGATACAATCGTCATTGCTGTCTCCGCCGACAATCGATATAACCTGTCCAAGCTTGGTCGTTGCTTGCGTAACGCTTCGGATCAACGGTACCTTCTTGGAGACGCTTGAAATCAAGACGGCAGATTTCTTGACATAACCGACATCTGCCTTCTGCGGCTTATTGCGATAGTGCTCGATCATCTCCGGAATTGCGTCTTCGATATTACGAGTTGGCCGCCACCCCGTCCATGCTTCATACCGACTCATATCAGCTTCCGATGCCTCGAAGGGAATATCGCTATCTCCCTCGACCGACTTCATCGCCGGGAAATGCTCTTTCAATACGCGCAGTACCTCTTCGACCCTTCGCGCACGACCGTTGCCAAGATTCACAATGCCTTGCTGGTCGGTCAGCGCCAATCGGTACAGCCCTTCTGCCACGTCGCCGGCGTAGATATAATCGAACATGCCTTCCTTGCGGTACACCTGGATCGTTTCGCCCTTAAGCAGTGCTTGAATCCAACGGGATATAATATCCCGTGAATCTTTCCCGTAGACCCTATAGATGCGAGCGCTCACGGTCTGGTAACGAACTGGCGAATGCTCGGACAAAAAGAGCAACTCCATCTCATGATGGAGCTTGGCCATGCCGCATAAATTGCGCGGATATACCGGATCAATCTCCCGAAGCCGGGTCGGTTCCCCAGCAGGTTGCTCAAATTGATACAAGTCAGGATGATAAATCAAATAACTCGAGGCAAATACAACCTTCTCGAGTTCTTTCACATCCTTAAGTGCATCCATCAAGTGATGGCTTAGGCGCGTATTATGACGATCGTTGTCCTGCCAAAAATCGTAGGATTCAACCGAGCGTTCGAACGTTGCGGCTAAATGAAAAAAAAATTGCGGAGCAAAGTCCTGCAGCTCCTCAGGAGAAATAGTGTTCAAGTCCCCTTGACGATAACGGATGTCAGTCGGCCAATCCAAGGGACGCCGCTTCAGATCGCCAACGAACAGCTTGGCGCCGGCTAGTTGTAATTTCTTCACAAGTTCACGGCCGATCACTCCCGCGCCGCCGCTAACGAATACCCGCTTGCCTCTAAACATAATTATGCTCCTTGACTAGACACCCGTGTATGAGGGAATCGATATATTTATCTTCTATGCACACATGCTCACGCATCCTGCCCTCAAAGCGAAAGCCGTTACGCTCAAGCGTCGCGATATGAAGCGGCCGAATGTCGAACGTCTCCGTATATAACCGATTGACGGCCAATTCCTTGAAAGCGATTCGCTTCATCAGAGACAGGAAGGAAGAGAAATCCTGAACATAACGCTCAACGTCCTTCTCGCTGCTTCTCGCAGTCTCCAGCAGATAAGAAATCTCAGCACGCTTGTTGACCCAGTCCAGGTTCGTCAGGCCGCCGTAACCGATCAATCGTCCATCGAGCAAGTAGCTGAAGAGCATAATTCGCGGGAACGGCTCCTCAAAGGACTGCTTGACCAAGCTATCATAGTAACGCATTTGGTCTTCATCCGTTAATCGCTTGCTCTGCCTTAGCACTTCCATTTGTTCATTCCGCCATTCCTTAATCGAAAGCATATCGGCTCGACGAATGGGGACGATGGAATAGGTGCCCAGGCTATACTCTATATCGGACAACTGCTGATATTTCATTATGCCAAATTCCCACCTTCACTCGCCGATTCCCCGAATGTCCTTTTCGTTTTCCAACATTCCCAAATCCGATATAGCCAGTCCAAGTTCTTAAGGATAACGATGACAAAAATCGCTATATTAATCCAACCCGTCAATGCTGATAGCGAAATAATGAAGTAGATCGTGAAGATATCAAGCCCTGGAATAATGCCCCGATCGAGGAACCATTGTTTCCATCTTGCACGCCGCAACGAATATTTACGAGCAAACGGAAGAATCACATAGTGGACGATCCACAAATCGAATGCTATGGTGAGCGGCAGAGCGATCTTAATCCAGAGCGGTACATCTACGCCTATGGCTAAGCCGATGAAGAGCACCAATTTGACAATCTGATCGCTGACTTGATCCAATTTTGCGCCAAAAGGCGTGCAGCGATTCGTCAGTCGTGCCAGATTTCCATCCGCGCCGTCAAAATAGTGGTGAAGCTGGAGCAAGATAGCACCGATAACCCACTGTTGAAACATAAACGAAATTCCTGAGCTTACGCCTAATAACCCTGTGAGAACGGTCACCATATTCGGTGACATGCGCAAATCGTAAACCAGCTTCGTGAAAAAAGGGTCGATGAGATGCGCGTAATATCGATTTGTCACGTATTCATATTGCCTTCGCTGCTGAACGACATATCTGCGTTTGAATTGTTGATATTTGTCCACCAAACTTGCGGCCATTGTGGTCACCTCATATTCTGCGAACTCGCTCGCCTGACATAAACTGTTCGATGACGCCGGCAATGGCGGTCGATTCCGACGGCGTTAACTTGTAGCTTTGAGAGAGTCTCTTGTTGACCATGGAGACGAATTCTGCGAGCTCATAGCGCAACCCGTCGCTATCGAATTTGTAGTAATAGCGTTTATTATCCGTTGCATTCTCGAAACGGATTTCGAAGTATTCCGTCTTCCACCAAGGAGAAGGAACATAAATGTAGCCCTTGGTGCCGGATATGATAAGGTCACCTTCGGATTTCACGCCTAAGCCGACTTTAGCTGTCGCGATGGCATCCTTGTAGCGGATGTTCATCTTCGTGAACAAGTCCACTTTTCTCTCCGGATCGATATAGGAATAAAAGTCCACTTCCTGTAGGTCTTCCCCGAGCAGCTTGATAATGGCAAGCAGCGGATAGGAGGCCAGTTCGGTCACGCTGCCGCCTGCCGTTCCCGCCTGCAACTCCCGAAAGTCGCCTTCGACGAGTTTCGTGAACGTAGCATCGATGTTTTTGATCTGCCCGATTTGACCGCTCTTGGCTATGCTTGTCAACCTAAGGAATCCCGGAGCATATGCCGTCTTGATGGCTTCCAGTAAGACGCATTCCTTGCCGCGCGCCATGGCGTAAAGTTCTTTTGCCCGTCCAGACTCGAGGACAAGAGGTTTCTCGCATAGCACGTGCTTGCCTCGTTCGATAGCCCTCTGTGCGTAATCGTCATGCGTTAAGTGCGGCGATGCGATATACACAGCATCCACGTTGTCCAAAAAATCGTCGTAATCCGTGGAATAGAATGCAAGCTCGTGCTTTCTTACGAACGACCGCAACGATTCCGGATTGATTCCAAAGACACCCTCCACATTAATGCCGCTCACATACTTCGACTCCGCGATGAATCGATGGGCGATTCGGCCATAACCGACTATGCCAAGCCTGAGCACGCCGTTGTGCTCCGCTCTCAGCTCCGTACTGGAAACCCCCTTGGTCCGCTCGAGATACACAACCTCGCAATACTGGTTCAGGTAATCGAATTTGCCTGTCCAATCGGAGCCGATCGCAAAGATATCAACCTCGTATTTCTGTATATCGTTAACTTTCTGTCCTTCGTATTCTTCAATGATAATCTCGTCAGCAAGTCCGCTTGCCTTCACATTCTCGATGCGTTTCATCAGGCCTTCTTGCACGTTCAATTTGCCACGGCTATCGTCATAATTCTCTGTTGTTACGCCTACAATTAAGTAGTCTCCAAGCGCTTTGGCACGCTGCAGCAATCGGAAATGTCCCTCGTGGAATAGATCAAATGTACCGTAAGTAATTACTTTCTTCATTTCCGAAGCCCCCTCAGATGATTAAAACGGGATCAGCACGCTTGACTCGTCGAACAAGCCTCTCGCTGCTAAATGATTGACCAATGCTTCACGGGACTTATAGTCAAATGATAGAATCAAGCAATCTTGACTCCCGAATTGATATGTGTCGGGTGAATAGATCGGGACATCGAACAACTGAAGGCCTTGCTTGTCCGAATTTGCATCAAGGATGGCGACCAGCCGGTATCCGCGGCTAAGCAGCCAAGACACCATCAATTGTCCGTAGTCGCCGGCCCCCCACAGAATGAAGCGCCGCTCCGCATGCTGCTCGACGAAAGCTACGAACTCATCCTTCCGGAAGCTAAGCCCGATATCTGATGTCCTTGTGATCTCGCGCGTTTCGTCAAGTAAGGCGCATATGGCGGCGTACGCCCGCCGCGGCGCCTGGTCGTCCTTCTCCGCGTATAGATCGTGGTTCATTTCGCGATAGTCGATAACCGGCGCTTTGAGCACATCATTAACGGAAGCGGATAACCTAGAAGGAGCGGTTACATTAGGCAAGATGGCCCTTGCCTGAATATCCAAGCTCCCTTGTGCGTTGATGTTCTTATCATTTAAATCGGCTACGTTGCTCATCTTCTTAATATTTAGGATACCGGTATCGCGAACACTTTCTTCCAACGCATTCACGAGGACAATGCGCTTATTGGCCAGCATGGCATCAAAGATCGCGCCGCTGTAATCGCTAATGACCGCGTCGCTTACGGGGAACAGATCGAACAAGTCGACTGTCTCGTCGCACACGAACAGATGTGGATGATCTGTTATTTCTAATTCATAATCCCCGGTAAGTGCCGTCAAATGATGTAGCTTGATGATAATCCGGTATTGCTCGGTGAGCGTATCGATGGCTTGTTTGAACCATCGGAACGAAGAAAGATCTCCCCAAGTCGGACAATACAGCAGCGTCGTTCGCCCTGATGAAGACAACCAGCCGGACAGCAGTTGTCCGGTTACGCTCGCAATTTTTCTAGCTGGCACGGGATTCGTAGCATAACGCGGGTGGCCGATCGAAACTGTCGGCGCCTTGGCCGATAGGATGCGCTCCGAATAGGGACCATAAGCTAGAATCAGGTCGAAACCCTTATTCCAATCCGCGTAATTCCAAGCATCCTTAGCATATCCATACATTACGCGAATCCTCAAAATATCCGATGATATAAAGCTGTATATTGAAGAGTAATATGGGGCGACAACCGCTGCGACCGGAACTCGCTCCGCAATCACATCATCTGCAGAACAGTAGCGCACATGATTATCCTGTAAATAATGCTCCAACCGTTCATAGCGGCCGTTGGTGAATTGAGGAGTAACGATTATAAATACAGCTCGTTCGCCGAATTGTTCGGCAATACGCTTAAAATGGAGATAATGGAATATTGTCGTACATACGAAACCTATATTTTTAGTCATGGCAGCACCTTCTTTTTACTACTAAAAGCCGATAAAATCGATAAGCGATTTGAACCCGCGTCGTTTTAATTCATTGCCAATAGCGAAGAGCCCAGGTCTAGATGTGATGATTATTTTATCGCCTGGTTCAAGCATAGATGGGCCATATACGTTATATCCGGATGTGCTTTCCTGCTGTTTCTTGAGATCAGAATCGATAAAACCCGAGATGAATAACCCTTGTTTGTTTAGTATTCCTTCGACAGCCTTCCCCTTTTCGCTCGCGCCCCACAAGAAAACGCGATTGCACTCGCCAAATAACCGCCTGATCTCTTGTTCCTTGATCTTATACATGATATCCCAAAGAATAAAATTTTCAGTGGCGGTAATGGAAGTGTTGATTACCCGTACATCAACCAATACTTCTTCAAGCGTCGCCATTCTGAAGCCTTTTTTATTTAATTCGTACATCATTTTATAATCTTCCGCGATGCGTAATTCGGGGTCATAACCGACTGCTTGAATAGCTGCTGTCCGAACCATGATCGTCGAATGTACGATGCAGCTTGTCCAGTATAGCTTTTCTTGTATATCTTCAGTAGACATCACACAATTTTTGAATTCTTCCTGAAAATCCTTCATATGCAGATATCGGGATGAGCGTTCGGTTTCGGCATCATGCGGAAAATAACGCATGAGGGTCTTTACAAGGGAAATCCCAGTATTCTGTTCCAAGTATGCCCTCTGTTTTTCTAATCGTGTGGGATGGTGAATGTCATCCGAGTCGGCTTTCGCGACATACTTGCCTTCCACCAGCGATAAACCGTATTGCAGTGCGCCTCCTACCCCAATATTTGTCTCTAAGCGATAGGGGCGTATTCTTGCATCCGAATAGCTAGTGATGAGTTCCCATGAACGATCAGTAGATCCGTCATCTATAATGATTAATTCAAAGTCTTCAAAGGTTTGAGCTAAAATGCTGTCAATGGCTTGGACAACAAATTTCTCGCCATTGTAAACCGACATTAGTACACTTATCTCAGCCATTGAATTCCACCGCACTCCTTATTGAAATCGAGGCAGCCGAATTAATCTTGCTGCGCTACTCGAAATTCCAAGCGATCATTTCTCGCCATGATATGATCTCAACCGGATGATCGACCGTTAGATCCTTAATCTGTTTCTTGACCTCTTCTTCGTAATTGCCGCCGAAGGCCATGATGATCGCGTCTATCTTCGACCTATTGTCCGACAGCCATGAAGGTGAACTAATCGGGACACCGTTCAATTGATGACCACTCCGCTTCAAATCATTATCCATAAAAACATGCACATGAATGCCTGACTTCTGCATATCTTGATGCGCATAGGACGCCGTCTCCAAGCTGCCGAATATCGCGACATCACGAATCCCTTTCCTAATTAGCGTCACAGATGCCGGATGCCCCTTATACAGCATAATTTCCAGCCATTTCGTATTAAAAAAGCTATTAAACTCTTCTTGCGAATATCGTTTTAGATCGCTTGTCCCAAAATGCGACTCAATAATGGCTACCGATTCGTCCCGGACTTGACGCATCTTAAGAAGCTGCGTCGAGGCTCCCCCTGTCCGAAAGACGGCTATTCGTTCATCAATCCGGACGGCTTGTGCCAAATGATCCTTAAATACTTTTATTACAAGATCGAAATCACTTGCGATGGTATAGTCCAAATTAAAGTAGCCGTATTGCTCAATCAAACATTTTCGCATAAACATCCCGGGATGGGGCGGCATTTTCCCTTGCTGCAACAGAGCTAACTCAGCGGGTCTGCTCACATGGTGGAATACCCCGGTCTCTTCGTTCCATTTGACGATATCGCCGTATACGACCATCGTTTCGCTGCTCACAAACGCACTGGCCACTTTTTCGATAACCGTATCATTGCAAAGATAGTCGTCGGAATTCAGAAAATAGATCACATCTCCGGTAGCCATGCGCACACCTTTATTAAACGCATCGTAAATACCTTTATCGCTTTCAGAAATAACATGATCAATATGCCGCTGGTATTCTCTGATAATGTCCGTCGTTCCATCGCTGGATGCACCGTCAACAATAATGTACTCAATATTTGAATAGGTTTGTTCCAGTACACTGCAAACTGTCTGTTCTAAATGTTTTTCACTATTATAACTTGCCGTGATAATGGATATTTTTAAACTCATTGTAGACATCCGCCATCCAATGTTTTCACAAATTCTAATACATATCTTCTTCTGTCAGCTTTTCCATAGCATTTCTTAAACTTGAACCCTGGGAAGACCATTTCGAAATGCGTCTGTAATTGTTCAATATTTTCGAAATACCAGCTTGTAGTCTTTTGCCATGATCCGTTTATCGGTTTAGTGCCTGATTCACATAGTCGATTCTCAATAATGATTCTATTGCATTTTTCTGCAATTTTTTCTCCCATTGCTGTAAGATTCTCTACATGTTGGAGAACGGAGAAGAAACAAATCGTATCGTAATGATGCTCAAATATAGCGTTGTCAATGTCCTTATTCTCAAATACAATTTGTTTTCCTGTAATATTCGAGACCATTTGTGCGATTTTAACAATCGATGAGTCTAAATCAATACCCGTGACATTACATTCTCGATCAAACAAGTAGTGACTTAAAAGCCCCATATTACATCCGACATCAAGCACTTTTTCCCCAACACTGAATGGAATATCGTCCAGTAATTTCTTGCGAATAGTAAAATCACGAGCGCCTTTAATATGAATGGAATCTGTAAATAGATTATGGTAAATCCCGTCGATCTCTTGTGTTGTCATTTGATGTTGAAACAATGTTGTCTTCGCCATATTAAAGGAATCATTTCTCAACAAAAACTGCATTTCTTCCTTATCAAAGAAATTCTCATATCGTTCTAAACGGTCCTCCCCATACTTTTCCAAAGAATGGGTGACCACATACTCCAAGAACTGTTTATTACTCATGGATTTAAGTTCCGAGCTCCGAACTGACTGATCATAATCAATTAAATGACAAACTTCGCCATCAAAAATAATATTGTCTGGTTTAAGGTCCCCGTGAAAGACACCTAAGTTTTTTTGTTCAATTAGTGTAAACAAGAGATCTGCAGTACTAGGACGTCCCTTCGAATATATTCTTTGTTGAATATAAAAGCGTTCACCAGTTTCGAGGACGCCCTCAGAAAGCATTTTCGGGCACGTCACACATTTTAATTCGTTTAAAGATTGAATTGTAATAATCTCATCGGAAAGGGAATTCGATTTTAAGTTCAGGCGGTCATGTTCAATTTTAATTATATATTTAGTATGAAACCCGACTGAATGTGTACCAAATGCATTTGTTCTAAAACCTGAAAATAATATACCGTTAACTGTTAGTCCATCCTTGAATTTATCATAATACAAAAACCTATATGGTTTTAAACCGTCCCAAAAATGAACTCCTTCTATAAGTCCGTAGCTTTCAAGTTGAATGGAAATTTCGCTGTAAAAAGAACTCGCAACAATAATTAACAATCGGTTTTTATCCTCGTTAAGAAGAACCTTTGGAGATTGAACGCGGAAACCATTAATAAGTTGTCCATGTTTGCTAGTGTTGTTATCGACGTAATAACTATGATTCGGGAATATCAGGCCAACCTTAATACTACCCTCCCCAGTACCGAAAATAACCACCTTTTTATCCGCTACCACTTGATTCAATAGTTCTGCAGGATTCATTCTCATTCCCCTTATTTTTTATCGTTCCACGCGACCAAATCAACCCATGATAATATTTTCACTTTCGGATTAAATAAATCGACTAACTGCATGAGTAAACCTTTCTCATGCTCCCCCAATACAGTGCTAATAATAGCATCCACATTAAATTGATCAATATTCTTTGCTAGCCAACTCGGCCTATACACTTTAATACCTTTAATTTCGCTTCCATCATCGGAAATATTATTATCAAGAAATGCTACCACTTCAATTCCATTCAATCTAAATTGATCTGCTAAAAAAGTTGAAATAGGTAATGTTCCAAACAACGCCACTCTTTTAATCGAACGGGATAGCAGTGGCTCCACTAAAGACTGATGACTTACAACACTGTTTAACATTTTTTTCACGAAAGCATCTCGGCTAAAGGCTCTGCTATACCTAAAGTCTTTCCAACTGCGGTCGGCACGTTCATTGCAAATCATTAACCTAGGATGTTCAATAGGAAATTCCATCTCTTCCGCAATAATATTCGCTAAAGCATTTGGTCTGAAGGTGTGTGTGGCTCCATCACCAAAACCGATATTCTCAATTAGATTTTTATTCGGTGTTATGGCTAATCCACTCTGTATCCAGCAAGAAAATTTCCAGACATAGTCCCATGCATAAAGAGGTCCTTTATAGTAACAATCTTGAAGAACTCTCCACCAAAATTCCTCAGCCTCTGCATGATTAAGAATATCGTGCAGCCAGTTGCCCTTTTGAACATCCAACCAATTCGTTAAATTCTCATCATACAGCGCCCATGCCCTTTTCCAAGTCGCCCATCCCCAAGGGGATGGGAATTTGGAGAAATGGTAGCTGCCTACTGACGAGGCCCTCTCAAATTGAAAATTACTCCCAGATATCGACATAACACGATTGTCATCCCGGTATTTTTCTAATAATTCTTCACAAAACCTAAAAAAAGTCGGATCAGGAAGGCAGTCATCTTCTAGAATTATTGCATCATTTTCGTTTTCAAATACTATATTCAATGCACTGATTACTCTTTTTTCAACACCCAGATTTATATCGGAGTAATCACGAAATACTTCACATGGCCAATCTACATTTTCTACCGCTAACTTCGTTTGTTGACATCGTTCTTCTTCCAGAGCGTTACGAGATCCATCGGCAAAAATATATAGCTTTTTAGGTTGTACCTTTCGTATTGCCTCGAAAATCTTACTTGTAGTGTCTGGGCGTTTGAATATGATTAACACAACAGGTTTCGTTAGTTCGAACTGAGCCATATCTTCACCCTTTATAGGAATTTCTCTTTCAACACAGAACATTATCATTTGTTATTGATAAAAAGGTCGTTTGTGAATATCTTTATAAATATTTATAATCTCCCCATGATATCCGATTGTATTCTGTAGGAATTGCTCAATTGACTTCCGATATCTAAATGAGGAAATTATTATGACATCTGAATCAAGCTGATTAATTTGTTCTGGCCTATAGACCTTAAATCCGAACGCCTCTTCTAATTGTGGATCCTGATCAACTATTCCGATAATTATTTTGTTGGAAATATTTGTTTCCTTCAACAAATGCATAGTATGTTCACCTGCGCCATAAATCAGAATCTTTTGATTATGGTCAATATTGTCGAACTTAAACACCATTTCAGCCTTAATATTATCTTCTACTTTATGGTCTCTAAGTAAAACGGGACTGTTCCAAGGATCATATGGAATCATCTTCTGATGCGCTAAACTTGGTCTGCTGTAAATCATCGCATGGGTATTTAACATACTTGCAGCGAACGAAAACGAGCTGTTCGAGATCGCCAGTACGTCACAGTTGGATAGAAAATAAAAATCAGGATAATACTCCGCCTCTGGTAATGAAACCCCTAGAGAGGCAGCTGTCACAGGATTATACTCTGCAAAGTCTTCAAGAACTTTATCTGGCTCATCGCTGGCAATATACAGCAGCGGCCTATCTAAATCACTCCATATAAGATCCAACCACTCTAAATACCATTTGGACGGAGCCTCAAAAAAGTGAGAATATCCGTAGTCTCCTCGACGTAGATGCAGTCCTACTATTGTGTTTCCTTTTGATCGCAGTTGGTCCACAAATGTTTTCAATCTTGCTTCTATATCTTTCTTGGGTTTAAATAATAATTGGAAGTCAGTTTTATATGGCCGATAATTCTTTGTATGGAACTGAAAGAATCCTTTTATGTCTACGTTTGTTTCACTCTTTCTAAATGGGTGGTCCATTGTTACTAAATCGGTTTCGTCAATTTGCAAATAGCTTTTGGATAATGCATTGTCGTGAATATCAAATAGGGATTGTCCGACCCATTCTGGTGTCTCTAATCGAAAATCATTGATTTTCGAATAGATTTTTATATAGGCATACTGAAATAACTGATTTGCGAACCTTCCATTCTGACCCAATGAAGACATAGCTATTGTCGGCTTTTTTACATAGAAGGCATCGCCCCACGATGGATGGTAAGGCGTTTTCGTAACGACTCTTTTAAATCCATACCCATCCAAAAAAGCGTCAATTTCATCAATAAGTGGGCAGCCCTCATACAATTCCTCAAAATTTACTTCTATATTTAAAGCATCAATGTAAACTAATAAATTATGCGCCCCTTTAAGGGCAAGTAATTCCGCCCCTTGGATGTCAATATTAAGGAGGTTGTAATCTTTTGAATCCAATTTATAATTCTCCAATAACGTATCCAGTCTGTTTGAAGCTACTTTCACCTTTTTTAATTCTTGAATTTCAGGATATATATCTTTATGTTTTTTAAGGGGAAGAATCGAACTGCTCTGATCCTGGTTCGTAATATGGAGTTCCACATCACCATCAACATCGCTGATTGCACAGTTGACAGTTCTAATTTCAATTGATTCCCCGGCAACTCGTTGTTCTAATAGTCTATACACCTCTGGATTAGCTTCGATGAATAGGACCTTTTCAACTCCAATTTTCTTATAGGCAGCTAATTCCTTGCCTTCATGAGCGCCAATATGAATGACACCCTTTGGATTTATTTCATAATCTACGCACAACTGGCCGATATCCAGAAGTGAAGGCTTTTCGTTTTTCAGATGAGATACAAGTCTAGAATTTACTGCTAAGAAGTTCTTATATTCATAATCTTCAATGACTTCTGAGACATCATGAATTTCTTTCAACCCTAATGCAGAAATGGTGAAGACCCTGTAATCGAACCGGTCTAATAAATCATATACATCTCGTAATGTAATGTTTGCTGCCTCATAGGTATCACCGTACTCGAACTGAATATAGTCAATCATGCCTTTGCCCAACATCATTTGAGCACCAACTAATACATCCAGTTCGCTACCTTCAACGTTAATCTTCATAAAATGAATGTGCCTTACTTTATTTGCTATACAATAATTATCCACTGTACTAGCTTGTACAACATATTTCTGTGGTGCCTGCAAACCGTACTTTTTCTCCACATCTATTCGTCGATAAAATGTACTCCATGTGCTTTCAGTGTCATAATGAAAAAAGTCTAACATCCCATTTTCTTTTGAAAGTGCGATATTATTAAAACGCATCATCACATCTTTCATATATCCACCTACGTGCTGCATGAGTAAGTTAAACGTATCGGCGACAGGTTCAAATAAATGCAGTTGACATTCTTTCTGATTTTCAAGCAACATTTCAGACCATTTTCCGGTATTTGCGCCTATATCGAAAACCGTGTGTCCAGGCTTTATCAGTTTCTTAACGAGATCGGCTTCTCCATTGATAAAATGGTTTACAGAATTCATCATGGATAATCCATTTAGAAAATGTTTTTCTGCACTAAAACCCATCCCCTCCAATTGAGAGGAAATTTCCAATACATAGCTACTGGCAATAACAATACAAATTCCAGATTGATCTTCTTGCAATAATACATCTGGTGAATATACTGGCCGATCACAGAATGAGGTTCCCCACTTTTCATTATTATTGTCAACATAATATGAAGTATCTACATTAAACCCCAAAAAGTACTCTGTCACCTTTTTACTTGCGACACCTGTACCAAACATAATAATTTTTTTACCAGTAAAGCCTGAGAACAATTCAGCCATTTTGTTCCTCCCGAAATTAGCGGTTTCTTGAACTAGTCACATATTCTCTTCTCCAATTGAAGGTTATGCCGCCAATGTATATCGACCAATATTCCACCTTGATTGTGATTAATAAGTTCTTGCAACTGTAAGACTAATTAAATTCCTACCTTTTTATTGATTATATGAATAATGTCATCCTCAACAAAGATATTGACGTCAGGATTAATATTCCACACATGAGATTTTAATAGATCTATTGTAGGGTAATCATCTTTGCCAATAAATAATCTTGCATCGTCGATCAAAATAACATGGTCGCTATTATGCGCTAATATCAGCTCTAATTCTTGAAGAATCGGAGTTTCTAAAGTCCCTTTCGCAGTACCTAGTCCAGAGTAATGACCATCTAGCCAAAATAGAGCTGGAACCTCGATTTTCCCCAAGACTTCTTTAATAACATCCCCACTATCACCGTGCAATACTTGAATATGTTTAAATTCAGAAAATAACGTTGTTGCTCTCTGATATAGTGTATTATCCAATTCAATAGTGTATATCTTTTGAAACTTATCTTTCATCGCCAATATCATGTGACCAAGATAAGTACCTGTTTCCACAAGTATAGACATCCCAACTATAGACCCAAGTTTTTGAAGGTGCTTTTGTTTTATATAGTGTGGTGTCAACTTTGACTTTCCGCTATTCAACCATTCTTCAACCTCTATAGTGTGATTAATCCAGTCGTGTCCATTTAAATAGTGGACATTGTTGACAAATCCATATTTAGTTAACTGGTCATTTATTTCTCCAAAATATGAACTTGCAACAACAATGAAGAGATTATTTGTATCCTCAGTCAATAAGACGTTAGGATTTATAATCTCTTTTCCAAAAAAGAACTGCCCCCACTTATTCGTATCATTGTCTACAAAATAAGCAATATCAAACTGGTTCCTCTTAATCACCTTTTGTGCAGCAGAACCAGTACCAAATACTACAATTTTCTTTTCTTTTATATTGTCAATTACCTCAAACATTAGAACCCCTCCAATAAAACCTCATATAATCCCGCTTCATTTATAGTAAATTCTCAGTTATTAACCAGTCTTTAAGCACGTCTTTGCTAATTAGAGAGGGCTCATTCATTTCTGGATTCCTTGCCTTGAACAGGTTCTCATTCCCTTCGTGCCATTGCTTTTCTGAAAAAGTTGAAGGGACTATATAAAGATCTTGAGTTTCTAACGCAATCCTCATTTCATCGTTAGTCATAAGCTCCTCATACATTTTCTCCCCAGGTCTTAGCCCGACTTCTTTAATTATGATTTCTGTAATATCTAAATTATATTTGCTGCTGATCTCTTCCCTTAATATCTCTGCCAAATCCATTAAGCGCACGACGGGCATCTTTAGTACAAACACTTCCCCGCCCTTTGACATAAGGTTCGCCTTCAACATTAAATTGATAGCTTGTGATGGGGTCATCATATACCGAATCATGTTGAGATCCGTTATTGTGATACAGCGGTCCTCCAGAATCTGTTTCTTGAACAATGGAATCACGGAGCCTCTAGAGCCCATCACATTCCCAAAACGCACAGAAGAGAATACCGTTTCCTTTGGCCCCTTTTGATATTCCGCGGCAGAGATCAATCTCTCCGCCGTCAATTTGGTCGCTCCATAGGTATTAGTAGGCGATATAGCCTTATCCGAGCTTGTAAAGAGCACCTTTTTAACTCCCGCTTGAATTGCCGCTTGGATGACATTCTGTGTTCCAAGGACGTTCGTCTGGACTGCTTCGAATGGATTGTACTCACAAAAAGGGACATGCTTCATGGCCGCCAAGTGAAAGACATAATCAATGCCTTCCATAGCTCGAACTAGCCGTTGTTGATCGCGCACATCCCCTATCAGATAGCGCATTCGATACTTATCTTTTTGAAAATCCTGACTCATATTAAACTGTTTATACTCATCCCGGCTGAAGATCCGGATGACGGCTGGATTCTCTTGAAGCAGCCGTTTTGTCAGGTTGTACCCGATCGTCCCCGTACCGCCTGTAATCAGTATTTTCTTATTCTCATACATGTTGTCGTTCACCCTCATTCAACTTCGCACTCACTCGTCTAACGGCTTCCTCAATCATTTCCCGAACCAGTGGGATCTTCTCATCAATCTGGCTGACCAGGGTACCTAGGACATCTTCAAATAATGTAGCTTTCTTAATAAGATTCTTCTCTCTCGCCACATCAGGAAGTTCTCTGTCGAATCTTGATACCTCTTGTTTCAATAGCACAATGAAGAAAGTATTGAACATGAACGATGTGACCGCCTGCTCCCAATCCTGTTCGATTTCTACCATTTTATTGATACATTTATCGGGATTCTTCCGCGCAAGTTCTAACAGTTTGTCCATGTTGCGGCTTACCCGCTTCAATTTGAATTCGAACTCATTCAACTGCATCGGAAGCGAGTGTACGCGATCTATCATAGCCTGTATCCTAGCATCGGGATAAGGAACCAAGTGCGCCGACATTGCATTCTTGATGGCGTCTTCTTCTATCCTATCGTTTGCCAGACGTACAACGACATCCTCCATCGATTCCCAACCTGTGCCTTTTATTTTCGCACCTTTTTTACTCGTATTGATAAATCGCACATCGGGGAACAGCGCGATGATCTCTTCAATATCTACTAGCGTAAGCCTCATCGATTCCGTCGTGCGATTCATCCCGCCTCGTACATTCTCAACTTCCAAGACAGCTCGCTTCATGATGTAATCCGTATGATTCTCGCCTACGTGCTTAGCTCCGGTGGCATATACTTTATCATCAGGGTAAGAAAGATCCTGCCCTGTAAACAACACCTCGCTGCATCCCAAGAACGCGGCAGCTTGAATGGCAGTGCCTGTAACCGAATGGCTGGACTTAAACACAGGGTCGTTTTCTTGCAAGCCAACTAAATACATCGTCGCAACATCCGTACTAAAATAGACATGAAATAGATGCTTCGAAGTATTGTCGATAACTCGGTATTCTACCTGAGGTACGTACAGAATCGGTATATCCGTAATCTCGACTTGTCGGAACACGTTGTAATTGGCCACGCCACCATCCATCGATACAATCAGGTGCGGCTGAATGCCAAAATGCTGGAGTGCCTGAATACTTGAACCAGCAGCAATGACTATCGCATGATGCTTAAGTTCACGCAACAGTTCCACATCCGCCTCCAAAGAAGGTCCCGCTCCGACTATGACTGCAGTTCTACCGAGCATCTTCCCTTTCATACCATTGATGTTAGGTGTCGTTATGTTGTATGCCATGTTGTAGAGCGTATTGCGCGTCCACTCGTGTCCATACTTCTTATAGACATTCTCCGAGGTAGCATAATTCATTATGGCGTTTTTGGCATCCCGTAGAAACTCCTGTTTCCATTCTGAATTCAACTTGTCGTATGCCGGCAAAGAGATAGTTGCCGTCTCGCCTTTGTTATACTTTAGCATACGATAGAATAGTCCATCCCGTTGATCTTTATCCTTCCCGACTACTAAATCCTTAATTGATTCGCCTGCCAGGATCTCTGCAAGGTTCACAACTTCCATAGCCGCAAGTAGAATATATGGATCAGGCTCATAGAGATAAATATTCACATTCGAATTAGTTCTAAGTAAAGCACTCAGATGACACCCGAAACCGAAACCATAAATCATGACATTGCTTTTTCCATGCAATGAGTCGTGAATCGCAGCAATCCAGCGTTCCGCTTCCATCTCAGGAGCATATCTACTATATAAATAGGTCGGCTTGCCATAGTCCCTCAACCAGTATAAGTTGGGGGACCCATCTTTTGAGGCAACAATCTGATAGGGACTCGAACCCCGTACGATTGCTGACACTTGCGCATAGGCTTTTGGGAATCTACTCTTTAAATAAATCGAATTGGTATGGAACCGTTCGTTCCTTAATCGCTCTTCATCACCTAATGCCATTGTCAAATTCGAGATGACGGGAATCAGCTCATACCGAAGGCAATCTCCAGCTTCTGTGAATTCCTCAGCATCCATATACCCGTTCAGTTCCGCAAATTTGTCATCCATTGCGTTCATAAACTCGAGGATTGGTTGCTGGATCAACTGGGGATTGCCTTCATTATGCAATCTATGATTAACCGAATTCATGGTCCGATATAGATCATCAAAGCCCTGGACTAAGTCTCCGAATACCTCCCATGTCGAAGTTGTAATCGGCTGGTACAACAGTTCAGCTACCGAATCGCATGCTTCTAAAAGTCTTGGGAGGAATACTCTCACTTCCTCTATTATCTCATTTATCGGAATAGCTGGTTCCGCACTCATCATAGAAGCCTCCTTTGCATATACCCTCTATATCGGCTGAAAAATGTCGATTCATAAGGAAAACCGTCAGGTAATATTCACCCAACGGTCCTGTATAGCGAAGCTAACTATTTTTTCTTATCGAAAAAATAACTGCCCGCCTCATATGTTTGTTCATAAGAGTGCTTCTGAACGCGCGATTGTACAAGCTTATTTAATGAGCTTGATATTTGGGATCTTGATGATTCCAAGTGCCGGAGAAGCACCTTGTCATATTCATTAATTCTGCGAAGTAATGCCTTCTGCTCTGAGGATACCTCGGGTTGTTCTGATAATTCCGCGATCACTTCTGATCGTAACGCTAGTAGTTCGTCAAGTAAACCGGAATCATTATCAAAGCCAATATCAGCTGCTTTTTCAGTAATGTCGCATAATAATTCCAAATTCGTTAGCATTACGCATGACCTTCAATGGAAGTCGCTGCAGTATTACCCGGCTTAAGAATTTGTTTCCAAGCCTCCCTCAGATCCTGTAAATGCCGCAGCACTTCCTCTGCTTTTCCTGCGTCCTTCTTTACATTGGCCTGAATCAGACAATGCAGCATATACTCATAAATACGCCCTAAATCTCTTGATATGGGGACCTCTGGATTCAACGCAGCGATAAGCTCGTGGATGACGGACTGTGCTTTCTTAAGGTTCGTGTTAGCGACTGCATATTGCCGCCGCTGTATCCCATCAATCCCGGCCTTTGTAAAACGTACGGCTCCGTCATAGAGCATTACGACGAGTTGACCAGGGGCTGCTGTTTGGACCGAGTTCTGCTGGTAAGCTTTATACGGCGATTGCAACATCACTTTCACTCCTTCAATTCATGAAACCGGATAGACTGGATGCCTGAGCGTTGTATTTATTAATCGCAGCTTCCATTGCCGCAAACTGCTTATAATAGCGATCTTCCATCATCTTGAGTTTGGCTGCCAGGTCAGATTCTTTAGTCTTCATCTCGCGAATTTGCGAACTTAGCAACGAACTTTCGAGGAATTGCCCTTTAGGGTCTGCATTCACCATGGATGTACCTGCACGTGAAGATAATTCTGTCAATGCATTCATCGCAATTTTCGACATTTTGTTGAAAATGCCGACACCGCTCTTTGCAGGATCCGATGTATCGCCCGCCTTCATGAACATATCCGCTACTTGTTGAGGGTTATCCTCGATCGCCTTACGAAGCTTCGCCTCGTCAATAATCAACTTCCCTCTATCCTGCCACGTACCTGTCGTTATCCCAATTGTTGCAATATTGACATTCGTTGCAAAATCAGCTGTTGACGCGATCCGCAAATCGGATGCCAACTTGCTCAAAGTAGAGTCGTTACGCAGTAGACCGCTATGCGCCTTTTCTTCCCACAATTCAATCTGCTTTTCCGTCATCGCTTCTTTTTGCTCATCGGTAAGCGGCGTATAGGAACGGAACCGCTCTTCTCCCAATTCGCCGTTTACTTTCTCGATGAGGCTATTGTAATCGTTCACGAAGGATTTGATCGTGGAGAGAATCTTCTCTGTATCCGTTACAATAGCCAATGCAGCATTCGTGGCTCCGGTCTCCGCTTTAACAGTAAAGTCGACGCCATTGATCGAGAAGCGATTACTTGCCTGCGTGAAAGCAATGCCGTTCACTTCGATTTCGGCCATGTCACCGCCACTATCAACGCGTGTAAATAATGCCGCCATGGGTCCATCTGCCGTTACTGCTTTGCCCGTTTCCGCATGCATAATGGAGAATTTCCCATTGGTTTCATCATATAACGCTGTTGCTTTCGCAGATTTATTGGCATTAATCTTGTTAGCGATCGTTTTAAGCGTATCCGTCGGCTCATACTGAATGGTTTTTCCATTCACTTGGAATGAGCCTGCAGAGGCGTAGCCCAGGTCAGCCATTGTCCCGCTTTTTTGACCCATGTTCCCAGGGGTAAGCGTAAATACCGCTGCCTGGGCGGTTGCCACTTTGTTAACCTTAATGCTCATGTTGCCAGCGGTATTCGGATCGACTGAATTGACGCTGATCGCTGTCGAGTTGCCGCTCACCGCCGCTGTTTTGGCGTTGATCTGGCTGGATAAGTTATAGGAGGACAACTTATTATTACGAAAATCAACAAGCTTAGAGCTGACTTCCCGGAATGCTTCTTGCTGCCATTCAGCCGTTGTCCTCTTCTGGAATAACTTATCGGCTGTAGCCTTACGCGCCTTCATCAGTTCCTTGACCATGCTGTCGATATCAAGACCTGATGCTAATCCTGCAATTCTCACGAAATACCACCTCTTTCTACACCTTTTCGTCGAATAACATCCCGTTCATTTCCATGAATTTGGACACCATGTCCAGGATCTTCTCGGAAGGCACTTCACGAATGAGCTCTCCTGTCTCTTTGTCCAGCACCCTGATTATGACTTCATTCGTCGCCTCATGTACGGACATCTCAAGCGATGTTTGATGGCTCTTCACGGCTTCTAATGCACGTTCGATACTTTTTACTTTCTGTTCCTCACCGATTGTTAATTTGGAACCCTTACGTTCTGCCTCTTGAATTGCTTCCACCGACTTGTATTTAGTTACTGTTTCCTCATTAGCCTTCGACGGCATGCTGATGGCAACATTCTTCTCTGTCGTAACTCCTGCCGTGTTCTGAGCTGATGAAATACTCATGGACATGTACTTCACCCCGATTAGAATTAGATTCTTATATTATCAATATCGGCTTCTATGGCACGACTTATTAGAGCCGATGCATGGTGTGGACAAAAAAAGAAGAGACCTTAGATAATCTAAGGTCTCTTCGCGTAAGGCTATTAGCCCAGCAAGGACAGAACGCCTTGCGGCTGCGAGTTGGCTTGCGCCAGCATCGATTGCGAAGCTTGAAGCAAGATGTTGTTCTTCACGAGGTTGACCATTTCGCGAGCCATGTCCGTGTCGCGGATACGGGACTCGGAAGCCGTGAGGTTCTCGACCGTCGTACCCAGGTTGTTGGACGTGTACTCGAGACGGTTCTGCAGGGCACCAAGCTTAGCGCGCTCAGTCGACGTGTTCTTGATAGCCGTTTCGATGTTCGTCAGCGAAGTAGATGCGCCCAGACCGGAAATGCCAGTCGTAGAAATCGCAGCGATCGAGATCGATACGCCGGAAGCATCGCCCGTTTGGATCGTTGCGCCGGAAGTGATGTTAATGCCGTTGAACTTCGTGTTCGTCAAGATCGAGTCGATCTGTGCACCCAGAGCGGAAAGCTCGGAGTCGATGTTCGCTTTGTCGCCGGAGCCGTACGTGCCGTTCAGCTTCTGAACGTTCAGCTCTTTCATGCGCGTCAGCATGGCGGAGATTTCGTTCATAGCGCCTTCAGCAGTTTGTACGAAGGAGATACCGTCTTGCGTGTTGCGTTGCGCTTGCTCGAGGCCACGGATTTGACCGCGCATTTTCTCGGATACCGCGAGACCTGCTGCATCGTCAGCCGCACGGTTGATGCGGAGACCGGATGCCAGTTTCTCCATGGATTTGCCAGCAGAAACGTTGTTCAGACTCATGTTGCGGTGCGTGTTCAATGCAGTGATGTTGTGGTTAATACGCATTAGTAATTCCTCCCTGAAATAAGTAAGTTCCCACGTCCATGTGGTTTACCGGACATAAGGTCGGCCGCCCTTGTTCGGTTATAGAATATATATCGGAAGTCCTAGATCAACAGTTTATAGCTGTCGCTAACTTTTTTTAAAATTATTCATGCGATTGCGCAAAGCTTGCAGGTTGTTGCCGGCGTCCGCCGATTCGCGATTCGTCTCCTGCACGCTCACGTAGATTTCCTTACGAACGATATCGACTTCCTTAGGCGCTTGAATGCCGATCTTGATCGTGTCTGCACTCACCTCTAGGATCGTGATCTCGATATTATCTTGGAGGATGATCGACTCGCCTTTCTTACGGGACAATACAAGCATACGGTCGCTCCTCTCTTACCGAGATCCTGCTGCGGCAAACAGCGGATGTCTGGTCGAATATGGCGTCTTGCCTAACACGACTTGCTTAGCGATCATCGCAGGTCCATTGAAAATAATCGGCGCGACCAAGTTGATCGTTGCCTTGTCCAGTTCGTCCGGAATCGTAATGATCGAACGAACCAGCACCTCCTCGGGCGAATCGATACCCAATTCAGCAATGATGCTATCTGACAGTTCAAAATCATAATTCTCGCAGAACATGAAGGGATCCGCGATCACGAACGCCAAATCGTCATTCTGTATGGATTGGAGGAAGGCAAAAGGTTCCTCCTCTTTCGGCGCCACAATCACGAACTTCGTTGCCTCTTCAAAACCCGGCAACCCTTTGGGAAACGTGTAAATCGTATGCTCATCGACCTCAAGAATTCCGAATCGGCTCGTCTGCAATTCCATGCTTTCAGTTCACGCTCCTATCTATTTGCCATCATAGTGGATTGGTACGAAAAAAGCCATAGCGGGCGCTATAGCTGATTTACTCCGATTCCTCTATACGCGAACGTCCAAGTATTGAACGCTAAAGTCAACGCTCGGCTTCTGTTTCATATAGACATCAAATGATCCACGGTAGTAGGAAATCTCAGGTCTGTGCGTCTGCACCTGCACGTCGACGCCTCCCAATTGAACTTGCACGTCCAACTCAGGGATATCCCAGTGAATATCGATATTTCGAGGCGTCGCTGGCCCAAACACCTGTAAATCCGGTCCGCCCTTTAGCATTGCTTGCTTCGCCAATCCCGGAATCGCGTTCTTGCCGTCGGCGATGTTCCCAACCTGATCCCATTTTCGCACGACTTCCCGGATGTTCTGCTGAGCAATATCCGGCATTTGACTCTGCAGTTTGCGATATAAGGACAGCGGATTGCCGCCGTTGAGCGCTTCATACGTTCGACTCATATCGATCGACATGGACGCGTAACGCATCGGTGCGCTGATCGTAGCGGGAGTTGATTGGATAGCCTGGTCAGCCGGGCGGGTACGAATGTCATACCGGCCAAGCGACCAATTCACGCCAATAAGGCCGTTCGTTATCCTCGCCTGGACTATCGGCAGCTTCATGACCGGCTAACTCCTATCGGAGAAAATCTACTAGCGATGGCGTAATCACCTTGGCCCCTACGGATAACGATGCTTGGTAGATATTCTCGTTAATTTTCGAATCGATCAAGAGCTGCTCAAAATCAGCGTCTTCCACTTTCGATTTCAGGTCCGTCAGATTGATCTCCAAATCTTTCAAACGATTCTGCATAAGTTCGACGCGATTGACTCGGGCACCGATCTCGGACTGCGAATTCAGTATCTTATCCATACGAGATTCAATATTCGTAATCTCGCCTGATACGGCATCGTAGTTCCCGGACGCAAGAGCAGCCATCAGGTTATCCAGCACCGTAAAAACATTGTCCGGATCGCCCGGATTGCCGAACGCTTCAGCTCCCGTTACGTTAACAGGAAGCGTAACGCCTACACCGACCGAATAGTTGATTTGGCCGGTATCAGTCTGTACGGCAGCGGGGTTGAAAGGTGGCGTTCCTGCCGCCGGATCATAAGGCTTCTCGTTAAATTTCTGCCCATTGAATACGTATTTCCCGTTCAATTTGCTGTTCGCGATGTCGAGCATCTGATCTTTCAACTGCACAACTTCGTCGCGAATATTGTCCAAGGCCACCTGCGGATTCGTGCCGTTCGAGCCCTGCACCGCCAGCTCCTTCACCCGCTTCAGCACGTCCGTCGACTGCGACAGCACCGTATCGTTAAAATCCAGCCATGACAGCGCGGAATCGACGTTCTTCTGGTATTGCTCGTTTGACGACAGCTCGCTGCGGTAGCGAAGCGCATACGTGATGCCAACGGGATCGTCCGAGGCACGATTGATTTTGCGGCCGGTCGTCACCTGTTCCGACAAGCCCTGCATCTGAGTCATGTTGCGGTTCAAGTTCCGGGTTAGCTGCATATGCATCATCCCGGGCGTTACGCGTAGCGGCATGGGTCAACCTCCGTTCATAATCGGCACAGGCAGCATTAAACCGCCGTGCCGTTAATCAATTTATCGAGCATTTCATCGAATGTAGACATGAGACGCGCCGCGGCGCTGTACGCATGCTGGTATCGCAGCAGATCGGACATCTCTTCATCGAGCGACACGCCGCTTACCGATTGGCGGCTGCTGTCGACCTGGTCGAGCTGCGTCTTTGTATTAATCAACTGGCGGCTTGCTTCCTGCGATTGCACGCCTAGCGCACCTACAAGCGCATTATAGTAATCGCCGAGCGTCGAATTATTGATTCCGTTGCCGGTTGCCGTCTCGTCGAAGCTGAACACGTTGTCCTTCAGCTCAGCCATGAGCAGAGCCAGCGTATTGTTGCCCTTCACGACGGTGCCCGCAGCATCCAACCGCAGCGATGTCGCGATTTTGCTCGTGTCAGCCGCGACCACCGGATTCACGCGGATGCTGGCTGCCGTAATGCCGGTTGCGCCTGCCGCGAAAGTGAATAAGTCACCGCCGGTCGCAGGAGGCGTGCCGCCTTCGAGCGTGTAGCCCAGTTTATGCAGCCCGTTAATACCGTTCACGGTAACAGCCGTATCGACCGCTAGCGGCGTGGTCTGTCCCGGCAGAACAGAGCCCGCAGGGACGATCACTTCGATCTCCCCGTTAGCCATCGTGTTCGCCAAAGTATCAAGCTGTCGTTGATAATCGGCGACATATTTATCGCGCGAGACGATCATGCCGTGTACCTCGCCGCTGTTCAAGTCTCCGCTCGTATACGCATCTGACAGCGCGTCGGCCGTAACCGGTGCGACTACCGTACCTGCAACCAGATTCGTTGTCCCAATCGAGATAGAGTAGCCCGCTTCCGTTTCCTGTACGGTAACGTTCACGATCTTGGACAAGTCATCCGTGAGCAAGTCGCGCTGGTCGCGAAGATCGTTCGCGCTGTCGCCCAGCCCCTCAATCCGCCGAATCTCATTGTTGAGTGACGCGATCGTGTTCAGGATCGTGTTCATCTCCGTTGCTTTGACCTCGATGTTTCTCGTTAGATCCCGGCTCAGATCGTTGAGCTGCCTGCTCGTCTGATTGAACGTATCCACAAGGGCCAGCGCGTTCTCGCGAACGATTTTGCGCCCTGTCACATTCTCGGGGTCCTTGCTCAGGTCAGACCATGAGTTCCAGAAATTCTCGAGAACGGTCCGAATGCCGGAATTCCCCGGCTCGTTCACGATTGATTCCAGCTTATCGAGCGTATCGGCCTGAACCGAATAGCTGCCCAGATACTTATTCTGGTTGCGGAATTGATCGTCGAGAAACGACGTCCGTACGCGGTTAATCGACGTGAATTCAACGCCGGTGCCGAGCTGTCCGGGCGCAATGGAGCGATTGACCCCGTACGCCTCGATCGGTCTGGCTGCCACCATATTAACCGTCTGGCGGGAATAGCCCTTCGTATTCGCGTTCGCTATGTTATGGCCAACCGTATTGATGGCCGCTTGCTGCGTGAATATGCTCCGTTTAGCTGTTTCCAGCGTGTGGAATGTCGATCTCATGCGGTTATTTCGCCTCCCTATGCCCTCGTATCAAAAATCCCGCTCTTCACGCTGCCCGCCAGCCCCTTCTGCGGATGCTGGTAGACGACATCCTCCGTCGGGTCATCCACGACCAGATCGATCGAGTAATTAATGAATGCCAGCGATTGCTGAATCAGCTGCTGATTCAATTCGTTGTTACGCTTCAGTTCGCGGAGCAGCTCCTGCAGCTCCTGCTGCTTATTCAGCAATTGCTGCTTCTCTTCAGGGTGATTGACCGAGCGGATCAGCTCGCGCAGCGTGTTCATTCTCGAGATATAACCGAGTGACGAGAAATACCGATGCGTATGCAGAATGCGCGATTGTTCCAGCTTCTCTGCCTCGGCGATCAGCTTGCGTTCCTTCTGCACGAGGCCGTTCAACTGTTCGACTTCATTATGGATCAGAACAGGTGTCTTCTCTTTCGCCGTATTCAATAGCTGTTCATAGAGCTCTGTCTGCTGTTCCAGCGTCTGCATGATGTCCGTCAAAGACATGAAAGTTCACCTGTCTTTCTATGGCTCGATTGTGATCACGATGTGATGCTTCGTAGCTTAATCGGCTTCGAATCTTGAACGCTGGCGAAAATGAAGCTTATGCTTCCGAAGTGCGTTTCTTACGAAACGCTGGAGGTACTCATGCAGATCTGTCTACAATCCGTTCCTCATTTTCTACCTTCGTCCAACCTTCTCGGTGCCGACAACCGAGCAGCTTTTATTAATTGGACTGTTCACTTATCTCAGATAAGGAAGCAGCTTCTCGGCGATCTTCCCTGCGTCGACATGGTAGCTGCCCGTCGATACGGATTGCTTCAGCTCGTCGATCCGCTCCGGATTGTTCACGCGGCTGCTGGTCAGCAGCTTGTGCGCTTCCGCGGAAATCTGGACCTCATCCTTGCGTCTGGTCATGCCCGATTGCCCCGCGCGCTTATCCTGCTGCTGCTTCTGATACGAATTCACCGCACTGATGCGGCCTGGTTCGTTGATCTTCATGGACGCCACCTCTTCTCACGACAATAAAAAATAACCGTAACACCTTATGAAGGTATTATCGGTTATCGATTGCAAAAAATTTATAGGAGATCCGTTCGATTGCTTCGCGTACGCGATTATTGTCCGCGATCCTTAATTTGATACGCGCCGCCGGAGCCTGGCTGCTCCTCTTGCGTTCTCGTACGGGCATCGATCGTCTGCTGCTGCTTGATGTCGCTCGCAAGCCGCTGTTTGCAGTTGATGCACATATGGCCTTCCCGGATCGGTACGCCGCAAGTATCGCAGCCGTAACTCATATTCGGCAAGCTTGAGATCGAGATGCGCCCTTCACGAATGAAGCGCGTAATCTGGCGGACGGACACCTCCGTCGCTTCTGACAGCTGCTGCATCGTCAGGCCGCGATTCTTCTTCAGATATTCCGCACACCGCTCGTATTCTTGGTCGATTTCCTTGATGCACGCTTGGCAGATATCGTTGAATCCCTTGGCGAACAGCTTGTCACATCGCGGGCAGTATTCCAATTTCACTTGCATTCGCCCCTTCCCTGAATCGAACGGCCGCACCCTTAGGGTCTATCAGCCAATAAAAAGTTAGACTTTACCCCTATTGTACCGCAGATGGTGCAAAAAGGCGAGAGTTTTGTCGAATAATGTGTAAAGATCGAGTAAGCAACGCTGGCTATGACCTCGCCCAAGTGAGTGCGTAGATACGCGCTCTGCCGGCAGTTGCCTCCTGCAGCTTGGCCGCACAGGCATCGACCGTCCCGCCCGTTGTGTAGATATCGTCGATGAGCAGTATCCGGCATGGCGACGAGACGCCGCGATCCCCAGCAGCGTTACCCGCCGATTCCCGTAACCTATTCACTTCCTCCGCATGGATGCCAAAAGCCGTCCGCATATCCGCGATCCGCTCGCGCCTCTTCTTCAAGCTCTGCTTCTCGCTGTGCCGCACCCGGGTCAACAGCGCATACAGCGGCAATCGATACCGGGCGGCCAGCTCCTCCGCGAATCGCTGCGCCTGATTGAAGCCGCGCTCGATCTCCCGTTCCCTGCTGACCGGCACGAACGTCACGGCCGTCCAATACGAAGCAGCGCCGCGGCGAGAAGCTCCTGCTCTCTCCTCACGCTGCATCGTTTCCTCCATCATCCGCTCGTAAGCATGGCACACCATCGCGGCCAGCGGCTCCGCCAGCCGTTCGTGGCCGCGGTACTTATAGAGCGCAAGCCATTGCCTCATCGCGGCATCGTAGCGGACGCTGCTTCGATTCTTCACGAACGAGGCCGATTCGCGGCGCGCGCAGTCCGGACATTCGATCGCCCTGCCGCATGTCGCGCACATTATCCGATCGATCCATGGAATCGCTCCTGCGCATGCCGCGCATAGATACCGGAGCAACGACAACGTTCTCCGATCGCAATGCGACGATGCGCGAAGCGCCCCCCTCGGCTTGCCGCAAGCGACGCATTCCGAATGTCGGACACGCAACAGACCGCTTGCCCATGCCGCAATCCCGGCAATCATGGCCGACTCCCCCTATCGGTATGAAGCAGATAGCCCTGACGCTCGGCAATTCGGTTCATCTGGCGAATATGCCGCACGGCAGCCAGCTGCGAACGACTGCGAGTCGGCGCACAGAACACGACCTTCCCGTATGGATCGTCGGCGGATCGACCTGCCCGTCCGGCCATCTGCACCAGCGACGCTTCATCGAATAACCGCCCGTCCGCATCCAGCACGATTACGTCGCTCTTCGGAATCGTCACGCCGCGTTCGAGGATCGTAGTCGTAACGAGCACGCGCAGCTCGCCTGCGCGGAACCGGCGGACCTGTTCCGCACGGTCTGCATCCTTCGAAGACGTATGCCCCACCTTCGCGTGCGGCGGACAGAGCGCGGCGACCAGCGCTGCCATTCCTTCGGTATGCGCAATTTGCTGCACGAAGATGAAAAGCTGCGCACCCCGCGCGACAGATCCCGCGATCGCAGCCTGCAGCTTTGCCGGCATCCGTCTCTTCTTCAGCATCTCCCTGACGGCAGGGACAGCCAGCAGCATCGGCACGGGGAGCGGCTTCCGATGATAGCGCACCGGGATTCTGGCATGCGGAAGCCTGCCCCGTTCGGCGCGCACCTTAAGCGCACGCGGCGGCGTAGCGCTCAGCAGCACGCGCGTGCCGGACGGCGCGCCTGCACGAGCAGCGGCATAATGCAGCATCGGGCTCCCGTGGAACGGGAAAGCGTCCAGCTCATCGATCACCACGAGGTCGAACGCCTCCGCGAACCGCAGCAGTTGGTGCGTCGTAGCCAGCGTAATTTCGGCACGCTCCCAGCGCTGCTCGCTGCCTCCGTATAACGTCGCAACCGTCCGTCCCGGAAAAGCTCGCCGAATACGGGGGTCCAATTCGCGCACGACATCGGTACGCGGCGTGGCGACCAGCGCGGTGCCGCCCCGCAGCAGCACGGATTCGATCAGCGGAAAGATCATCTCCGTCTTGCCTGCGCCGGTTACCGCCCATAGCAGAAACTCACGGCGTGGCGCACGCGAGCAGGCAATCGCGTGCGGCACAGCCAGCGCCTCCAAATAGCGAAGCGCCTGCCCCGCCGCGACCGTCTGCGCGGGGCTGAGCCGCCATTGCGCAAGCCGATCCGCGGCTGGCGGCAGACTCGCGGAGGCAGAGCCATGCCGCAGCAGCCCGTCGGCGGGCCTGCCCACGATGAGCAGCTCGCATTCGCGCGAGCGGCCCATCGTCAGGCAGGCCTCGCAGTACGCGCACACCCGCCCGCAAGCCGCGCACGGCGTGCGGGCGAGGTGCGCCTCGCCGCTGCCGCATCGCCGGCAGCGGCATCGCCTTCGCG